>NZ_JAHXDO010000005.1:0-275976 GCF_019891195.1 Bacillus sp. YC2 | reverse complement strand
CCACTTCTGCTTTCAAAATCTCCGCATCCGGAACGCTGAATTGACGAATCATTTTATACCATTCGTTAATTTTAACGCCCACTTGCGAAGATGACAAAGTTTGCTCCACAAAATCCCCCCTATGTTTTTATAAATTTTACCACTATTTGCATATTATGTGTAAACGAAAAAAAACCGCAAACTTATTGCGGTCTACTCACTTATAACAGATATATAATTATCTCCTTAGAATGAAGTTCCAACTCCAGGTAAGACTGAGTATTTACTCATATCCAATGAGTACGCAGTACCCTTCAAAGTTGCATACCCTCCATTATTCTTATTCATGTGTACAGCTCCACTTATACTGCTTCCTAAAGCCCCCATACCACCTATTGGCGCATCTCTTTTAAAACCAGAATAATAACGTAATTTTACATAACCTTCAAAATGGAAAGGCCATAATGTTTTTGGTCTAACTGTCCAGTAAATAGTTCTTCCATTATCCGCTGCGTTAATAACTGCCCTTCCTCCGGGACCCACAGCTTTTGGTTTAATTCCAGCATCTTCATCAGCTATAACACTATTTGGGTCTTCAGCAATGATATTGGAAACTAAAGGATCATTGCCTAAATCTCTTACTGTAATCTCATTATCTTGATAAACAATGTCGCCAAGCTGAGATAAATCTTCCAATTGACTAGGTTTTTCACTTGCTAAAGAAGGACTTGCTAATAAGAATGACGAAAGCACAATAAATGACAAAACGAACAACTTTTTCATAATATTCAATTCAACTCCTATTTTATTTATTCATGGATAATGGTACCATATAAACAAAAAAAAGGGTGATTTTTTTGTCAAAAAGTAATGAGGTTTCAGATATTTTCAAACAATCCGTCAAAGGACTTTGCAAAATTAACAATATATCTCCCCGGAAGCCTAGATTTGAAACCGTCAACAACTATGTGATTATTAGTATTAAGAACCATTTAAAAGATGGAGTAGATTTAGATTGTTTTAAAATTTTAAACCTGATATACCGAATAATTGGGCAATCAGGGATAAAATTCAACCAACAATTATTCTTGTATGCAGATTCGGATAGAGTTGATAGAGTAACTGTCTCTTTTAACAAAGAGGATTATGATGCTTTAAATAGAGTAATGAAAGATGGAAACATAAATAATTATGGGACCATAAATAACTAGAGGACATTTTTTTGTTGCATTTGTTGAACAACAAATAATGGCTTTATATGCAGTGCAGATCGATGAAATTACAAAAAAGCCCGCCTTCTTAACAGGTGGGCTTTTACTGATCATACGGCCGGTATTTCTTCCGCTCTGCTTCTAATTCTTTTTTTAGAGCTTGTACATGGTCCAGCAAGAATAAGGCCACTGTTCCCACCTTCTTAACCGCTTTGAGCCGCCCACCGCTGTTAAGCTGGCTTACACGCTGCCGAGTTACATCAAGCAGCTCGGCAACTTCCGCTGCGGTTAAAACTTCTTCCTGAATAAACCTGATTTTTTCACTTTCTTTCATGTCGGCTTTCTCTCCACATCATAAAAAATCCTTTTAACAAAATAATCATTACAGCCAAGTATAAAACAAACATTGTGATTTTCCCAAGTGTACCGGCTGTTTCGTAATCAATAGCCACAATACCAGCAATGATGATAATAAGTGTGGTCATATCAAACGAGCTGTACTGCTTAAAATATTTTTTCATATCGTCGTGGACGTGATATAATATTGGAGCAAGGGGATTTTCTCCCCTTGTCTCACTATGTTTCAGCGCTTCTTGCTTGTCCGGCGGGAGCGCTTTTTCATGTTCTTTTCTCGCTTTTCGCTTTCCTTTTGCCATATATCATAGATGTTTTTGATAATGGTCACGATACCAGCGATAATAAGAACAATGTTTCTAATCTCGTCCACCCCAGCACCTCCTTTCTATACTTTAATTATACAATACCTGTTTACGATTGTAAATAGATATTGTGAAAAAAAGAGTTATTTTATTCATAATCTGGTATAATCACTCTATAAAAGTTAAAGGAGATGCTACTTTGAAAGAATACGTGGAAATAATTGAACTAAGCCATATGCAAAATGTAAATCGTTATATCCAAGAAGGTTGGGAAGTAATTGATACTTTAAAGAGAAATATTATGCATGAAGAAGAGGTTCTGAATTATGTAATTGGATACCCTATCAAAAAGAGGGTAGAAGATTTAAAAGAAATAATTAAAGCTTATGAAGAAAAAGGATTAAAAGAGGAACTTTTTAAAGGTATTGCTGAAGATAATGGGGAGAATTATACTGAAATTCATGAAGGATCGTATCAAAAGCAGAATGAAACTTCAAAATTTATGAATAAGTATGAAAAAGCTCTTGATTCTAAAAACGAATATGGCTTGGTAAACGATGTGAAAAGTTTTGATTTTTAACCCCCCTCATAAGAGAGGGGTTTTTTATTATTTCAATAATGAATCAAGCTTTGCTTTGGTATCCGGCCCATAAATGCCGTCAGCCTTCAATCCATTCATCAGCTGGAACCGTCTAACGGCGTTGGCGGTTTTCGGGCCATATGCGCCGTCAATTCCGAAATTCTTTGCATTCTTATCCGGGTAATAGTGAAGAGCCGCCAGCGCCGTCTGAATCTGTTTTACGGCCTCCCCTCGGGTCAACGGGCTTGTGACTTTAAAAATACCCGCAGGAAGGCTGAATTTTGATTTTTGAGTGGTTTTAGGCTTTGACGATGTTACTTTCTTCTTGCCGCCGCTTTTCAGCTCATTATCACTCTTAATGTATGAGACGTTCACATAGCCGTGGAATGTTTGGCCTTTTGAATTGGTATACTCAACATAGCCCCATCCGTTGACAGTTGAACCAAGCTGATATTTTACAATCGTGCCATTCGGCAGGGTTAGCACCATTGAAGAACTGGCACTTCGTTCTGTACGCAAAACCAAGCCATCACTTGAAACCACCGTGTTTTTGATGAAACGGCCCTTATTCGAATCGGTGTTAGTTTTTGATTTGTTGTTAGTTGGTTTGGTAATTACTACCCCGCCTAATCGTGCTTTTACTCCTTTCTTAAAATCAGCGAACCCCTGTGACCTGCTTACCCATGGGGCCGGGCAGATTTTATGAGTAATGTCATAGTGCCGTACGATGTCATTGATCGGATCAAGTTTAAACATCTTGCACAGTTCAGCACAGACTTGTTCCGCTCGGGCAACTGTATCCGGGTGGAAAGTACCGGATTTTTCAATGCACAGTTCCACGCCGACAGATAAGAAATTCGCGTTCGGTTTCAATGCCGCTACTCCGCGGTAAGGCTGACCATTAACGATCTGCTGAACATCATTCGCATGGTAAGCCACTTCGTTTAATGGAATGATACAAATAGCCTCTGTTCGGTCAACAAAGATATGAGCAGAAGCATAGGTTTGGTACTTCTTCGACTGCTTTCTGTTTTGGGAGGGAAGCGTTTCTCCAAAATATCTATAATGGTTAGCAGCAGGCGCTCCGGGATTCGCGGTATAGTGAACGACAAGTTTCCTGACGCTATTATTTTTAATGCCCGGCCGTGTCCATTCGTTAATATTGATATATTGGTTTCTGAATGCTGACATATAATTCTCTCCTATTCTGTTTTGAAATATAAAAAAGGCCGCCGAACGGCAGCCTTTACTTGGTCAAATCGTGCTGTTTTAAAACGGCTTTTTGCTTATGGCCTTTCTTAGTCACATAGTTGTTTTTGAACCATGTTACCAGCGACATGATGATCGTAAACCCGATGGAGCCGCCTAAATAAACCGCGTCCGCCAGATCATTGACTTGATCGTCGGCAATTGGAAGCACGTCCTTACCAAACATCACTAATACCTGGTTTGCCAGTGCAATAAAAAGAAGCACAGTCCGAACGACTGAGCCTTTGTCAAAGTTTTTCATATTTTGTTTTCCTCCTTATTTTTGCAGCAGGTTATACATGATCGCGATAGCCCCGCCGATAATACCCGTGCTGATTGCTGTCACAATGGCTCCTGTGATGGTCCGCTTAATCCAAGTTGTGTTCTCTTCGATTTTATTGAGCTTTTCGTTAAGCGTAGTGATCTGCTGATCATGCCTGTCTGAAGAGCGTTCTAATGAATAAACTCGCAATTCCAGTTTTTCTTGTTTTGATGCTATTTGTTGCATTTCTTTTTCTAATGGATTCATATCAGGTACCTCCGTCATTTGTGACATTAGTACGCCCCCCTTTTTATCTATCTCATACGTTTCACCTCCTTCGAGGCAAAATAAAAAACCCGCCTATATAGACGAGTCTAAAAATTTTCTTGTATATGCGGGATTATTGGTAAATAATCCATCCACCCTTAATTTAAGCATTTTTGGTGTCAATTTTTTCTCAGTTGTCGCATCGAAAAACACATGAATCTTTAAATCTGCGTCATGTACTTTTTTAACAATGTCTTCATTGACTAACTTAGCGTTCGGTCCAACAGCATAAGCATAATTTTTTATATTCTTTAGACTAACGGATGTTACGTTTTTCACCTCTTCATCTCTCAGCAATCGAACAAGAGGAATAGCCTTGTTTATGGAATGAATCTTCTTTAAACTCTTTTCACTAAAGGATTCAAGTACAATTTTGTTTTCCTTAATTAAATCATACTTGTTCAAAATATTTATTAACTTTTCTTCCATGACTAAATTGCCGCTGTTATCTTCTCTCGTTTCAATATAATACTTTATAGAGGTGCCAAATTCTTGAATGATTTCTTCAATAGTCAATATCTTTTGCCCTTTACCCGCATTGAGTTCTTTTAATTGGGCCAAAGTAAGGTTCTGCACATCTCCATTACCATTTGTCGTTCTTTTAACATCCTTATCGTGTATTGCAACCAGATTACCGTCTTTAGTTTGTCTCAGATCGATCTCAATAAAATCAGCTTTATCCTGTATTGCTCGTTTATAAGATCGTAAAGTGTGCTCAGGCTCTAAAGCAGAAGCCCCCCTATGTGCAATCATTAAAGGACGATAACTATCAGTCTTAATTGATGTTTTACTAGCACCTTTTACAGATGTTTCATGTGTTGAGCACCCACTCATTAAAATAAATAAACCAATGATAAGTAAACAGATAGTATTTTTCATAAAATTAAACTATCATACTTGTTCATCTGCAACAATAGTTTTTCCTGAATTAACAATCTCTTCATATTGATTTTCAGTGATTTTGTTGTATTGAACAAATTCCCGTACATCTTCCGGTGAGTAACATCCCCAGTTAAAGCATGCACGAATACTTTTAAACCAGTCCAATTATATCACCCCTTTTTTTGTAAGTAAGAAAATGAGATCAGCGTACATTTGAGCCTGTTCTTTGGACATAGATTGAGTTTTTGCTAACTGAGAGATCAATAAAGCATTTTGTTCTTTTAATATCTCTAAATCTGATGATTCCCGATCTTGTTCCAAACCTTTTATATATTCTAAGGATGCAGCTTCCCACCATTCTCCTTTTTCTGGATGAAATTGAGGTTTGTACATTCCATCAGTCGGTGCTATTTTTGTGCAATTATCAGGCAGAATGATATTTCCAGCCTGATTTAACCCTTGAATTATTACAGGAGTCTCAAAAAAATAATCTTCATCATATTTATATACTTGTATCATCAGAAGTCCCCCTATACAGCTTTGAAGCTAAAACCTAGACTAATATAATCGTTTGGGTTTGCCGTATTTGAACAGTTCTCAATAATTACCTTACCTTCAGTATCAACAATCCCTCTGTATGTCTGGGGAATCCCAGACATACCAACCTGAGAAGAAACACCAACCCATTGAAAAGCTCTTGCTGGTCTATACCCAATCGGCAATATAAAGGCTGGAATACCGAAGCCTATTTTCCCTTTTGCTATAGCACCTTCAACGAAAACTGTACCAGTAACATCTTTAGTATAGCGTGTTTTAAAAACGGTCTGATCATTTGAATTCGCATCAATGTAATTACTCCAACTATTTAGTAATGTCGGAGCGAACCACGTTAAATCGGTTTGTTTTTTTTCGAGTACGTCAGTGTATTTTTTCGCCTCAGTAAGGGAATTGTCAGCTTTCAATTGTGCCCCTGTAATGGTTTCCTTCGCATTCCAGTTTGAGCGCTCTGTGGCTGTAATATGGCGGTCATTATCCTTTGTATGGGCGTCAAAATCAGCTTTCGAAGCCTGTTGCACATTGTCAACGTTGCCAAGCCCCACTTGTACTTTTGTTGTCTTGTGTGGGTTGTCAGTTCGTTTTTCGTGCTTGTCAGTATATGCTTTAGCATCAGATACGGCTGAAGAAATATCATCTTTTGTGGCCCCGATCTCTTGCAGCTCTTTTAATGCTTGGTAAGCCGTATACTGATACCAGTTAAACCAGTCAGCCGGTGGGTGATCCATCGGCTTATAGCCTTGTTCAATGGATGTTTGCGGCGGCCGCTGGCCGGGATTCCCCCATTTAGGCAATTCTTTTGTAAATGGCATTCGCATTTCACTCCTTAAATTGGTAACGGGTAATCATCTTCAGGCCGGAAGATGCCTCCCAGAGTCCCGCCGTCTTTTCCATCAGTAGAAAACCCGTATTCGCTTGTTTCTATCGTGTCGGCTGAAGAGGAAAAACGGAAAGTGCCGTTTAAATCCACATAGGCGACTCGGACCCCCGCAGCCACAGTTTTTTGAACAATGTTCGAAAATTGCGTTTCACTCATTCCAACCTTACTTAACGCCTCGATCGGCGCCTTTTTCACAATGATTGCAGCTGGTTCATCTTGATTGTTCTCCTTGCTGCTTACAATGTTTATTTCACTCGGCTTGCAATTTAACGTTTTCGCCAACGCTTCAATAATCCGGTTTGTTGTCCCGTCCGAGGCATTCCGGGCGACCTTGCCACGAATAAGTACCCGATAAATTTCATCAGTGGCCCGGCCCCGGTCCTGGGCTACGTTATCTCCGAGAAGGTCCAGCGATTTGCCGCGCGCCGCGTCAATATCCCGCCATTGTTCCGCCGTTGTCAGTGAATTTTTTAATGCTGTCAATTGTTCATCTATAATTAAAAAAAGCTTTCCGATGTTGCTCTTTTCGTCTTTCAAGAACGCATCAGTAAGCTTTCCTATTAAATCCTTAATCATGTCAGGTTCACCACTATTTCGGAGAAGTGTACTTGCGCAACCTCTTTCGGTTCAATTGTGATATTTGACTGACCGAGAGCCGCCGCATCCTTCCCGATTTGAATAGTCACATCAGTTACCCCATCTACTTGATATACTGCATTGAATAATTGTGACAAGATCACGTCGTCACCCATCTGTGAACCCGTGAAAGAAGAGCCATTTTCATCAATGCCGCCGATTTTATAGACGATATTGTTTTTGATCTGATTTTCACCATCTGCTGGAAAAGACGCATTTGTTTTCAAATCAAGTTGAACATAAACTTTTACTTCTTTTGCAAAATCAAATTTCACATCATGAGCCAGACCGCTGGCGTCTGTAATGGTCACGGTTTGCCCACCAACTGTTTCAATACCGGCTGCCACACTATCAAATAAAGCCTGGGCGACGTCATCTTTTGTTCCGCCAAGGACATAAGCGTGGATACTTTTCGGCGGGTTGCCGTCACCATCTTCATTCATGGTATTGTTGGCAACAATATTTGCTGAACGTACCCCGGAAACACCCAAGAGCGCCGCTATAATGCCGCTGTTCGTCGAAGCTGAACTCCCTTCGATAGACCGTTTAATCCGTGCCCGAAATTCACTATCAGTTTCAATATCTGAACCGCCTGCCGATTTCTCGGGATTCGTAACAGTGAATATATTTTCTGATGGTTCAGCTTGAACGGTAATCGTATCGGCCGCGACATTGTTATCTATGCCTTTTTCCAATGAAATCGCTTGCGCTGTGCCTTCGCCTTTTGAATTAAGTTGAACGGCCTCTAACACCTCAAAATAAATGTCTGATTCGGTTGCGAATTGTGTTTGTTCCTCTATAACATGGCCGGGTTCACCTGTAAAAGAAAGTGTCACGTATGATTCGCTGGCCGGTTCCCGCAGTATACCGTTATTACTGCCGAGACGGTCTAATTGCACGCCCTCAGACTTGCTGACAAATCCGGAATTATAAACGCGCTCGGAAACATCCCACAACCCTGATAGAAACCATGCAAATATACGGAGAATGATTCCTAACGGGGTACGGCTTGACGTGTTTACATCTTCTCCAAATTGTTCCCGCGCCTTATCTTCCATGTCATCGACTAAATCCGAATATGTTTTGCGCTGGAACCCGTTTTCATTAAGCAAGATCAACGCCCTCCATTTCAATTACTGTATCATCGTCAGCCTTATTCATTTTGATATTAATAGATCGAGAGCGCTTACTCTTGCCTGTTAAAAACTCAACATCCTCAACGCTTTCGATCCGCTCATCTTGAGAAATAGCGCTAATAATATCATAAATCGCTTCTTCATCATCAAGATTTTTCCCGAGCAGGTTTTCACGTTCGAGCCCGACGTGTTCATCCAACTCAAACTCGCCTAACCTTGTTTTTAAAGTGATTTCAATAGACTGAGCAATTTCAACATCACCTTCGACCATTTGCAGTTCATTATTCTCAAAACAAATATCACCGTTTTTGTACTTTAGGGTTTTCATCCGTCCCATACCCCCATCACCACGGCATCCGTCATGTCATGTGTTCGGCTGCTGTCAGGATCAAAGGGTTTATTTCCTGATAGATTGTCAAGCGCTCTTTCGGCAAAGGCGACAAACACGACGACGCCCGGAGCAATGTCAGTTTGAGCATGTTTTAATACAGGCACAGCTTCTATTAATGGCTGCTCATAAAGCGTGTCCTCATCAGCAGTCATAAACAACGGCTTAACACTGGCTGTTTTTGTCCCAGCGTCATAGGAAACGATTCGGGCCGGAGCTAACGTATGGATACTATGTTTTATGTTTTTTATTAAGGCGTCATAAAAATTTGTTTGTTTTGTCATTAGATCACATCCGTTTCCGTCATGAAGTCGTTGCCGTCAAAATAATGCTTGCCGCGTTTCGCCCGATATTTTCCCTTAGCAGTTTTGCTCTTTACCTCAATAATAGAAGCTGTTGTGATACGGTGCTGCAAGAGACATTTCACGGTATACCCCTTCAAATTTTCATCTTCAAAAGGCGCGGGAGAATCTATCAAGCCAGTGGACTCTTGTAATGTAAACCTTTCGTCATCGCCTGATGTAATTGACCGAATAACCATTCGGCCCCGTCTATAATAAAGGGCTGCGCCGCAGTCTTTCACGACCTCTTCAAGTTTCTTTTCAATTGAGCCAGTTACTGTATAGCCGCTTTTATAGATTTTGTTTCGTGGCAATGAAAGCTGGGCCAATTTAATATCAAGTATCCGTGTCAATTTTTTTATAATAACTTGCGCGCTGGTGTTTTTTTTGAACGTGATTTTCATTGACTGCTTTCTGTACTTGGCCTCTCGGACTGTTTTATAGTTGATTGTTTTTGTACTCGTGCGGGTAACAATCTTTCCAGATTTCAGTTTAACCTTTTTCTGTGTTGTTGTTTTAATAGGCTTCTTGAGCTTGTACCGCTTATTGACATAGTATTTTTCGGGGGAATCGGCAACGTCCGCAGTCACTTTTATATGGGAATAGTCGTCACCCTCTTTCATATGAATGACAGTTAGCTTATTAACGCCGTCACGGCTCGTCAGCACTTTTGTAACCTTTCCTATGGCAAGCACACCGTAATCGTCTTTATAGCCCGCTTGGATTGTCATAGAGCTGCCTTTCCGGATTTTATTTATAGTGCTAGTGCTCAAGTTAAAGATTGTCACTTTGGATTCATTCGGCTTGCTGTCATCATCAAAAGGCACTTCGAAATGAATCTCTAAATCTTTGTAATCAAATGTCCCTTTATAATGACCGTTATCGATTGTGACTTTTATAATTCTCCCAAACAATAGTTTATTCGCCGTCGCCATTATCTGCCTCCTCGCTTCCCACGTCATCAATATAAAGAAACACGGTTTTCATAAAATTTTCTGCTGAAACCCGCGTTTCTGTATTTGATTCATCCATTGGAACAAGAGAAGGGGCGGGGAGACGGTCATCAACAATATCTTCCCATAACGGAACATTAAGGATGAGTTTTTCGCCGAGCACAATCTCTTCCATATCCAAATCAAACAAGTCAAGCGAAAAGCTGTCATCTGTCTGATTGTAATTTATTCGCATAACGAATGTCCCGTCAGCAAGATCAATTTCAAATTGCTGTGGGATTTCCTCTTTATCAAAAGGGATATAGTCACGGACCGCCATATGCCATCCTCCTATTTCACACGTAATTTGACCCCAATCGGTATTCGTCGATCAGGGTATTTGTTCCACTTTCTCAATTGGGAAAGGCTTGTACCATACCACATTCTCATGTGTGAATAGGTTTCACCCTTTTTCACTTTGTGATAAACAGCTTTTGATTTTTTGGTGCTGGATTTCTTCTTTTTTCCGGCATTTTTTGTTTTCTTCTTAACCCACGGACTTTTTGCGATTCTGATTTCTTGTAGTTCAACTGTTATAGCAAAACCGTTTTTTATTTCGCCGATGTCTCTATTGATGTTTGTAATCAGCACATTTTTAGCAATTTTGCGTCCGGTATACTGCATGAGTTTCCCGGCATACTGCTGCTTTTTCAAATATTCATAATCGCTATTGGCGCTGCTCCCCAACAAATAACCCGAAACGCTTGTCGTCTCGGGCTTTCGTTGTACATGATCCGTGATAGGTATGCCTTTTTCAACTGGATATGAAGTAACATCGACATCGGCCGTATCGGATTCTTTCTCGTTGATAATTTTTATTTTGCCGAGTTTAGCCATATCAATAATCTCCTTCCGGGGAATACATGTCCATTATGCTGGCGTATGACTCCTCTATCACTTCTTTAATTGCACGCTTTATGTTGCCCTCTGTGTTTTCTCCCTCTTTGCTGTTAACCTGAACGTAGATGGTAGGGTTAAACTGGACAGAGCTGCCTGATCCAGTTGAAGTCGTGGCGGCCGTTCCCGGAGTGTATCCTGTTTCGACGCCGAGATCATGGCCGACTCGCGCCCATAGACCGAGATTTCTTTCGCGGTATCTCGGATCAGTTGTAATAGTGGTTTCATCATAGCCGCGCTCATTTAATACCGCCATTTTAGCCCCGCCGGCTCCCGGTGACGTTCCACCTTTGGCATAGCCGACATACGGGCCACCATGTGCCATAGATTTAAGACCTGGGTGCTTTAGGATGCCGCCGTATCTGCTGTTCAGATAATTAATTGAAGCCAGTATCTGATCCACTGGATTCTTAATGTTTCCATGTCCCGGCTCCTTATGAGCATTGAATGTACTCGGTATGAACTGCATGAGCCCTTGTGATGGATGGCCGGCTTTCGCATTTGAATCCCAGTTATTTACCACATTAGGATTTCCACCGGATTCTTTCATAGCGATTGTTTCAAGAGCCCCCGCGAACTGCGGTCCTAATCCTTTAATAGACAAAGCTTGAGCAACCCATTTTTTCACGGCCTTGCTCCCACCGCCGGAGAAACTTTCCGCATAGCTTGCCATTTTGCCTTTAACAAAGCCTACAGCCTTATCCTTGATAAAAGTAAAAGCCCCTTTTGCCATATCGCCGAATGAACCCGGCATCGAAGGAGCTGAAACCCCCATTTTTTCCAAGACCTTCGTCAATAGTTTTGATGGATGCCCAATATAATCAAAAACATCTAAAGCGACGTCTTTCACCTTACCAACAGCCGCTTTGGCCCCATCCCATGCTTTTGTCAAGAAATTTCCACCTGTACCCTTGGCATATGCAGGCATCATGGACAATGCAGCTCTTGTCTGTTTTGCAGACAGTACTTCCGTGCCTTTCGGCAGGTTCATCATGGTATCAGTTGCTGGGCTCAAACCCATATGTCCAGATGGTGTCCGGAACAATTCAGACCCCGCATTGGAGCCTTTACCATCTCCAAGAATAGCAGGTCCGCCTGGATGAGCTCCGGTGCCGTGTGCATATTTCGGCATTTTGAAATTCGCTGGCTTCCACTCAGGGATCTTGGAAACGCCTATCTTATCTAGAACCCAGTTTACCCCACCGATAACACCATTTACAGCTTTAGCCATTGCATCTTTCATTGAATTACCAAGCGAAATAATCCCACTCAACGCATGCTTTGACATATTCTTAATTCCATCACCGATTTTACCCGGCAAAGCTTTTGCAGCATCAACAATGTCATTGAATTTATTCGTTACGTTTTCCCATAACCGATGCGCCAGCTCAGATACTTTATTCTTGATGTACGTCCATCTATCCACGATCGCATTTTTCACACTTGTTACTGTGGTTACAACCGAATTGAATACCTTACACAAAAATCTAATAACAACTGAAATGGCATTGATTACGGTTGTGATGACACTTAGCACCAGCGGGAAAACAATTTGAATGACAGCCAATATCAACCTGATGGCCGGAATCAATATATATGTGATGACGATCATGACGCCTTTTAATAATGCCGTGACAATCGGGATAACTGCTTGTATGACTGTCAGGATAATCGGGAACACAGCTTGAACCACCGTCAAAATGAGAGGGAGGACCGCGCTTGCCAACTGCAAAACGATTTGAATTACACTTGTAAATAGTGTTACAGCGATCGGGAGAACGGCCCTGATTACTGCTAATATAATCGGGAATACCGCTTGAATCACCGATAAAAGCATTGGCAACACTGTATTGACAATTTGCAAGATCACAGGCATTAATGCAGTGATTAACTGAAGCACTATCGGTAACACCGCTTGTATAATTTGCAAAACTGCTGGAAATACCATCTGGACTACTTGTAGTAGAATCGGAAGCACAGCCTGTATAATTTGCATAATGACCGGAATAATTGCACTGATGAGAGATGGTAGCAAACCAAAAACAGCCTGAACAACTTGCAGGATCACTGGCATTATTTGCATGAATGCTTGTGCTAATATCGGTAACACCGAGGTAATAACAGTCATCGCACCAGATAAAAGCGTCGATTGCAAATTCACCCAAACGGAAATCAATTGACCGATGATAGGAAGGATCTGTGGAATAAGTTGAGCGAATGATCCGGTCACTTGTTGCAAAATCGGCTGGATCGTTTGCGCAAGCTCGCCAAAGGCAGAACCCAGTTCAGAAAAAGCAGGCTGAAGCGTCGCCAAACTTTCACTCATTACTTGGGCTGTCTTCTGAAATTCTGGTCCCAATTGATCTGCAAATTCCTTGAATGTATCTTTAAATACTTCAAAAATCGGCTGAAGTGCTGTTAAAACGGAACTGATGACACTTGAAATAGCTGTCCATGCAGTGACAAGAGCATTCTTAACTGTTTCATTAGTTTGGGACAATCTGTAAATGTAGCCTATTAAGCTGACAAAGGCAGAGATAAGAATACCTATTGGACCAGTAACTCCCGCTATCGAAAGCCCAATCCCTGTCATTAGTGGTGCGATAAGTGAAATGACACCACCAACGCTACTTAAACCCGTTTTAAATTGGGTAAGGAATCCAGAGACAAGGGGGCCGACACTTGCCTGTAATCCCTTTCCGAATTCACTGGCAGCGTTCTTCCCTATTTCAAAGAATGCCCCTATTCCATTACCAATCTTAGAAAAGGCTGAACCAATCGTTTTAAGAGAACTTGCAAAACCTGAATTAAATGCCCCGGCTGCTTCTTGTCCTTTCTTGCTGAAATAGGATTTTAATATATTGCCTGCTGCCCCTAACGCTTTGATGACATTGTCCCATGCGCTAACCAATCCAGATAAAGCTGAATTGAATACAGGAGCCAAACTATTCCACGCGGCTTGGATTCCTTTAACAACTGATACAGTCGCTTTTCCAATGCTCGAAAAAACCTTATTTACTCCGTTTCTGAATGCTTCAGATTTCTTGTAAGCTGTATAAAACGCCGCTCCCAGCCCAATGATCAGTGAAGCAATTAAAACGAATGGATTAGCTAACATTGTGATATTTAAAGCCCTCATTGCTGCTGTGTTCGCCAAGAGCATTCCACGAACCCCACCGCCGCTTACAATCATGGCAAGATGGGCCGCTCTCTGCGCCTTTGATAAAGCGATGGATATAGCTCTTACCGTGTTACTGACTTTTTCGGCAGCGACAACAGCCATTGTGACAGTTTTATAAGCAATAAAAGCCGATACTATCCCGGATACCACCGGAGCAAAGCCCTTCCAAGCTGTAATTGTTTTTACGACCGGACCAACAACAGTTTTAAATGCAGTACCTACACCTGATATAGCACCTATCAAAGCTTTTCCAAACAAGCTACCAACAGGTTCAAATGCAGAATAAATAGAAGCCGCAGCCGGAACAAGATCGTTTTTAACTGTATCAGAAATATCAGCAAAGGCATTTTTTATTGGCAGCGCCGCTGGCTTTAATGTATTGGCTACTCCGAATATCACGTCAGGAAGCTTACTAAACTGCGTTCCGAACCATCCCATAAAATTCTGTAAAGGGATTTTTAAAGGCGTCATCAGTTTTGCCATTGTGGAACTGATGGATGATTTCATGCTATCCAAAGAGCCCACCCATGTATCTTTCGCCTTTTCCATAATTCCGGCCATCGCTGCCGTTTTTCCGGCTACTCCGTCAGTCCCTTTCTGCATTCCTTTAACAAGGCCGTCAATTGCCTCGGTGCTGTCCATGGTGCCTTTAGAAATAGCATTCTTCATGTCCATTGCACTGACGCCCGCTTGGTTTGCTAAAATCTTCAAAGCTGGAATACCAGCATCAGTCAGGCGGTTTATTTCTTCCATTGACACAGTTCCGGCGACTTGCATTGCTCCAATGGCATCACCGATTTGCCTGAAACCTTCTGCACCTTTTCCGGATGCCGCAGCAGCGTCACCGATTGCTTTCATGGTAGGGATGACTTTCTTTTCATCCTGACCAAAAGCAATCAAGTTTCGGCCGATTTCCGCCAAGTCAGGAAACGCGAAAGGAGTTGTTTTGGCAAACGATAATAGTTTATCAAGAAAGCCCTGAGCCTTCTTTGCATCACCCATTAAAACAGATAAGGAGGTTTTCGCTTGCTCTATAGCCGATAAACGATTCATACCTGTTCCGGCTAACGCTCCGGCGGATAAAAGACCCAGAGCTCCGGCATAACCTTTGACAACGCTTGTCGCTTCCCTGAAGGGGGTAACGATTCCCTTAGCTACACTTGCAGAAACACCGCTCGCCATTGAACTGGCGTTTATAGGCACTGTTCTGATGGCGCTATTCATATTACCAACAGCCCTTGCCGTAGAACTGTTCATGCTCTGCATTCCACTTGTGACGGTACGGTCGGCATTGCTAAAGTTCCGCGAAAATCCCTGCACGTTGCTAGTCATTCGGTTAAAATTTCGCGTTGTTTGGTTTCCAAGCGTACTGAAGCTGCGTGCAGTAGTGTCCGACCCCCTACTGGTATCAGCCAGCCTATTTCTCATGACATCCATCTGGCTGTTTGTCACTCGCATTGTTCTGTTTACTGTGCTTGCGCCGCGGTTCATTTGCGTCAACCGAGTTGTGGTCTGATTGATATTCCGATTCATTGATTGAGAATTCCCATTAACATCACGCAGGCCCCGCGATAGTGTTTCAACATTTCCGGTTACGAGACGAAGCGAACGGTTTGCCCCTTTCATAGTCCTCGTTGTTTGCTGAAAGTTTCTTTGCATGGTTTGGACGGGGCGCGCTGCTTGTCTGACGTTATTTAATACCCGGTCTACCTGCTGGTTCATTTGTTGCAAAGGTTTGGAATTCATGATCAAATTCAGTTCAACAGCAGTTGTACGCAAAGCTTGACCCAATTTTATTTACCTCCTTTCTTCTTTTCTTGTTCTTTCTTTAAATCCAATGCTGCATTGGCTTCCAGCAGCACGTCCCAATCCATATCAAAAGCTTCAGAAATTGAGGCGACCCCTTCCAGCACTAATCGCCAGATGGGCCACCTTTCCCTTGCTTTTTGTTTGTAAAAAGGGTTACTTTTCTTCGCCGTTAAGAAACAAGGCAGCTTCTTGCATCACCTCTTGAATTCCCTCGTTTTCTTCGAAAAACTCCCAGTTTACTTTTGGTTCAACAATCACGTGTTCCATGTATAATTCATACATTTTTGTGATGCTTGGAACGCCGTTTGATTTGATTGTCTCGTCTTGAATTTCAATTGATTTTTTTACCCCCGGATGTTGCAGTGTGTATTCTACGCCTTTTACTGTTACTTTCTTTTGAGTACCGAATTTAGCCATTGGTTTTCTCTCCTTTAGTGGTTTGTTTAGATTTAAAAAAGCAGCCTTTTCAGACTGCTTCTGTGCGTTCGATTTTCTTTTGTTTACGGTAGCCATTATGCTACCGTGTAATCAAATACCTGAATCTCAAATTCCCGATCGCCGACCTCGTCAGAGAATTCAGCATCAGCATTCTTTTTGACTGCTGCACTTGTTCCCCCGATCTTTTCTTTGACCGATCCCGCAGAGTTAACCCAGATCGGAAATTGTTTCCCGGTGTTTGCGTATTTATTGAGCATTGCAACAAACGGGGAACCCTGCGAAAGAGTCAAGGTAACAGTGCCTAGTTTATTATTTGTGATCGCCATGCTGGCCTCACCTTTTGCGCTCATTTTGGTTTGGAAATTTTCTTCATCCTTTGAGCAAGACACCATAGTTCCCTCTGAGAAACCCGTAACAATCTTCCCATCGACAGTGACGGAAACATCCATAGGGTTGTATGTGTATGTTGGCATTTATAAAACCTCCTTAGAGAATGATCTCCCCTGTGATATTCGCTTCATGAACGGCTTGAGCCAATTCGAAACTAAATGATAAACCGTCATACAATCGTTTGTTTCTGTTCTCGTCTGAGATTTCAGAGCGATTTTTTGTTTTGACGGTGTAAATCGGCTGGCCGTCCTCATCACCCGCAATGATACCGTTTGTAAATGCTGTAAGGAGAACGTTTGTCACCTGAGACTCAAGCAGTGAAAAACCTTCGTTAGAAAACGGGATCTTTCCAGAGTTAGACAAGGCCGTCTGGATAGATGTTTCAATGTTCAATTTGACCCAGTCTTTTCCGTGCAGAACGTCAATGTATTCACCGGACGCCGTAATCCCTTCGCTCGTCTGGTTTATTCCAGCTTTTGTGACGTAAACAATCGCACCAGATTTGTGAAAATTGGCAATTTGATCCGCTTTGTAATCCTGCGGAGTGATGCTCACAAGCGTTTTAAACTTCCATGTAACTGATCCGACCGTACGAGAAGAAACGGCGCCGACAAGAGCCGCGTCAGGCTCTTCGTCCGTCAGAGGGTGGTAAAAAACTATAGTCCGGTCTTTGCCTTTGTATGAGGTAATCTCCGCTTCATCAGTAACCTTGAGAACTAGGAATTTATACGCTTTTTCCTCAAAGAATTTCGAAGCTTCCAGTCGGTCGTCAGCATTTGCCGCAGCCAATAAAACAAAGTGAAAGTCCTTATCAAAATATTCTTCTAGTGCATTACGCACTGAAAATGTTGTTACTGGCTTATCCTTTCCATCCCCCGATGTCTCTTTACCAAAAGAAGCGACGGCAATTTTATGCGGGGCGTAATCCCCTTGTGCATAAATCGCGGCCGCTTTCTTATATGTGGAAGAGCTCTCCGGGTAATTCTGTTTTAACGCTTCAAGCGAGCCGTATTCACGATAAACACTGTCAGCTGACGTGTTCTTGACTAAAATTAACGGAACACCCAAGCCGATAAGCGTTGACGGTTTGACGAGATCAATCGTCACTTTAACATCTGACAATGGCATTTTTTAACCTCCTATTGATTCATTCTTGATTTGTATTCCTTCGAAATATTCGTTGTCTTCTTCACCGTGGATTACACGCATTCTAAGACGCATATCAAACCCATGACGGCGTTCTGTCTCAATCGTGATAAATGTATCCCGATTGCCGAAACCGTCTGTTCTGATGAACGCCAGCCCGTTATCATGAAGCACCTGCTTAGCCTTAACTGATTTGAAATAGGTTGCCGTTTGCTGGGCAAGGGAAACGACTTCCAGATGACTGTTTGAACACCAAGTCAAAGAGAACACTAAATCAACATCCTCTGTAATTGCTCCCCCTTCATAAACGCCCCTATGCTGCGATAGATAGGGAGAAGTCACCGTGTAGGTGCAGAATGGGTAAGCTGGCTGTTTCCCGGTCCCGTCGGCTTCAATAACGATATGACCTGTCTTCTCTTTAATCATCCCAATTACAATGCGGACAATTCTTTCATAATCAAGCAAGACCGTTCACCGCCTTCAAAATATAGCTGTCAAAATCGGCGTAATCGCTGTAAGGTATCTTTGATTCGACATCATAAGTGACGCCATCATATTCAATCCTTGATTTTAATGGGATGTTTTTATTTATATAGAGCTGTCGATCATACGACGTGAGCCGGCCGCCAGACTGATAGATCAATTGAGTTGGCAGGGGAATAAGCGCGCCGGATTCAACTGAAATTGCTGACTCACCGCTCACCCATCTACCTAAATCATCATAATGACCTTCGTCAGCGGGCGTTGTTAAAGTGAATAGCACAGCATATTCAGTGATCAAGTCCTGAAAATAGAATTGTCTCCCCATCACTCTACCTCGTAATCTATCGAACCGATCATAGAGCCGGTATCCACTAAAGGATTAGATGACCCTTTTTGCTGGACAGTAAAAGGGTTGTTCGCGGGCTTTCTCAAGTCCCGAGCATATTTCTGCATTTTCCCCTTAGCTTCAAGTCCGATGGCAGCAAGAATAGCCTTTGGGCTGATACCCTTTTCGACAGCTTGAAGCAGATACTTGTCAAGCTTTTTAATGATTTCTGCTTCGTTTTCATCCCAACCTGACCGAATAAATGCGCGTTCAGGAATTACAATGTGTTGCGTGTCCTTCTTCAAATGCAGGCCCTGAGAATGAAGATAGGCCCGCATTTTAGGTGTGACATTAATCTTCACACCAAATTCATGAACAGCTGCTATCATGGCCGCCTCACTGTTGCCAAGCACGCCGATTTGCACTTTTCTTTTCTTATTTCCAAGAGCTTTTACAACCTTTGGGATACGGTTCTTATCCTTGATTCTGAGATTCGCCAATTCAGCACCTTCTTCTCTTTTTCAATTCAAGAACTTTAAGTTTTTTGTATGGCCGCCAAAGTCTGTATACCGCCTGATACTTTTCATCCTCGCTAGCGAAGGATTTACTCATACCACCAATTGAATGAGCTGTGACTCCTGGTTGTCCTGTCCGATCAATCTTAATCATTAGAGCAATGCCCTTTTTGATAGGTGAAGGTAAAAATAGTTCTCCCTCTTTATTCGTAAAAGGGTTATTACAGTAATCAACTGCATGCTCTATGGCATCATCAAGTTCAATCTGCAAACACGCGTCTTGTGTTTCATCATCAACAGGTATACCTAAACGGGTTTTTAATTCTGATAACTCCATCATAATCACCTCAGTCCTACTACTTCATATGTCACAAAGCAACGGCAATTTATATCATTCGAAGCGCTTCCGGACTGTCCCGGAGCCTGTGCCGTTACACCGTTTCCGAGATCAAAACGCTCATTTACCGGGCGCCGCTGCCCCTGCAAGCTTCGGTGATTGGCTCGCTTACTGTGCCTCACTCGCTCGTCACCAACGTTATTCCAGACCTTTTCCATTACAACGCCCTGAGCCGCTGCATCAACAGCACTGGTATGGGTTGCCTTTTCCCTTACCCGATGAGCTTCGGTACGGGCGATAGTGACTGAACGGGAAAACGAGCTTTCGAAAGCTGCGTTCACCTTCTTGGCTATCCCGACGTAACGCTCACCCTCAATAAAACCGCGTTCAATGGCTTCGTTAATCTCTTTGACTATGAGTTTTCGGTGACGCTCAAGTGACTCCTCAAGCCGCAAGCCGTAAACAGCGTTTTTCCGCGTCTCTTCTACCAGTTGCGGCAAAGAAGGCGTTGAATCTTTCAGTTTGTCGTCAATCGCATTATTAACGGTCGCAGCCATCCACTCATACGAAAAATCATAGGTGTCTTCCAGCAAACGTATGATTTCTTTGCGGCCCTTTTTATCCAACTGGTTAGCGAGGGCCATTATTTGCTCTCGCAACTTTTCAAGATCACCAAACTGGTTAATGTCGGCATATGTCAGTTCTTCCCCTTGATCAAGCCGGGTGTATATGTCGCTGATCTCGGATAAAAAGTCTTTTGCAAATTGCCTGTACAATTTCCTGAGCTTCCGAACGGTTATTGTTTCCTTTTGAGTTAACGGCTTCAAAAGCTCATTTACATATAAATCTTTATCCACCGCTCACCCTCCCTATTTATCCGTTTTCACATTAGAACCGCCCTCATCATCGGCGGGCTCTTTGTCTTTTTTCTTTTTCTCTGTTTTCTTGATTGGTGAAGTCACTTCCTCGAATTTCTCGCCTTTCAGCAGCTTCTTGGCATGATCCTCAGTCACGTACCAAACAACATCAGTTTCAATATTTTTAATCCACATAAGAACAGCTCCCTACTTCGGACGGGATGCGCTCAATACAGCCAGCGCTTCCGGTCTAGTAACTTTTGCACCGTAAAGGTGAAGCCCTTTGACTGCATCAGCAAAACGTTTTTCAGGGCGATACGCCTCGACTTGAGTCGCTTGGTCAGCATAAGACCACGCACTGCTGTGACCAGCAATAATCTTATGGTTTTCCGTTCCGCCTTCCGGAGTAGAGACAGGCGTATTATTTGACTTCAATACTGTAAATCCAGCAGCTTGTCCGACTACACCATTAAGCAATCGCTCTTCCGAAGACATATTACCCGCTTTTACAAAGCGATCATCTTTCAGTAATAGCCCCTCATACCATGGCGGCAGAACAACCCAGCGCCCTTGCTCTGTAACGTCTGATTCATCAAGTTTTACTGACAAATCCACAAGATATTCATAAGCATCGTTCTTTGTTGGTGAAACAACCTTTGTATCATCACCAATAGTGTTAGCAGCTTCAACATAATGGGAAGCAATAAATGAATCAGCAGTATTTTTAAGTGCATATGCCGCCTCCTGCATAGCTGCGTCCATTAGTTTTGGATTCTGTTGAATTTTATCAACGTCATCAATTTGAAAGTTAAAATATTTCATTTGATCAATAAGTAGTTTACGGCTGTTAGAATCAAGTGTTTCCGGACTTTTCATATCTTTGTTTTTAGTGTAGTCTCCTACACTGACACGGCCGATATTATTGATTGTTACTGAATCGCCAGCGCTACTGATTTCCCCTTCGTAATCCCGGTTAATTACACCCAGTTGTCCGTATACTAATGTTCTTTGCAGATTATACAGAAGCCTCGCGCTCCATAACGATGGAATAAAGTTGTCAAGTGCCATATTGTTTTTCCTCCTATTGTCCTTTTAAGACTTCTTGGATTTGATCCCAATTCTGATTGATTTCAGCTTCAGACATATTTTTAATTGCTTCTTTAGTAATTGGCGCTGCTCCTCCTGATGGTGGAGGCGTACTACCGCCCTGTTTGAATTTTTCATCAATGATTGACTGACGGTAGGTTTTCAAGGCTTCGGAAAGAACATTGAGATTTTGCGCCGTTGAATCCTCGTCCTGACCGATGAAGAAATCAACCAATTTCGTTGGTAAGCTTTGTTCGGATGCAATCGAAAGAGCTGTGCTTCTCAATGCCGCCCGCGTTTTCTCATGCTCAAGGTTCTGAAATTTTTCTTGCAGCTCACGTAATTGCTTTTGTTCCTCTGTTTCAGGCGGGAACCTCTTTGCGATCTCTTCTTCAAGTTTCTTCGGCAGCGTGTTTTTCTCATATGTCTTGATTGCCTCAGTCACCCTTGCGTCGGACGTTGATTGAAGTAGTTTCTTGCCTTCTTCATTTGATTCTAAGAAAGCTTGAACTGCATCCAGCGTGAGTTCTCCGCCGCTTGGCTGTGGTGCTGGGTCATTACCAACTCCGCCTGCCACTGGCTGGCTTCCCGGTGTTGGATCGGCAGCGCCCCCAGATTCGGAAAAATGCTGAAGGTTAATACGCAGTGGCAGCCTTTCTTTTTTCATGAAATTCATTGACGGACTGACTGACTTACCCGTGTTTAATCGTTTCATTTCTGTGTGTCCTCCTTGCCCTTATCAGTTGCCGAAGCCCCTAACAAGTTCAAAAGTATTTCGGTTGCTCTTTAACGCCTACAACGCGAAAAAAAGGCATAAAAAAAGCCGCGTTAGCGACTTTACTTAATGATCTCCCAATCCTCTGCAAGAATGTCAGAAACACTAGGAACCCACATAGCATGGTCACCTTGTGCGGTTTTTAACTGAAGATATGGACGGACTTTAAATAAATCCCCCTCATTCATCCCCCATGCTTCAGCCGTTTGCTTGTTACAAGGAATACCTTCTGGATAACCCTTTTGATAAACAGCAAACATCCCTTTACCATTCCAACCCGAACGAAACGCTTTTTCACCTTGCTTCATCAAATCCAAAGCTTGACCAAATTTCATATTGTCCCTCCTAAAATAAAAAAAGCCCCTCATGAATGAGTTGCGCGTTTACTTGCCTTGTGTATATATCTTGGGGAAAATCGCTGGTTCTCCTTTTGTTGAAGCCTTTTTCGTATGAGATTCTTCCCTCTTGAAAAGAGTCGCTTTAAGTTCAGCATACACCTCTTCAAATTCAGTGAGCTGGTGATTTGCAGTAATTCCGAGCATCGTCAATAATCCATTGATTCTAAATTCTTCATCCAGATCTTGTTTCACTCTACTGCACCTCCTGTTCTTCATCATCTAATGAATAAGCTGACACTGCGTTCTCCATCTTCTCAATCTCAAAACGGACATCATCAATAAATGATAAAAGAGCAAGCCGCGTTTCTTCGCTCACCAGTCCTTTGAGCTGAGCAGATGCCTGTGCCTCTTCAAGAATATTAGCAGGTAGATTCCTTTTAAACTGGAACCACACGTCTAAATAGTCATCTTTGTAAACTCTTTCCTTTTCGGCCCATGCCGAACAGAGAATCTTGTATTGATAACGGAATGCCGCTGTCATTTTCCGTTCCATCGTAATGGCCTTATGCTCAAGTGCCATAAGTTTATACCTGAGCGCCACGCCAGTTGCTGAATTTCCAAATTTATCATCAGAGAAATTTACTGTTTTAGCAAAACGCAAAATATTCTCTTCCAGCCTGTCCAAATGGTTTTCAATCATAGTGTCGTTTATTTCTTTGGTTAGAAACTTTGCGTCATCGTCTTTGTCGAAGAATTGCATGATACCGGATTCTTTCAGCTTTCCCTCAGTATCCTCGTCAATTCCAACTCCCCGAATTATGAGATACGCCAGCCGAAGTTGTTCTATTTCGTTTGATGCATCGGAAAGCGTACGATCGTAAGCATCAATTAACGAGAGCACTTTTTCTGCATCCCCTTTTAGCTCTTTGTTATTCGGAACACCGAACAACGGGCAGCCATTAAAAAGATGCGGCCGCTCTTCAATAAATTTATACTTCTCTTTATCTAAGGATTTAAACGAATAGATATACTTTGAATCATAAAAATCAGCCCGATACACCTTTACCTTCTTTTCGTCTGACCACTCAAAAACCTGATAGTACCGTAAAGCGAAAGTGGGCTCGGTTATATCATCTACTGCAAGAAAAATACATTCCCACGGATCAATGTTGCGGAGCCGCTCATTTCCTTCTTCATCAATGTAAAGAAGGCGACTGCCATATCCGCAAATAGTCGACGCTTTTCCCAATTCAGAGTCAGCGTCATCAATGGTATTGCGGATATTAAAAGTATTAATCATACCTTTTAATTTCTCATTATCCGTCTCATAAGCAATAGGATGACCAAACATGTATCCTGTTTTTGTGTCAACAATCTCAGCATCGAATGCATTGTTTAGGCGATTATTGACCTTGTTGTCCACACGTTTAAAGAATTCGTTTTCTGAGCTTCCATAGTCAATCGGGTTCCGAACAAGAATAGGCACGCCAGACGCTTCGGCTTTATACCGATCATACAACTTCAGCATTTTCTCCCTGACTGGCGCATGATCTTTTATCAGCATCTTTATAATGTTCCCGCTAATTCCACTTTGTTTGATAAGACCGATATATTCGTTCAAGTGATCACCTCTTTTCTTTTCGTCTCATTGGTTTGTTGTGTGTATACAAGGCATATCGAACCGCGTCTAGCACGTCGTCCCATTCCTTAACTGGTTCGCCAGTCTTTTGATTCCAGACGTACATAAATATTTCTTTCTTGAAGCGCTCCACCTTGTCCATCACGATGAATAATTTGTTTCGTTTGAACAGCCGCGCCACTTCTTCAATGCCGGACACCACTGCTTTATCAGCATTGATAGCCCGGATTCCTTCCCGACGGAAACGGACAATATGTTCCGGCCGCGCTGTATCACAGTAAAAATTGATATTGCCGTACCGCTCTTTCACGCCTTTCGCCACCTTCACCCAGTAGTCAATCTCTTCATGCTGCTTGGCATGTTCTTCGTGCAAATAAAAACACCCTTGGTCATCTTGTCCGATTACGACAATAGACCCCGGGTGTTCATATCCCCAGTCAACACCAGCAAAGTATTTTGTGAAGTTGACCTTTTTTTCTTCTAATTCCTCGGAGCTGATATAGTGAATTTCCTTATTGAAGTCCTTATATATGACTCCCTCAGGCGCCACCCAATAACCGTGTATATCCCGATCCGTAAACATGCCGCTGGGCGTCGATGCCACGATACTCTCCACATACTCAGGATCAAGGAAATTATTATCGAACAGCGAGAAATGGAATGACCGGATGTTCACCCTACCACTTTTCAATGTCTGTCCGTCCTTGTCGATATAATCCGTTTTGACGGTGTGCATCGGGTTTTCAGGGTTGGTATCCATCATAACCATTGCACCTTTATAGGAGCACCGGGAAATAACTTCTTTCACGAATGAATCATGTAGGGCCGTTGCCTCATTAAGAAATGCGCCAGCTGAGGTAAACCCCCGGGCCTTCTTCCATGAATCAGCATTGGCGCCGTCAAAGCAATAAACGCGGTTTCCGAATATCTCAACGGCATTCGACTTGTCGAGCCTCAACTCTTTTCCGAGAATCATCTCTAAATCGTTCAAGACGTTTCGTTTTATGGCCGCCTGAGTTGCCCCGCCAATAATAAAAGAAAGCCCCATGTTTTGATACTTGCTAACATGAGCAAGAAACGTTAAAAGAAGCACGAATGTTTTTCCTGCCCTCTTCGCTCCGCTGCACACTAAAATTTTAGGCTGCTCTTTTATAAAGCTGTCCCAAACTTCCCTTTGCTTTTTATTCAGTTCCATTGTCATTCACCAATCTCTGCAACATTGTGGCGATCTCGTTTTCTTTGGTGTTTCCGTCGCCGCCATCAATAGTTTTCTTCGTCTTCTCAATATTCAAGCGCATTTGCTCCAATTTAAGGCGCCGTTCATCTTGCTCATGCGCCAGTTGGTCAAACTGCTTAATCAGACTCCGGAGCTCACCCATTGCCCGAGATTGAGCGTTCAGGAATGTTGCGTGACGATCCCATGCGAATTGTATTTCGAACTCTTCTTCAGTGGCAGTTTTTTCAAAATATTCGTTGCCCTCTTCGTCCTCTTCTGGAAGATAAGTGTATTTCGCCTTTTTAAGCTCTTTTGCAAGGTCGTCTTTATTCTGTACAAACATAATGCGTTGCGCCCAGATAATGGCCGCATATTGTATTTGAATCTGATCCCATATCATATCAGCAGGGGAACGCTCCTGAATCTCTTCCATGATTTCAAGCGTTTCTTCCGGCAGATACTTTGAGAAGAATCCATGCGAAACCGCGTTTCGATTTCTCTCCGGGGCGCCGCCGTTGTTTCCCAATGCATTTTTATTGCCGGGTGGGGCGCCTGCCTTTTTTGTGTGCACCCTTTTTTCAGTGGGTGCACCCTTTTTTCGTTCCCATCCATGCCGCTGCTTCCACGATTTAATGGTGTTCACTGACACCCCGTACTTCTCGGCAAGGTCCTTGTATTTCATGCCTTTGGCGTAATCCTTATACGCCTGAATGTGCTTTTCAGCCATCTACATCCACCGCCGCCTCCTTTTGAATTGAGTTGTTTTGGAAAAAGATATTCCCTCTAAACCGCCACCGTGCTCAAGCCGTTAACCGCCAATTGTCTATCCTGAGACTTACCGGAAGCAGTTTACAGGGAACAAAAAAAGCACCCCGAAGGATGCTTCTTATAAAGATATATTTAGTTTTTCTGGTTCCTTTTCGCCTACTGGCGTAACAGTTAATACATTTGAGAAATTAACAAGTTTCCCGCCGATTCTTACCCATTGAGAACCCTTAGCTAATCTAACGAGCAAATCACTGGCAGTGTCATTTGGTAGTTCTTCCACTTCACCATTCACAAAATGAATTAAGTATTTTTCGGGTGCGTATGCTGTCATAGTCGTATCACCTCCCCACCTTATTATCGGTGAAAGAGTATGACAATGGAACAATTTGCGAAATTTGTCGAATGAAAGACCTACACACAATAAGGGCATAGAACTTTATGATCACTATATGAAATTGGTGGGGACGCAGAAATATTTCGCCTCCCCGTCCTGCCTTCCAGTTTACACTGCTGATTTTATCTGATTCAACAATTGCAAAAGCTGACACGTTTTGCACATTTGGCACAAATGGCACACAATATCATTTTTAATGCGTCTGACTGTTTCGCGGGAAACGCCAAGATGCAGCGCGATTTCACGAAACTTCATCCCTTCTAACATGCAATCAAAGACAATCCGTTTTTTTTCGTCCTCTATTTCTTCAGTAGAGCGCTCAAGAAAATCAACGATTGTTTCATATTTCCGGAGCCGCTTTTCCCGACGATCCATCTGACGTAATTCCGCCTGGCTTATTCCGGCTGATCCTCTCGGCATTCCTGCTTCGTCGCCGTAAGTAGCCACAAGCTTCTGCCCGGCAAACTCCACTTTGTTGAGAATGCGGCTTAATCGACTGATCTCCCGCAGCATAAAATTATAATCACGAATCCATTCTTCGATTTCCCACGCCATCATTTGATCAGACATTATAAACTCCCCTTTTGTTCGCAAATGGAATATTTCTCGTTCCAGCCGTTCTTTTTTTGTTCTGTCAGATATTCGGTTTTAGATACTTCCTGAATTGTCAGGCTGCACTTTTCCATCAAAAAACTTTTCATATCCTCAAATAAATCTTCTTTTCCGCACAAAAGATTTATGATTTTTCCATTTTGATAAGCGAATCCATACTTCACACCAAACACTCCCTTTATTTGCGCCTTAAAGCGCCGCCCTTGCCTCTTTTCAGAGTTTGCATATTTTGTCCCATCATCCGTTGCCAAAAGCGATCCGATCGCTCAGAAACGTTTTTATCTGGCTCCTTTTTCTTCTGCTTCATGTTATCCCTCCTGAGAACAAAAAAACGGACACCAACCAGAGCGCAGAAAAATTCTGTGCAATGATCAGTGTCCGCAGGCTTTCCGTCTTGGACGTATTTATTTTTAAGCTCCTTGGCTGCGTAATGCCAGCAGGCTCTTTTTTAACTCTTCATATGCTTATATTTTACCATAATCTAGGTTCAATAGGGTTACCAAACCATTAAAGGCCGGCTTTCTCTTTATATTGCTCCCAAAAGCCGTTCACTTCATCCAAGTAACTTGCGGCCTCGGGGCTTTTATTTTCAGCCTCTTCCCGAATTGCGTCAAAAGCCTCTTCAAATTCATCGGCGGGCGTCTTTAAAATCTCATATTGGTTAGTAGCGAGGGCAGTCGCAAGCTCTACTTGATCAAGGCTGTTTAACAGGGCCCATTCTCCCTCCCATTTTCCTAAGCTAACACTTTTCCGTAGGCTCTCAAAAGCCGCAGCCTGTTCTTTTGTTAATTGTAGCATTGTATTTTCCTCCGATTCTTCTTTGAATTTAGTCTTACTTTACAATGAATTTTGCTGATTCAAATGTTCCGATGTAGTTACGCTTGCCGGAATCAGAATAGCAGTCCAGCTGGATGACATAGGTTCCTTTCCCGGTCTTATTCCGGATCGTTTTCACGTTGAATGATTTCAGAGGCGTTGCTGTTTTGAAGCTGCCCCGTTGCACCAGTTTTGTGTCAGTCAGCCCGCCGCCGCTGCGCTTCTTGTATACGCCGGCCGTATAATAAAGTGTGCTTGAGCCTTTTTTCTCGGCTTTCCAGTCCACCGTTGAGGCGCCGGCCGTGTAAGTCGCTGCATCCGTAAATACCCGGGCACTGTACCCGGATTCATTTTGCCAGCCGGACCATGCGGCGGAAGCAGACGGCGCAACGGCCACAGCTCCAATAAATAATATTGCCGATAGAATGATTGATTTGAATAGCTTTTTCATGATTCTCCCCCCCAGTTAATATCCCCTATTTCCTCAATGTATTTTTTTAGTTCGGTTGCAGCTTTGAATTCCAATTCGGTTAAGCATAATGCGCAAAGTGTAATTGTTGTGGAATTGTCGTTGTCATCAGTGAACGACACCGATCTTACCGCTTTACTGTCCGGGTGCATCGTGCATGTTTTCTTCATAGGCACAGGCCGTGTAAATTCAATCATTCCATCACCCCCAGAAATAATTCACGGCACTCACAATGCCATACACGACCCAAGAGAGGGCGAAAAACAGAATTCGCCAGTTTTGCCCCCGGATCATTTTGTTTTGTTCTTCAACCGTCCGCGCTAAATCTTCATTACGCGTTTCCAGTTCGAAGCATCTTTCTTGCAGTTCTTCGTTTTCCGTCATTGCTCCGCGCCCCCTCAATAATTTCTCCACCAAACTATAACTCCCCAAAACAGGAACAGGAAGAATATGACTCCGATTATTCCATCATTCATTCCGCGCCCTCCTTATCCCTCTATAACTATTTGTCCCTCCGTGTAACCTGCCCTGACTTTGAACCACTCTTGAAATTCTTCTCCAAGCGATATGAAAACTTTATCATCCGGATCAAATTCACGTAATATCTCAATCAATTCACAATTTTTCATTCCGCGCCCTCCTTCATCGCCTCTTCCAGTAAACTTAAATCGTCAGAATCTATCGCAAGAGTTTGATCTCCACAAAAAGGGCAATAAATTTCGGACGTGCTGGCAGGCCTTTCTAAGAATGTCCATTCCTCGCAGTCGTCGCAATAGTATCGGATTAATGTTCCATTCACTTTCGGCATTATGCGCCCTCCCAATGTCCATGTTTTCTCATAATGTCCGTTACCTCGTTGATATAGGGTTCATCCCGGTTGATAACGGCATAATCATTAACCGCTTTCCCTTCGGCTTCTCTGCCTATCCTCACTTTTTCAATTAACGTCCGGAATACAGCTCGTTCACCCCAATTCAAATGATCTTTGATGTCATCCGCTTTCAAAACGACAAATTTACTCACTCCGCGCCCTCCTTCACAGGCATAAACAGATCAACCATAAACAAGTTAGGGTTATAGGCTCCGCCTGCTTCCGCAAATTGATACACCTCTATCATGAATCCCAGATTATACGCCTCTTGTATTCTTTCACACACTTCTTCTACACTTGCGGCTCTGACTGACGTCACAGGTTTTTTATTCATTCTCCGCCCCCTCCTTAATCGTCCGATCCTTCATTTAGCGCATGTTCATCACTAGATTCAAGGAATTCTAAAAAGTATTGCCATTGATTTGAACCATTCTCTATGCAATCAATTAACTGATCTTGTACATAATCGCTATCTATGTTGTTTGATTCCATCCAGTCGCGTATTTCATCGCCGAATGCTATTGCTTGTTTGTAGTAATGCCCGCCGTAGATTATGGCTTTTTTTATATTGTCAGGTACTTGCATCACTCCGCGCCCTCCTTAATCACATATCCCTTTAAAAGCGCCATATTCAAGTCATCAGCGGACATGCTGTTTAATGGTTCGAATATGCCTTCCCACGGATCGGTTTTCCCATTCTTCACTCTCCAATGTTCAAAAACAAAAAGCCTATATAGTCGATCTCCACGTTTCAAAAGACCCTGATCTTCATAGCATTTTATACCTTCCTCAATCGCCCGCGCCTGTTCCCGTGTGACTTCAACCTTATCGCTTGTTTTGATTGTGATTTTTGTCTTTGTCATAGGAGCGAACCGTCCCATATGAGAACTTCAATGTCCGGATTGTTGAAAGTTCCTGAAATATAGGTGTAAGACATAAGCTCCCCATCTTCACCCTTCGTTTATGAATACATAATGAGCGCATAGTCTCGTTCCACTTCTCGGATTTCTTCGTCTTGAAAATTATCGTAATCGTCCGTGTCGGCGACGTTCTCAATGTAAATTTTCTCGGCTTCGGCCTTGTCTTCCGCTTTGAGAAGCGCGTAATATGGGTTATTGATTTCATAGAATTTCATTGTTCTTCCCCCTTCAATAATTGAGCTGATTTAAGAATCTCTTCAAAATGTGCCATTGCATGATCCCAACCTCCGTAATGGCGGGGATGATATAGCCTCTTGATGTCTTCCCTCGTAGCCCTCATTTCATTGAATCCTTTGATGACTTCTTTGATATTTTGATTGTCGTCCAACGTTTGGATAGCCGCTTCCAAATAGACTGCATGATCAAGAGTTTCTTCAAGTGCATGCTGCAACCATCCGCGCAGATCGTAGGCATTAACTTGGACGGGCTGGCCGTACTTGGCAAGCCCCTTTTCCTGTTGTGTGTTTAGTTTGCTGATGACAGCTGAAATGATCGGGTTGTCTGTGTGGTTCATCAATACCCCTCCTGCTGCCGCTGATGATTGACGGCGTTTTTGTCCATGTAAGCCGCTTCGATCTGTTCAATAGTAAATCCGAGCCGCTTGCCAAGAGTAAAAAAGTTAATAAACAAATTGATATAGTTTTGACGTGTAAAAGCAACAGTAGAAATAAGAGAAGAAAACAACCACTTAGGGTTTAAAATGCCTCGAATATTCAAATATTTAGAAAGAATAATATTTATTGTTTCGCTGTCGTTATAATCCAGACGATTCCCAATGCTCAAGATAAAATGCAGGCAGTCCACGTATTCCTCAAGCAACGGATAAGAGTCTATAACTTTTCCAGATCCATGACATACCGGGCAGGTAACTCTTGGCGTTGCTAATAATCGAACATTCTTATCGCCTGAACCATAACAATCAACACAATTTACTTTTTTAGTGAGATTCGGCTGCTGATTATTACTCCAATGCTTAAAGCCGCGCCATTCATTCGCACACTCGGCAAGCTCCACCTGTAGAGCAAGAATGAGGTTCGGCAGCAAGTCCTGCCCCTCAAGCCGCTTTTCTTTGATGATCCGATCATCAAGCACCTTTTGCATTTCAAACATTTTTTGTAGATTCATTGCGCATCCTCCTGAATATCTTTTTTGATCACTTTTAAAGCGAATGAAGCCATGTCTTTCACGTCTACTTTCTGCAAACAATTTCTATTTTCTGTATCGCACACTGGTATTTTTATGGCTATGTTGGATTGTTCATAGATTTTATACGCGCCAGTTTGTCTATTGCATACTGCACATGGCTTTTTTTCTGATGATAAGATGCTCCCTATTTTCACGCTATTTCCTCCTCAACGCCCATGCTGCAGCCGCATTTCGGGCAGCGTGCATCTGGGCGGATTTCTAAATCAAGTTTCTTATAATCGCAGTCCGGGCAGTGGTATTCGATCATTTACTATCCGCCCATTCATCAAAGCTGTAGGGGTAATCAACACTTTCAATGAAACCGATCTCCTTCGCCTTCTGACGGATTTTCATACATCCTTCATAGCTGTAAGCCCATATTTCTTTATAATCCCTCAGCTCGCCAGATTTCCCTGTTATGATGAACTTTCTAAAGCTGTTGACCAGTTGCCACATGTTGCCTCCATGCGAAAAACCGTTTGGACTACCGTATCCCATTTCATATGGGTAAACGTCATCCCCTGTGTAATCATCAACGAAGAACAGTTTTTTCTTAAATCTGAAATACGCTATGCGATCCTTTGACTTGCGGTAGAATGTACGATGATCAATGCTTGCGATAAGCTTGACCACGTCGTTTATGTCGTTCATTCGTTTCAATTGCTCTGTTGTTGGCATAGGGTTCCCTCCTGATCAAATAAGCTGAGTTGAGTGATTTTATAGTTAAACAGCAATAATTCTTCAGCTCCGCGGCTTTTTCCGGATCCGCCGACAACCTGTTTGTATGCGGAAAAGGTTTCTGACTCCCAGTTCGGGTAGATCTCGAGTATCAAAGGATCATCGTAATAAGAAAGAACCACTTTCCCTTTAATCTGATTAAGCAGCCGGGCCAGTTCCCGGTGATCCTCTTCGGTAAAGCCGCCAGCATAAAACCGCTCACGGCCAACATATGGCGGATCCACATAAAACAGAGTATCCGGGCTATCGTATTTCTCGATGATGTTGCGAAAATCCTTACATTCGATCATGACGCCCTTCATGCGGTTGGCGAAAGACTCGAAGGCAGCGCAGGCGCTTATGTATCCCCCAGCAGGGTTCTGCCCACTTTGTGTGCTATGCCTCCATCCTGTCTGCGGTACTTCCTCCGCGTTCCCCTTACTAATGCCGGAGCGATTCATATAAAACCACCTGACAGCCCGGTCAAAATCATCTTGCGGGTAATCCTCAGTTTTCCATTTTTCATAGAGCGCCCGGCTGTACGGAATGGATTCGCAAGCTTTCTGCATGGCCTCCGGATCCTTCCTGACTTGCATCAAGAAATTTACTACATGGCCGTCAATGTCGTTATACACTTCATGACCTATTTGCGGCTTGTTTGCTATGACATGAGCCGCGCCGCCGAAAGGCTCGACGTACACCTTGTGGGCGGGCATTTTATTTATGATGTGATCAGCGTAGCGTCCTTTGCCGCCGAACCAGATTAACGGTGAGCGTGCCACAGTGGTTTCCCTCCTAATTTGCCTTTAATCTTGTAAATTTGGTCATATGTTCACTTACGCAGAATTCAGGAAGGTTTGCCCTGACAAGCTGCTCGGCGAAGGGCGGCGGAACTGCGTTGCCGCATCGCTCAATCTGTTTCTTTTTCGAATACGCTACGCCGTTTATATCCCTATCAATCACGTAATTAGTCGGGAATCCCTGCGCCGCAAATAGTTCATGAGGCTGAAGCATCCGCATTCCGATGTCAGCAATCTGATAGTTTTCGCCTTTAATCGTGACCAGGCCGAATCTGTCTTTTGTGGTGACTGTATGCAGAGGGTCACTGAGAGCCTGCCCCGTATCTGAACCGTAATATTTCGTCAGGAAAGCCCTGACTTCGCCAACGTGCATGCCGCCCGCCGTTATTGTAGGCATTGGATTCGTCACTGTTTGGCCGTCTCTGCATGTGCCGCGGAGCTTGATCAAGTGACTTGTGGCAATGGCGAACTTATTGCCGCCTGCTGTTATGGTGCCGAGTGGCTTTTTCAAATCGAGCACCCGCCGGCCTTCTGGGTCACCGTATCCCATTTGAATGAGTGAATTACCGCGTTCCCCTATAACAAAAGGTTTTTGACTGTCAATGACAAACCGCTGGATGCCACGGGCAATGCGGCGCATTGTATTTTCAGATAAAGGCTTTTTTCTGGTGAATATAGACGGTGTTTCCAGTGACCAATCCATAATCTCGGAGGCAGTCCGCCACGGTTTAAGCTTCCCGGATTTCACTGCTGCGCTTTTGGGGTCACCGTGTGTCGGCTCGGGCCATAAAATCGGCCTCCCATCCCGCCGAGCGATTAAGAACAGCCTTTTTCGTATCGTCGGGGCGCCGTAGTCGCACGCTTTCAGCTCTTTCCATTCCACTTTATATCCGTGTCTGTTTAACGCTCTGACAAAAGAACGGAACGTATACCCCTTTTTGTCCGGGTCCGGCCTTCCGTCTTTCCCAAGAGGCCCCCACGTCTGAAATTCCTCCACGTTTTCAAGAATGATCACCCGCGGGCTTACCGTTGCCGCCCACCTGACCGCTACCCATGCAAGCCCCCGGATGCTCTTCTCAACGGGTTTGCCGCCCTTGGCCTTTGAAAAATGCTTGCAGTCCGGCGAGAACCAGGCTAAACCAATCGGCCGCCCCTTGGCTGCTTCCCTCGGGTCTACTTCCCAAACAGACTCACAATAATGTTCTGTATCCGGGTGGTTTACCTGATGCATGGCGATGGCCGCCGGGTCATGGTTAATCGCAATGTCTACTGATAGCCCGGTAGCCAGTTCAATTCCGGTACTGGCCCCGCCTCCGCCTGCGAAGTTATCGACAATGATTTCTCTGAATAGTCCCAGTTGCTGCTTGATCATCCCGTCATCCCCAACATTCCCGGTAGCACAGAGATAGCGAAGAAGATGAGCGCCACGCATGCCCCGACCAGCCAAGTATTTGTTTTATCCCGTTTAGCGATAATGGTATCGCCGATCATTTTTAGATCGTCAGACCGAGCGACCAGCGTCGGGATGTAATCCGGGTGAACCTTCAAAAGCTCGGCCGCCTGCTCGACGGTCATTGCTTCGTCCTTTGTGGCCTTCACGTTCCGTTGCAGTTCTACTTGTAATGGCATCATTCTGCTGCACCGCCTAACAATTCGGGATTTTGATATACGTTGCCGCCGATCTCGCATTCTTCCCAAGCTATACAATCGTCAAAATAAGCATGATTATCGGGGAATTTAAGACCAAACCGGCCATCTTTAAAGACAACAATCATTGGTTCATCGTCTGTCAAATCAACATCGCCTTCATAAATCTCCTTGCTGTTTTTGTCCTTCGTGCCGGCAAATAAATCGCGGCTGATCAGCTCGTAACCGAACTCTTCACAAAAGACAGGAGACAGTTCGCGCGCCGGGCGTTCTTCAAGTTGACTGATAGAGTACGTTTTCAATTCGACATTACCTGTTTCCTTATGCCGGAATGCATACCGGATTTTGATGTTATTCATTCCGCAGCCCCCTCCAATGCTTTTCTGGCCGTTTGCCCTCTGTCTACTTCCATGAATGAAGGGTTAAAATCGCCATATTTCTTTTCCATTTCAACCGTGTTCCACTCTGATAAACGCAATGTCCTTCTGTAGCTATTCTCATCTGCGTATATTTTTAGGGTTTCTCTATAACGCTTGTTCTCCGCCTGCAACCGCTGTATATCTTCCTGAGTCTGCCGGAATTGATTGACCGCAATGTCCTGCTGGCGCTGGTGTTCCTCTATAGTTGACTGTTGCTTTTTCATGAAGCCGATCATTATGTCTTTGACATAACTCTGCTCGATGATGTAGCAAGGCCCTGCATTTATATCGAGTGGCTTCAATTCCTCTTCTGAAGCTAAATGCCACAATGACAAGTCACTTATAATTTCCTGTAATTTATCCATGCCCGTTCCTCCCCCGCAGGGGAAAGCCCCTGCTATTTGAATTTATGGCCGATCTCGTAATCGCAACGAGCAAGGCCGCCTTTTATTGTTTGAATGATTGTTTTACCGTGTTCCGGGGCGTCCAGTAAATGAGCTGTCCCTTCAGTGCCATCTAAAACGATGATGCGGACTTTCCCCGGCTCAATGCTCTGCTGAATAGTTGATTCATAATTTTTAATTTCATGTGGCTTGTTCACTCTGGCCGCCCCCTGTGCTATGATAGAAGTACCAGTTCATATCAAAGCTCCGGGGCTACGGCTTCGGTGCTTTTTTACGTTTTACGACGGCAGCCTCACTGTCACGCCAGCTGACGGTTTTAATTCCTCTCGGTAAATGATCGGATGCTTTTCGACGTAGGCAGCCAACTGCTCCGGCGTCATCTTCCATTCGTTAACTGGTCCTGGCTTGTATGGATCGATTTTTTCTTGCATAGCGATAACCTCCTGAATTGATTTTTGGTATTTCTGAACCTCCAAGCTTTTTGCAATCCGCTCCCATGCGGCTGGCGCATCGTTTGTAATCGGAACAGAGCGTCATGCAGGCCATGAGCTTATCTTCTTCCTGCACCCACAAGGGCCGATCGTCTGCGATTACCACGTTTTGCAGTGGTCTTCCCCGCCTTTCTTTTGAGTTTTTTCAGCTCGTCCAGCTCAATGAAGCCGAGTGCCTTATCCAGCGCCAGCACCTTGAGTGGCGTATCGTAAAGCCGTTCATACAGCTTGCGTTTGATGGCAAATTCCTTTGTTTCCACGCCTTTGATGTCAATGACTTCGCTGCTGCCATCCAAGTTACGAACCTCAAAGTCTGCAATATATTCAATCTTCCGAAAAGTTTTGCCGTTCTTTTTGAATGCCTCTTGAAGCAGGAACCGCGGTTGCAGCTTGAAATCTTTGATCTGCTTGCTCACCTTGAGCCATTTCAGCTGCTCATAGTATTTGGCTTCGGCCCGGCTATCGAACGTGATGCCGTCCACCTGCGTTTTCTTGGCGCCGTACTTATTCGCTGGCATGATCATCCTCCAAAAGCTCAGGATCTTCATAAATGTTTCCTATGACTTCAAATCTTTCACCACAAAATAGGGAATCACGAAGTGGATGGGTCCGTAAATCTCCCAAATATCCAATTACACAGAAACAGCCATCATCAAAAACTACTTCTGCAGAGTTCTCGTGTCCATCAATTACAATATCCCCCTCATAAATCTCCCGGCCGTTCTTGTCCTTTAATCCGGTATATTGCATTTTGTGGCAAGTTAGAAAGTAATTAAATTGATCACAACCCTCTGCTTTTTCTGGAATTGAATAAGGTATGCCCTCCGGTGTAATTCCTACTTCATAGATCATCTCTTGAGAGTTTTCTTCCCAAGCACGAAACTTAATTTCTCTCATTCTGCGGCCTCCATATCTTCTGCCTTGACGAGATAAAAACCACTCAAGCTGCTTGCGACGAGATAAAACGATTCCTGTTTTGTATCAATAATCTCTTGGCCTTTTTCAAAGTGACAGTCAATTATGGCGTATCCTTCCGCAGCCCCTCCGCAAACTGGTTTTTCAAGATAACCGTATAGCCATGTTCTCTCTACTGCCCGCCGCCGCTTGCCGCAGATAATTCCTGTAAGTTCCTTTTCAACTCTTGCGTAAACGACTTGCGTAATTTCCTTTTGTTCTGATCCAGCCATTGACTCGTTCAGTCGATCAAAATTGATTCCTATATCGGAACGCTTTTTGTATATTGCTTTAACTATTACCTTATCGCCTAATTTCATAAGTCGTCATTACCTCCCGTCAATTCGTTCCCAGTGCTGAATCTGCTTTTCTTTGTACGGCGCCGTGATTATGATGGCCGGAAGCAAGATCACCGATTTAAATAGCACCACGGTATTCCCTCCCGTTTTCGCACTTCACCTTAATGTGCAGCCGTTCCAATTCCGGTAAAGAAAGACGTTCAAGCCATTCCCGGTCTTCTTTGGCAAAATTCTCATCATGCAATAATGCAGAAATGAGTGTTCTTTTACGTCTTTCCGCGAATGCTTTAAGCACTGTGCATCAGCTCCATTTGTTTGATTTTTTCCTCAAGCACCCGGATTGCCGGAGTAAGGTCCTTGCCGCCGTCGCTTCGCTTTCCTATAAATTCAAAGGCGCCCGGCATAACATGATTGATTTGTATATTTTTCATGCTTGTTCTCCTTTATAGAATTGCCGCTTCCTGTAGTCGGGGCCGTCCATGACAATAGGCGGTTCTGTATCTTCCATCATTCGTGAAAAAATCCGTTGCCGATCCTTTGTAGTCTGGAAATCCGATGCTGAAAGGTTTGTTGTGTATATATTGTGCTTTCCGGAACGCTGGTCAATAATTTCAAAAGCTTTTGACATGCTCCAAGCGTTTGCCTCTCCTTCAGCTCCTATATCGTCAAGAATGAGCAAGTCCACTTGATAAAGCATGTCCATGAGTCGATCTTCAGAAATGTCGCTGTCTTTGTTGTATGTACTTCTGATTTTGGTGTACATTTTCGGCAGCGAAATAAAGATTGAACTAAACCCCATAGCTACCACGGCCTTTGAAATAGATACTGACAGATGACTTTTACCAGTTCCGAAACTTCCAGTGAACAGCAGATTTTTCGGATCATTTAAATCAAATGACTTGGCGTATTGAACCGCTCTATCATAGGCTTGCGGAAAAAATTCTCTACTGTACGTTTTGAAATTTGCATTTTGCAATTTCTTATTTAGGATGCTGTTCTCTGCAAAAATTCTCTTCATGCGGGCATTATCAGCCTCTTTTTGTTCGTCCTTTACTTTCTGATAAACACTGCAATTGCAGCCGATCTTACTTGAAACTTCTTTACCAGCCATCGGGCCTAAAGCTATGACCGTTGTAAATTCTCGGACATTTTCACCGCACCCATCGCAAACATATTCATTCGTTACATTAGAATCCGAAGTCGTAGCTTGCCCCATCTTCAGGGCTTCTCTGAAGCTGTGCATGATCTTTCTTCCCCCCTCGATTCATTAATTTCATAAGCCCCTGCCGCGCTTTATGGTCACTCGTTCCCCGCAGGATACCGAGTGTGTACGCCTCTTTGCGGTCGTCGTATTTCTCAGCATGTTCCCACATCGCATAATGAAGCTGATCAACGCTGTACTTACTCATTTTTTCAATGTGGTTAGCAAGAAGCTTCGCGGAAATTTTGCAATGCGAACGTGTAAGCCGGATGCAGTCGAGATATTGAACAAGAATGCTTTTTTTGATCCCTTCCGGAAGCGCGCCCATTTTAATAACCATATCAGCGAATTTTTCAATCTCCTTTTCGCTTGCAAGATTCATATTTTTTAATTCTGCGGCGCTTAACGCATCTTTTAATGTGTCTTCGTTGCTAATCTGTTGCGGCAATAAATGATCAGCGTAATCAGGAATGTTTTTGAATTTACCTTGGTCTTGCATGTCCTCACCCTTTTTATGTTCTTGTTCCGAATCCCCGGTATCCACTGGCGGAAATGAATCTGACTTTTTCCCGTAATTCTTTATGTTCTGAAGCTTTTCATAGTGAACAATTGTGATAATCGTTGACTTGTTCTGCTTCATTCGTCTTGTTTTAATTAATCCTGCTGTCTCCAGTTTGCTGAGAGAGTACCGTACTTTTTTAAGATCAATAGAAAGGTCCCTCGCAAGCTCCGCCACATTGATCATTGCTTCACCTGTCTTTAATGATCCAATGGGAGCAAAAACGGCCTCTTCAAGCAAACACATATAAAGAATCTTTTCGCGCCTATTTGCGAACTGCTGGCGGGGCTGAATAACATAACCCATACCTTGCATTTCCAAGCCGCTCACCTACTTCCTTTCACACAGTGCTGTCATGCCGCTGATGCGGACTAAACGCAAGCCCGGTTCATTTGTTCGGATATAACCCTCAACATATTCACGGAACAGTTGCGCCCGGTTGGGCGCCCCTTCTGTCATCCACTTGTAACAGAAGGGTATGCCAACCTTAATCAAATGGCAGGTCATTTTCGCTAATGTCTACAGGCTTGCCGTCAAAAGGATCAGCATCCTGCACACTTGACTTTTCTGCCTGTTGTTCAGGTTCACTCAAAAACTGATTTCCGCCTAAATCTAAAACATTTTCGTCATATACAGACTGGGCTTCTGCTGTTATATCCTTTCTGATTGTCTCGTCTTGAGCAACTTGTTGTTGAATCTCAATACTGATCGGTAGGTACTTCCACATGCGACGGATTACAGTTTTCTTAGCCATTTCTTCATAGTCTGTTTTCCATGGCCCGTTATCACTTGCTTTACTTCGTTTTCGTGTTTTTTCAATGTCTTCTTTGCTGAAAACCTCGAATTGATAGCCGCCATCTTTAAAGTGGGCTACAGCGTACACGTGGGTTATCGCCCCTCTTTGTCCGGTAGCCGGCTTATGAACCAGCTTAGGATGCAAGCCCAGTTCGTAGTCGAATTCATCTGATTCATAAACGGCATGAGCATAAATACTTTCGATATGTCCCGATCGTCTTGCAAGGTCAATCATTCCTTTGTAACCGATGATAAATTGTACATCTCGTCTTTTTTCTTTGTTATTCCAAAAAGGAACAAAATAACAATGGCCGATAAGCCCCGGCTCTAGTCCTAATTGGGCTGACTGCATTACAGCTCCGAGCAACGAAGGGACAGTGCATTCTAATAGAGCTGGATTGGTTCGAATTGTCGTTAAAGCAATACGAGCTAGTCGATCAGGTTTTACGTGATCCGGCAAAGCTTTTTGAATCTCCGGCGCCATTTTTTCAAGATACGCTGTTATGGTTTGCGCTGGAGTAGGCGGCTTCTCGGTGGGTGCTCCGCTTGCTTTGTTTTGTAGTTTGTTTTTAATATCCTCGGTTTTAGCCATTGTCTTTTAACTCCTTTACATTGAATCGTCTATGAGTTGATACTTTATTGAATTTTTCAAAGAGTTCAGGGTGTTCAGCAGCAAATGCTTTTGAATCAAAACGGGTTGTCGTGACGGTTTTCCAAGTAACAAGAGCTTTTTCCGCATTTCCTACCTCGTACTCCCCGAGCATCCCTTTTAATTGGTTTTCCGCTTCTTTCAGCCTTTCTTTTGCTTCCTTCTCCTCAGCCTTGGCTGTTTTGTATCGCGCAATAAGCTCATTTGCCGTAAGAGGAAGGTCCGTTTCATCCTCGAATCCTACAGGGTACAAATGCGTTAAAAGCTCCGCAGAAGCCTCAGAACCATCAAACATAGGCGGTATTTCATTCTCGACATGGTTTTTCCAGAAGTCTTGTTCAATTTGAATCAGATATGCAATGAGCTCATCGTCTCGCTCAATCTTTTTATAAACGAATTTGTTTCCGCCGATCAGGACAGCTATCCACCAAGCGTTTAACCCGGTGACTGCCATATAATGCTGGCATTGGACCAGATACGCGTCCGGCACTTCTTCGCCGTCCCATTCACCTTTCAGGTATTCTGAAGCTGTTTTACATTCAAGTCCTGCTCGTTCGCCGACTATTAATCTATCAACGTTCGCAAGCATAAACGGGTAATCAGGATGCTGTAAGATAGCTTTCCGCCGCCGCACCTTCTTTCCAGTCCGCTTTGAAAATTCCCGGGCAACGGTTTCTTCGTGAATATGCCCCCAGTATGCTGCCTCACTGGTTATATGCTCTTGGGGTGACTGCCCGAGCTTGTCCAGATAAACTGATATTGGCGTTTTCCATTTACTTAGCCCAGCAATTGCCGCAGCATCGGAACCCCCGATGCCCGCACGCCGCGCCTCAAGCCATTGATCTTCTGTCATGTTGTCTGTAGGTCTATAAACTTTTGCAAGCATCAGAGCATCCCCACCCTTCCCTTGTATGCTTCCGCACCAAGCTGCTGCCATTCTCGGTATGCGTCCATTGACGGGAATTGAAACTGTGGTTTACCTTTACTGAACACAATTGAACCGCCGACCTGTCTTAAACGTTGCTGATCCTCCGCACGCTCACTGAATGCCACTTTAACTGCTTTAGCCATTATTTAGCACCTGCTTTCTTCTCGTACATTTGTATAATTTGGTGTGCTTCATGCTCTGATAGCAAACCGCCACCATTAAACCGCCTAACTATTTTCCGTTTTGCTTTACTGAGTGGGGCCAATCCATGTCTTTTGAATAGCGCCGCAATATATCCCATTTGTTTTGGTGTAATGAAATGAGGGCTATAAACACAGTCATCTTCCCGCAGATAAGATACCAGATTAGCTCTTAACTGCTTTCCCTGTTTAACTGCCATATGAAGAGACATGTTTTCTTTATAGACCTCTTTCATATGGTCTAATTGCTTTTTTAAAATCTCGTTTTCTTGCTTCAGTTGAGACTCAGTCATAACCAACAACCTCCATTGTTTTTTATGAGGCGTTTTGATATAATGGAAATACAATCAATTTTTCAAAATGCCTTACCTAGTCCACTTGTCAGAGTGGGCTTTTTTATTGCGCTGAGTGAAATTTAAATCCAAGTTGCTCCTTCAAATAGCGCTCAAGATTGTCTCGCAAGATTACCTCGCCGCAGTCAATTACATAATTATCTGCCGATGTTACTTCATCCCCGAAAAAGTCTTTTTGTGTTTCCGGTTCAGTCGTCTTATCATGCCAGTTGTTCAGAACCATTGGATTTTCAATATGCTGCATCAACCAAAAACCTCCTTTGAAATTCCTGAGCAGTTGTAGGACTCATATACTTAACTGGTTGTATCATCCGAAGAAACTCTCTTTTTTCGTCTTTATAACCTTCCAGTCTCGCGCTTGCTTGCTGCATCCTCGCATATGCTTCATCTGCTTGTTTAAAGTCACCGCTTATTAAAGATTTACTGAGAATTTTCGAATATTCTTCAATCACTATCATTTCTAATTTGGCCGCGTTACGTCGCTTAACCAGCACTTTGTCATCAATCACACCAGCACCGCCTGCCTTCCCTCTTGTTTTGCCATTGCAACCTGATCCACTAACGCTTTCCGTGTCCATCTTTCGGCAAGCTCCTTCATATTCAGACCATGACTACGGGCCAGTGAATATATCAACGTTTTGTTCGCCGGGATCAGATCGAAAATCTGCTTAATATCAGCCATTGGCAGTTCTTCCGCCTGCCGGCCCGGTCTATCATTCGCCAACCAGCGCGCTAAATGTTTTGTGGCTTGCAACGCTTCTTCAAGCTGGTGGATCATGTTAATCACCGCCGCGCTTGCGCTCTCGTTAAGAGCCGGATCAATTGGCGCCGCCGCTGTCGGATGCAGCCGGAAAAGGTAATGTACGAGATCAATATGTTCGTATGCGCCGCACGCTTCAAACCACTTGATACATAATTCAGGTGTTAATGGAAAAACACCGTTCTCAACATTGGAAATAAACGATTGATTTCTTTTCCCGATGATTTTCCCCATCTGGTACTGTGACAACTTTGCCCTTTGCCGCTCGATTCTAAGAAGGGTGGATAAATTGTCCATATTGTATGGATTGTTCGACATATGTTCGCCCCCTGATATATTTAGTTTTCACTGTTAAAATTTAATTAATGAAGGAACTTGAAAGGCTTTAGGAAACCTTCCGAGGAATCCAATTTTCAATATATTTGATTGCGGATAACAGCTCCCGGCGCTTTATGTCTTTGTAGCTTGCAACGCCGAACCGGTCTTTTATCTCACGGTGTATTTCTCTGAAAAGCCTGGCCGCTTCTGTCTTACCTTCCGTGATGCTATAAACCCGGCGTGCTACTACTTTTTGAAACCGGCGCTGTTCTCCGGAATCCAAAGTGATCTGCTCGTCCACTTTTTGACTGAGCTCATCGATCTGTTTTTCATGATCGAACAACACATTTTGCATTTTCCGTTGTTGTTCTGCTGTTTTTAAAGTGAGTTTCAGCGATTCGATTCGCTGTTCTTCATCAGATAAAACTCTTGGGCCGCCGTACTGGCCTGTTTTTCGTAATGTTGGTAACACGTCATCAAACACCCATGATTCGAACTGAATTGCGGCGGGAAGCCTTGATTTCACGATCAACCGATACAAATTTCCTTCGTTGATAAATTTTTTCTGTTGTGTCCGATCCATTGAATCGGTGACCTCGTGAAACGCGACCCCACTTTCCAAGCAATGTTTTGATATGGCGTCATGTGGATTTGCGTAGCCAAGTGCCTCAGCCACTTCAGTTGCGCCGAAATAATCCTTGTTGTTAATTTGAATGATTGGCAGTTCTCCAAACTGTTTATGGGAGAAGTTTTGCAGTTGATTCATGTTGTTGTGGCCTCCTTTGCTTGTCCACCAAAAAAAGGTGAAGCAGAAAATTTTAAGCGTTTAACTTCAGGTCTTTTTTAGAAGTGAAATACGGTTCCAGAGCTTTACGGAAGCATTCTTCTCTGTCCATTGTTCCGTAATACTCTTTGCCGATTTTGATGTTTGTTGTTTTAGTCTTTGTTTGTTTAGCCATTGCGCTCACCTCACGACAGTGTATTCAAGTTGGACAGATGGACTACCCATGGAATTATGCTGTGTTTGTTCTTCGGCTTTCATTATTCTTCGATTCGTATATTTTGTTCTCAAAAAAATTTTGAATTGGTTCATCCAATACTTTTGCAATATCTTTAAGTAATTCAACATGAATTTTTCTGCGTCCCAATTCATACCCGTTATAAGTAGCAATAGGGATTTCAAGACTTTCAGCGACAAATTTTTGGGTTATCCCTTTTGCTTGCCTAATCGTTCTTAGTTTTTCATTTACTTTCATAATGCTCACCTCTCTTTTATACGATTCGAAGAACTCTTAATCACATATTAATTCTTCAAAACGTATATGTCAACAAAAAATATACTTTTTGTTTATTTTTTTTACTCATATTGAAGAATAATGTACAATTTGAAGAAAGTAAGGTTAATACATGGAGGAATAATTATGGCTCTAGGAGCACGAATTCGTGGGTTGAGAGAAAAGACAAACTTAACGCAAAAAGCCCTTGCGGAAAAACTTAATATACCTCATCAAAATTTATCTAATTACGAGAGGGGATTCAGACAACCTGATTATGACACTCTAATTAAAATAGCCGATTTTTTTGAGGTAACAACAGATTATCTGCTTAGAGATGAACCTCCAGAAATAAAAAAGAAAGTCTTTGAAGATGAGGCTCTGAAGATTTTAGAGGACCCTGACACATTAATTGCCGCTGCTGACGGTAAGATCACTGATTCCATCCTAAAGGCAGCACAGAAGATAATTGCGCAACAATTAGAAATAGGCCGCAAGCCTGGGGATATTCGCAACAACAAATATAAACCGGACAAGCCAACTGATGAAAGTTGATTTTTTAGTCTGTAGTGACACAAATAATTATATAACTTCATCACTTTGATAAGCCGATCCTCTGTTTATAAAAAAACGACGTCTTTGTTATTTTAGTTATCTTTAGTTATTTAGTTATCTAATAGAAGAAACCCAACAAAAACGAACGGAAACTAATGTAAGACAATTCGAATCCCAATGTTAAATTTTACAAGTACACAAACCCGCGTTTACCAAGGGTTCGCGAAATACCCCGTGTCCCAATGGTGTTCCTTCCGTGTCCCAATGGTATACCAGAGTAGTACCAAAAAAATCAGAGGAAATTACGGTGTTAAATCGCATTGAAAAGCGCTTATAGGAAAGAAAATTGCCGCTTTTATAAAGAAAAATCCGGCTTCTGCCGATATAAATAAAGTGTATTCATTTCTATAAAAAGGGGAAATTGCTTTGAAAAAATGGTTGTTAGGTATCGGGGCATTAACATTAAGTTTTTCACTAGCTGCATGCGGTGGTAAATCAAATTCAGATGCATCTACTACTACCAAAGAAAGCACAAAAGAGACTTCGGCTGAAACAAAGACGGAAAAAACGAAAGTTGATGTGGTAGATAAGGTCTTTTATAAATGGAATGATGAATCAGTCGGCGGCTCACCAAAGGTAAGCTCGTATGCAGTAATTAAAAACACAGGTGATACCACTGTAGATGTTTCGAACACAAAAATCACCTATCTGAACGACAAAGGGGAAGCACTTAGAGTTACACAGGCTAATTCAATGTACAGAAACCTCGCTCCTTCAGTAATAAAACCGGGAGAAGTGGCTTACCTTGGTATTGATGAAGACGCGAACGACGATATTTCCGGTTTAAAAGATATTAAAGTTGAAGTAGCGCCTTCCGCTTTTGAAACTGGTGTAAATGAACTCAAAGCAAGCAAAACAAAAGTTTTGAAAACTGATGACTGGGGCGGCAGCATTAGTGTAACTGGTTCTTTAAAGAATGATTCTGGCAAAGAGGCAACAGATATACAAGCGACAGCTGGGCTGTATGATAAAAACAATAAGTTCCTCGGTGCTTTGTTCCTCAGCTCCGATGATCATACTGTAATAAAGCCTAAACAAGAAACAAGCATAGATATGTCTGTGCCAAGTTTACCAACTAAAAAAGTAAAAGAAGTAGACCATGCTGACCTAAAAGCGAATGTACCAAACTATTAAAATACAATTGCCCTCTTGCGGGGGCATTTCTTTTTCGCTTAAAATAGAACGTATGTTTGATCCATTTTTTTCAATAGGCTATTGGACACATTTATCATAGGGAGATTGTACAAATTTTAATTTCCACACATTTAAGGGGGCGTTCATCTTGGTATATACAAAAAGTCATCTGGAAGATTGGATTGAAAGGCTATATAGAGAAATAAACATTCTCAATCCTGCTGACATCAATATTGATCATATTGCTCATGCACTGGATATTTTGATCGTCTACAATCCTGTAACCAGTTTTGCGCTGCGCTTTAATGGAATGTTCACCATTTCTTTAGATTCCCGAAAATCCAGAAAAGAACAATGGCTTGATTTTTCTCATGAGGTCTGTCACGAGCTCAGACATGTAAATAACGATAAGATCATGCCGATTTATTGGAAGGAATATTTAGAGTGTCAGGCGAATTATTTTGCATATCATTTCTGCATTCCTACATTCATGCTCCGGCTAATTGAAATCCCTCAGAACCAATACTTCGCGGCGCAGGTCATTGCCGACATATTCAAAGTGCCTGAATCATTTGCCTATATCCGCTTAAATATGTACTTAAACAAAGCCAGGCTGATCATATAAGAAGAGCCTTTTCAGGCTCTTTGTTTGCAACAGGTATGCATCTCATTTGAAATGTGATTCCGTACAGTTTTTTCACTGATAAACAGCTCGCTTGCAATCTCCTTTGTTGTCTTGTCTTGAACGAGCAATTCGAATACTTCTCTTTCTCTTTTTGTTAGCAGCGGCTTTGATTGAAATTCTTTCTCCTTCAAGTATTGTAACCCTCCTTGCTAAGGTGAGAGCGAATCTAAACGAATGGGTTTATATAGTCAAGATATCATATGTAAGGAGCGCATTGGAGGTGACGTCTCTAAGAGAAATAGTTATTCGTTCAGGAGAGCAGCATTCCTTTCTCTTCCTCCGTCCAGCTGACGGCTTTGCCGCTTTTTTTGGATACTTGGACCATCACGACGGAACCGGTAAAGCATGGCTGGCCTGATTCATTTTCCCCCAGATAATGAAGGGTGACGGACGCGTTTCCGGCCGTGCTTGTTTTGACATAGATCCGCAGATTTTCATATGGCATGACCTGGCGCATATAATCACATTGCTGGCTTGCAACAACCGTGATCGTTTCTGTGTTCTCCGCCTTGATGCGGCGCTGTTTGAAGTAGGAAATCCGCGCTTCTTCGAAATAAACGAAAGGGGTTACATTATTCATATGGCCAAACATATCCGTTTCTGAAAAACGTACTGAGACCTCGGTAAAAAACGAGAACGACTTTCTCCATTCTTCAAACGGCATGTCGATATAAGACGGTTTTTTCATAACCTTCAGCTCCTTATAAAAAAACCTCTCCCGTGCGGAAGAGGCTGTTTTCTCTTTCTTATACTCTGTCGCTTCCGAAGAAATTGCGGAATGCCTGTAAATTGGTATCTCTGTTTAACGCAGCGATTGAAGTCGTCAGCGGAATACCTTTCGGGCAGGATTGGACACAGTTTTGTGAGTTTCCGCAGTCCCCGAGACCGCCATCTGTCATTAGGGCTTCTAAACGTTCGGACTTGTTCATTGCTCCTGTCGGATGAGCGTTAAAGAGACGCACTTGCGACATTGGAGCAGGCCCCATGAATTTAGATTTGCTGTTGACGTTCGGGCAGGCTTCCAGGCAAACGCCGCATGTCATACATTTTGACAATTCATATGCCCATTGGCGGCGTTTTTCCGGCATTCTCGGTCCCGGTCCCAAATCGTAAGTCCCGTCAATCGGCACCCACGCTTTGACTTTTTTCAGCGAATCAAACATTCGGCTGCGGTCAACCTGCAGGTCACGGACAACCGGGAATGTTTTCATCGGTTTCAGGCGGATCGGCTGTTCCAGCTTATCGATAAGCGCCGTACATGATTGGCGCGGTTTTCCGTTGATGACCATGGAGCATGCGCCGCATACTTCTTCAAGACAGTTCATGTCCCAAGCCACGGGGGTAGTCTTTTCCCCTTTTGCGTTGACAGGGTTTCTGCGGATTTCCATCAGCGCAGAAATGACGTTCAGATTCGGACGGTAATTGATTTCAAATTCTTCATCGTATGGCGTGCTTTCAGGCGTATCCTGGCGGGTGATAATAAACCGTATCTTTTTCTCACTCATGATTATTTCGCCACCTTCTTCTTCGAGTAATCGCGTTTGCGGGGCGCAATCAATGAAACGTCGACATCCTGATAATGAAACTCCGGCGCTTCAAACGCACCGGCATGTTTTGCCATCGTCGTTTTAAGGAACTCCTCATCGTTACGTTCAGGGAAATCAGGTTTATAATGCGCTCCCCTGCTTTCATTTCGGTTGTATGCACCGAGTGTGATGACTCGGGCAAGCTGGAGCATATTAGAGAACTGGCGGGTGAACATGGCGCCTTGGTTGCTCCATTTTGTCGTATCATTGATATTGATTTTCTTATACCGTTCCATTAACTCCTGAATCTTATCGTCTGTTTTCAGCAGCTTGTCATTGTGGCGGACCACCGTCACGTTGGCAGTCATCCATTCTCCAAGCTCACGGTGCAGCACGTAGGCATTTTCATTGCCGTCCATTTTCATAATATCCGCCCATTTTTCTTCCTCTTTTTTCACATGGGCGTCAAATAGAGTTGAAGGCATATCCTCTGCGGATGATTCAAGGCCTGATACATATTTCACTGCATTCGGCCCGGCAACCATTCCGCCGTAGATGGCGGAAAGCAGAGAGTTTGCCCCTAGACGGTTTCCTCCGTGCATTGAATAATCACATTCACCGGCTGCAAACAGTCCGCGGATGCTTGTCATCTGATCGTAATCGACCCACAGACCGCCCATTGAATAGTGGACAGCAGGGAAGATTTTCATCGGAAGCTTGCGCGGATCGTCACCCATGAATTTTTCATAGATTTCAATAATGCCGCCAAGCTTAACATCAAGCTCTTTCGGGTCTTTATGCGAGAGATCGAGATAGACCATATTTTCGCCGTTGATGCCGAGTTTTTGATTGACGCACACATCAAAGATTTCGCGTGTCGCAATATCCCGCGGCACGAGATTTCCGTAAGCCGGATATTTTTCTTCAAGGAAATACCAAGGTTTTCCGTCTTTATATGTCCATACTCTTCCGCCCTCACCGCGGGCCGATTCACTCATCAGACGCAGTTTATCGTCGCCCGGGATCGCTGTCGGGTGAATTTGGATAAATTCGCCGTTAGCGTAGTATGCACCCTGCTGATAGACGATAGATGCAGCAGAACCTGTATTGATCATGCTGTTTGTTGATTTTCCGAACACGATTCCCGGTCCTCCGGTCGCCATGATGACGGCGTCAGAACGGAATGACTCAATTTGCATATTGGTCAGATTTTGAGCTACGATGCCGCGGCATGTTCTGTCGTCATCAAGAACGGCGCCGAGGAATTCCCAGCCTTCATATTTCGTGACAAGCCCCGCAACTTCATATCTGCGCACCTGCTCGTCCAGCGCGTACAGAAGCTGCTGTCCCGTCGTCGCTCCCGCATATGCGGTTCTGTGATGCTGTGTACCCCCGAAACGGCGGAAGTCAAGCAGACCTTCCGGCGTTCTGTTAAACATAACCCCCATGCGGTCCAATAAGTGGATAATAGACGGCGCCGCTTCGCACATCGCTTTTACAGGAGGCTGGTTCGCTAAAAAGTCTCCCCCGTACACCGTGTCATCAAAATGCTCAAACGGAGAGTCGCCTTCCCCTTTTGTGTTGACCGCTCCGTTTATACCGCCTTGCGCGCAGACCGAATGAGACCGTTTTACCGGAACGATTGAAAACAGTTTAACGGCTGTGCCCGATTCCGCTGCTTTTATTGTCGCCATGAGGCCGGCAAGACCCCCGCCGACTACGATAATGCTTGATTGACTCATGATAGCCCCTCTCCCTCTAGTAATCTAGTTCTCTTACACAAATGCAAAAATCGCTTTTAGACCCACGTATGAAAGCGCTAAAAATATAATCAGCGTCACGTAAGTCGAAATTCTTTGAGAACGCGGCGTGACAGTGATTCCCCATGTGACCGCAAAAGACCATAAGCCGTTTGAAAAGTGAAAAATCACCGATAAAACGCCTACAATGTAAAAGCCGAGCATGACAGGCGAGCTTAAAATGTTCGCCATCATATCAAAATTGACTTCCGCGCCCATTTGTGCGGCAATCCGTGTCTGCCATACATGCCAGCTGACGAAAATAAGGGTGAGAATACCAGTGACACGCTGAAGCACAAACATCCAGTTTCTGAAATAACTATAGTGGCCAGCGTTGTTTTTCGCAGTAAATGCTATGTACACACCGTAAACCGCATGATAAATTAAAGGTAAGAAAATAATAAAAATTTCTAAGGCGTACCTGAACGGCAGACTGTCCATAAAGCCGGCCGCCTTATTGAACGCATCTGCTCCCCTTGCAGCAAACTGGTTGACGACTAAATGCTGAATTAAAAAGATGCCGACCGGAATGACGCCAAGCAAGGAATGCAATCTTCGAAAATAAAACTCTCTGTTCCCAGACATTACTTTACCCCCTGTTTGATTTAAGTGCGAAATGTACTAAAATCTCTGCCCCCACTTCGTTTCAATTGTAAGCACTTTATTAAAATTTATTGACAATTTCATTTTACTCCTCCCTCAAAAGGGCGTCAAGAAAACGTGTACATAAATTATAATTTTCCGAATTGAACATTTGACGGAAAAATTTTATTTTCCTGCAATATCATTCTCACATTTTTTCACGAGTTTTAAAGGATCATCCTGTAATCCTCCCCCCTGTTTAAGCTATAATAAACGAAGGAAAGAGGGGAATACATATATGAAGAATAATTATGAAGCAGCTTTAGAAACCTTATCTGAACTTGACGTCAGTGCATACGGCTACGAATTGATCCGGGAAATCGTGCTTCCGGATATACTCGGTCCGGATCATTCATCCATGATGTATTGGGCAGGCAAACGCCTCGCCCGCAAATTTCCTCTTCAATCATGGGAAGAAATCCCCGCCTTCTTTGAAAAAGCCGGATGGGGAATCCTTACAAACACCGGAATAAAAAAACAGGAGCTTGAATTTGAACTGGAGGGCCCGCTCGTCTCCAGCAGACTTAAACATCAAAAAGAGCCGTGTTTCCAGCTTGAAGCCGGTTTTATCGCCGAACAGATTCAATTGATGAATGATCAGATTGCAGAATCTTATGAACAAGTAAAGAAAAGAGCCGATAAAGTCGTTCTGACGGTAAAATGGGATATGAAAGATCCCGTGTAAATGAAAAAAGGCGGTGACTGCCAGTCCCGCCTTTTTGGCTTGCCGTTTTATACGGCAGACGGCTGCTTTGAGAGTTCAAACGCATCGTGAAGCGCTTCGACCGCTTTCACCATATCATTTTCACTGACAACCGTTGATACTTTAATTTCAGATGTGCTGACCATTTTCACTTGTACATTTTTTTCAGCCAGTACGGCAAACATTTCCGCAGCCACGCCCGGATTTGACACCATGCCGGAGCCGACAATGGATACTTTCGCTAATTTGCTTTCCGTTTCAATTTTTTCATAATCAAGCGCGTTTTTATATTCTTCAAGCACTGCGACCGTTTGGGCGGCGTCTTCTGTTTTGACAGAAAAGGAAATGTCCGTTTCGCCGCCGCCTGCCTGTGATTGAATAATGATGTCGACATTTATGTTTCGTTTTGCAAGTGTGGTGAAGATGGTAGAAAGTGTTGTCAGTCCGCTTGCGAGGCCTGAAACAGACACCCTTGTGATCTGGTCTTCAAATGCAATTCCTCTGACGATTAAATTCTGCTCCATTGATGATTCCTCCTCGATTAATGTTCCCGCTTCAGGTTCCGTACTTGACCGCACTTCCAAAGGCACTTGGTAATTCTTCGCGAATTCAACCGCTCGCGGATGAAGAACGCCGGCTCCGAGGTTTGCAAGCTCCAGCATTTCATCGTATGAAATCCCCGCCAGTTTTCTCGCTGACCGGACGTAACGCGGATCGGTCGTAAAGACACCGGGAACGTCGGTGTAGATGTCGCATTTATCCGCTTGTAATGAAGCGGCAAGGGCAACGGCGGTTGTATCCGATCCGCCCCGTCCGAGCGTCGTGATTCCGCCGTCTTCTGTCACTCCCTGAAAGCCTGCGACGACTGTGATTTTCCCTTCTGCCAGCCGCGCTTGAATCGCGGTGACATCTATATCCGTGATTCTGGCACTGCCGTGGACGGCTTCGGTGCGAATGCCCGCCTGCCCGCCTGTATAGGAGACGGCGTCATAGCCTTTTTCCTGAAGCGCCATGGCAAGCAGCGAAATTGTAATCTGCTCTCCCGTAGACAGAAGCATATCCATTTCGCGTTTATTCGGCTCACCGGTAATTTCCGCCGCGAGATTGACCAGCGCGTCCGTTGATTTGCCCATTGCCGAAACGACAACCACGACATCATGGCCTTTTTGCTTTTCAGCAATGGCGCGATTTGCGGCATTTTGAATTTTTTCGGCAGAGCCGACGGAAGTACCTCCGAATTTTTGTACGATAAGACCCATACTAGACCACCCTTTACATTTTGGTTCGTGCGGGTGAGGAGAAAGAGCGCTTTGTCCACAATAAAAAAAGCAATGAGAGGATTCGCTCTCATTGCTTTTTTCATATCATCACGAATGATTATGAACAACGAGATAGCCCTCCAAGAAAATAATTTCTTGACAGCCTTACATTTATTTAATGCAAGGCCAGCAAATGACACCGATGGGATGTTATTCGCTTCGGCGACGCTCCCCTTTCAGCCCTTTTCGCAGAATCCATCATTCTCCAAAGGCTTACTATTGAAGTTCGCACCTCTATCTTCACCATATAACACGATCTTATGAAATTATTCACATTCTAGCAGATTTTTCAGTAAAGTACAATACTATTTTTGCAGCTTTTCAAACAGGAGCTGTGCCGCCGCTGCAGGAACGCCCGCTTTCTTAATATCATCAAGGCTTGCTTCCTTCATTTTTTTGACAGAGCCGAAATGCTTCAGGAGCATCTTTTTGCGTTTTTCACCGATTCCGGGTATATCATCCAATACGGATTGAAAGGCGCTTTTTCCGCGAATCTGTCTGTGGAAGCTGATGGCAAAGCGGTGCACCTCATCCTGTATGCGCTGAAGCAAATAAAATTCCTGGCTGTTCCGCTCCAGAAATACCGGCTCAAGCGGGTCGCCGATCAAAAGGTTGGACGTGCGGTGTTTATCGTCCTTCGCCAAGCCCGCTATCGGCACATCCAAACCGAGCTCATTTTCCAGCACGTCACGAGCCGCGTTGATCTGTCCTTTTCCGCCGTCAATGATGATTAAATCCGGCAGCGGAAGGTTTTCGCGGAGCACTCTCGTATATCTTCTTCTGACGACTTCCCTCATTGAACCGTAATCGTCAGGCCCTGTAACGGTTTTAATTTTATATTTGCGGTATTCCTTTTTATTCGGCTTTCCGTCGATAAATACAATCATAGCCGACACCGGGTTTGTCCCTTGGATGTTGGAGTTGTCAAATGCTTCGATTCTGTGCGGCGTATAAATGTTCAGGGCTTCTCCCAGGCCTTCTGCCGCTCCGATTGACCGTTCCTCATCCCGTTCGATTAAGGAGAACTTTTCCCGCAAAGCGATTTTCGCATTTTTATGGGCAAGCATGAGCAGTTCTTTTTTCGGCCCTTTTTTCGGCTGATGCACGCCCGTTTCCAGCAGCTGCTCAATCATGTCTTGGTCAACGCTGTCCGGCACTAAAATTTCCTTGGGCAGAAAGTGATTGTTTTTAGAGTAAAACTGGCCGATAAAGGTGAGAAATTCTTCGTCGGCTTCCTGATACATCGGAAACATGCTGACGTCCCGTTCAATCAGCTTTCCTTGCCGTATGAAAAAGACTTGGACGCACATCCAGCCTTTATCGTACGCATAAGCAAACACATCGCGGTCCACAAGGTCATTCATCGTCATTTTTTGCTTTTCCATCGTTGATTCGATGTGGGCGAGCTGGTCGCGGAATTCTTTAGCCCGTTCAAATTCAAGCTTTTCCGCTGCCTCTGTCATTTTTGCCTGAAGTTCTTTTTTGACTTCGTTATAGCCGCCCTTTAAAAATCTGGTGATGTCTTCGACAAGCTCACGGTTCGTCTCTTCAGAAATATCCTTTACACAAGGCGCCAGGCACTGCCCGAGATGGTAGTACAGACAGACGCGGTCCGGAAGCTTCGAACACTTTCTGAGCGGGTATAAGCGGTCCAGCAGCTTTTTCGTTTCCCGCGCTGCCTGCACATTCGGATACGGGCCGAAATAGCGCCCCTTGTCTTTTTTGACATTTCGGGTCACGATCAGACGCGGATGGCGTTCATGGGTGATTTTTATAAAGGGATAGGTTTTGTCATCTTTCAGCATGACATTGTATTTCGGATCGTACTTTTTGATCAGGTTCATTTCCAAAATAAGCGCTTCAAGATTGGAGGAAGTCACGATATATTCAAAGTCCTCGATTTCCGTCACAAGCCTTTGGGTTTTTGCGTCGTGAGAGCCGGTGAAATAGGACCGCACCCTGTTTTTCAGTACTTTCGCTTTCCCTACGTAAATGACTGTTTTTTGACGGTCTTTCATTAAATAACAGCCCGGCTGATCGGGAAGGAGGGCCAGCTTTTCTTTCAGTTGTTTATTCATACGTTACCCTTCCTTACGTTAGTTCTCTCTTCATTCAGTGTATCACGAACACTTGTTTTTCTCCATTCTCAGCTTTTGGAAGATAAAAAAGGCGATTCCTTAAAAGGAATCGCCCGGCCGGACATATTGCTGCCGGCTTACAGGTGTTTGTTTACAAGCTCTTCAAGGGCTTCTTTTGGTTTGAAGCCGACAGAAGTTTCAACAACTTCGCCGTCTTTTAAGACGAGAAGTGTCGGGATGCTCATTACTCCGTATTTACCGGCTGTTTCTTGGTTTTCATCTACGTCGATTTTTACGATTTTTACTTTATCGCCCATTTCTTGATCAAGCTCTTCAAGAACAGGTGCAATCATTTTACAAGGTCCGCACCACGGAGCCCAGAAATCAGCTAATACGACACCTTCACTTGTTTCAGCTGAGAACGATTGATCAGTTGCTTTTACGATAGCCATTAGTTTATTCCTCCAATTGTCAAATGATGATTTTTAGTATAGCATCTCCCATTCGTTCATGCTAATTTAATGCTTATAATTTATCATCCCCTGATTTTGCCGGAAATAATCTTATTTATATAGTGTATTATAACCCCTGTGCAGGTGTTCAAACCTTGTTATTTTGGTGCCGGCAGCGTGAGTAAAACGACTGCCATCGGAGGCAGTTCCGCACCCAGCTTTCCATCTTTGACTGTAAATCCGGTGAACGGTTTCGGCTTGACGTTCTCCGGACTGTTGAATGTGTTGCGGGCGTTCATTTTTTCGGAATGCAGGATGGTTCCAAAAGGATTCCCTCTCTTTGTCATCCCCCTCAGCTCAATCTTCACATCGGCCTTTTGCAGATGATCGATATTGCAAATGCTGATATGGATGTCACCCGTTTTATTTTTTGACGCCGAAATGCTGATTTGAGGCAGCTGTCCGTCTTTCCATTCATATTGGGCCGCTTTTGTTTCTGAAGCTAAAAGGAAAGCGTTCTGATGGACTTTAAACATATCAAACACATGATACGTCGGCGTTAACAGCATGTTCTCCCCTTCTGTTAGGATCATCGCCTGCAGCACGTTTACCGTTTGCGCGATATTGGTCATTTGTACGCGGCTTGCATGCTGATGGAAAATGTGAAAGTGAGATGCGGCGACGAGCGCATCGCGAATTGTATTTTGCTGATAAAGAAAACCCGGATTCGTGCCTGGCTCAGGATCAAGCCATGTGCCCCATTCGTCAATGATCAAACCGACCCGCTTATCCGGATCGTATTGATCCATGATTGTGCTGTGTTTTGTAATCAGCTCATCCATATGCGCCGCTTTTTTCATCGTAATGAACCATTCATCTTCTGAAAACTCCGTCGCGGAGCCTTTTCCCTTCCAGAAGTCCCCCGGTATCGTGTAATAATGCAGGCTTAGTCCATCCATGAGATCAGCAGCTTTTTTCATTAAGATTTCTGTCCAGCGGTAATCGTCAACGTTTGCGCCGCCGGCAATCTTATAGACTTCATTTCCGCTGTAATTGCGGACATAGGTTTGAAAATTGCGGTAGAGATCAGCATAATACTCGGGATGCATATTTCCGCCGCAGCCCCAATTTTCATTCCCTATGCCGACATATTTCAGCTTCCACGGTTTTACCCGTCCGTTTTCCTTTCTCCAATCGGACATCGGAGTGCCCGCCTCAAATGTCATATACTCAATCCAATCGGCCATTTCCTTAACAGTTCCGCTGCCGACGTTTCCGGCGATATACGGTTCACAGCCGAGCAGATCGCACAGCCTCATAAATTCGTGCGTGCCGAATTCATTGGAATCAATCGTTCCGCCCCAGTGGGTGTTTAGCATGGTTTTGCGTTCACCGACTCCGTTTGCCCAGTGATATTCATCTGCAAAACAGCCGCCGGGCCATCTGAGGACGGGGATGTTCAGCTTCTTCAGGGCCTGTGCGACGTCTGTTCTGATCCCGTCTACATTCGGAATGTCGGAATCCTTCCCAACCCAGATGCCCTCGTATATCCCTCTTCCCAAGTGCTCTGCGAAATGTCCGTATATATTTTTATTAATCGTTCCTTCGATGATATCCGTTTGAATGACTGCCGTGTTTTTAGACAAACTTGACCATTCCTTTCTGATAAAAATGAAAAGCACTACAGCCAATCTATGTATCTATGATGTTACGCCTGAAAGGATGCCGTTCAAGTTTGTAAGCGCTTTTACAGAAAGTTTATTATATTCATTCGTACATGTCAATCTTACATTTTATCATTTGTATATTTGTACGAACCAATTAAAACAAATAAAGCCCTCTGACAGCAACTGCCAGAGGGTTTCGGTTACGAATGGATATTAGCGTTTTTAAATTCCTGTGTCAAAAGCGGGACTACTTCAAACAAGTCGCCGACAATTCCGTAGTCCGCTATTTTAAAAATCTCAGCTTCCGGGTCTTTATTTATCGCAACGATGACTTTGCTGTTTGACATGCCCGCCAAATGCTGGATCGCTCCGGAAATGCCGCAGGCGATATAAAGATCCGGTGTGACTACTTTTCCGGTCTGGCCGATCTGGAGCGAATAGTCGCAATAATCCGCGTCGCATGCACCGCGTGAAGCCCCCACTGCCGCCCCCAATACCTCGGCGAGCTCTTCTAAAGGCCCGAATCCTTCTTTGCTTTTCACACCGCGGCCGCCGGCAACGATAATCTTCGCTTCTGATAAATCCACGCCGTCCGCTGTTTTTTTCACTACATCTTCAATAATTGTCCGTAAATCTGCCGGCTCCGCGTCAAGTTGTTCGATGCCGCCTGTACGGTTTGTGTCTTTTTCTAACGCTTGGATATTATTCGGGCGTATTGTCGCAAAAATCATGGGATCGGTTGAGATGACCCGCTCAAAGGCTTTGCCGGAATAGATCGGTCTTGTAAACACGATATTTTCTCCGGTAACGCTTACATCCGTACTGTCAGAAATCAAGCCTGTTTCAAAACGGGCCGCAAGCTTCGGTGATAAATCTTTGCCCATTGAGGTGTGGCCGAAGATGACCGCATCAGGCTTTTCATTTTCGATCAGATCCCCAAGCACTGCGGCATACCCGTCAGCTGTGTAATGTGCCAGCCCGGGCGCATCGGCTGTGAATACTTTATCAGCTCCATATTGTATAAGCTCGGATGCTGCATCAACTGCGCCTTTTCCGATCAGCACGCCGATCACGTCTCCGCCGCCGGAAATGGTTTTGCCTGCGGCTATAGCTTCAAAGGTGACGTTCCGTAAGGCGCCGTCACGAATTTCTCCGAGTACGATCACTTTTTTTCCCATTCTGACATCCCCCAGTTTCTTTAAATATCGGTTTACACGACTTTGGCTTCTTTTCTCAGCAGTGATACAAGCTCTTTCGCCTGCTCGGCCGCTTCTCCTTCCAGAAGTTTTCCCGCTTCTTTTTGCGGCGGCAGAAAACGTTCAATCGTTTTGATTTTCGGAGCGACATCATCCTCGTCAATGTCAAGATCATCAAGCTCAAGCTCTTCCAATGGCTTTTTCTTCGCCTTCATAATTCCCGGAAGCGACGGATAACGCGGCTCATTTAAACCTTGCTGGGCAGTGATAAGAAGCGGCAGAGTCGTTTTAATGATTTCGGTGTCCCCTTCATTATCCTTTTCTGCCACAGCCTCATCCCCATTGACCGTAAGTTTTGTGATCGTTGTGATGCACGGAATGTTTAAAAGCTCGGCAAGCCTTGGAGCCACTTGGCCGGAACCGCCGTCAATCGCGACATTTCCGCCGAGAATAAGGTCAAAGTCCTGATCCTTCAGATAATGATATAAAATGGCCGAAACCGAATATTGATCCGAATCGCTGAGATCGTCGTCAATATTGATTAAAACCGCTTGATCACAGCCCATCGCCAGCGCCGTGCGCAGCTCTTTTTCTGCTTCCTCGCCGCCGACGGTAACCGCTGTAACGGAACCGCCATGCTGTTCTTTCAGCTGAATGGCTTCTTCAATGGCGTATTCATCATACGGATTAATGATAAATTCGGCTCCGTCCTCCTGAATCTTTCCTGCTTCAATGACGATTTTTTCTTCTGTGTCAAACGTCCGTTTCATCAGTACAAATAGATTCATGTTCTTATCCCCTTTATCTTCGCCCACCGAATTGAGGCTTTCTTTTTTCGAGAAATGCCTGAATGCCTTCTTTTGCGTCGTCTGATGCAAATGCTTCTCCAAAACGCTTCGCTTCAAGCTTCAAGCCGCCGTCATAAGAATATACCTTGCTTGAATAAAGAAGCTCAAGCAGATAGGCCATCGACTGCGGGCTTTTTTCCGCGAACTTGCCTGCGATAGCCTTTGCTTTTGCAAGCAGCTCCGCCTCATCCTTGGCGCCGATCGTGACAAGCCCGAGGCTGAGCGCTTCTTCCCCGGTAACAGGCTCTGAGGTGCCGATCATCTCGAGCGCTTTCGCCGTTCCGACGTACCGAGGCAGGCGCTGCGTCCCGGCAAACCCGGGAATGATGCCTAAATTCAGCTCAGGCAAGCCGAGCTTGGCGTCCATTGTGGCGATCCTGATATGGCAGGCCATTGCAAGCTCAAGCCCGCCGCCGAGTGCAGCGCCGTGAATCGCTGCGATCACGGGCTTCGGAAATCCTTCGATTCTTTCCATCAGCTGCTGGCCTTTATCTGCCATAGCAGAAGATTGTTCAAGATTTTCAAGTGAAGTGAATTCCTTTATATCCGCTCCCGCCGAGAAAAATTTCCCCTCACCGCGAATGATGATGCTTCTTACGCTGTCATCCGCTTCACACCGGTCAAACATACCGGACAGTTCATCTAAAATCCGGCCGGATAGCGCGTTGGCCGGCTGATGATTAATGGTGATCACCGCGACAGACTGTTCAACCGCCATTGAAAGGCTGTTCATCCGTCAACCCCCTTTAGTTTTGATGAATCCCTGACACCAACAGTTCTAAAACTTTATCTGACAAAGCCGGCAGATCATATTTCTGATCATTCATCACCCACGTTGTCACTGTTTCATCTATTGTCCCGAATATCATCTGCCGGGCGAGGCGGACGTCGAGATTGTCTTTCCATTCGCCCGACTTTATTCCTTCGGTCAAAATGGTGTCCAGCATGTTTAAATAGCCTTTTAAAATATCATTGATTTTCAGGCGCAGCTTGATATTCGACTGTCTGAGCTCAAGCTGGGTTACAATCGCGAGGTGGCGGTCATTGCCGAGCAGTGAGAAGTGCTGTTTAATGACGAGAGCGAGTTTTTCCTTTGCCGTCGTTTTTTCTTTTACTTCTTCTTCCATGCGTTCAATGAACTGGCCCATCTTTTCTTTGAAGAGCGAGATGAGAATGTCTTCTTTATTTTTAAAATATAAATAGATGGTGCCGTCCGCTACACCGGCCTGCTTGGCGATTTTGGACACCTGTGATTGGTGGTAGCCGTTTTCCGCTATGACTTCTACTGCTGCATCAATAATCTGCATATACTTTGGCCGTTTTTGGTTCAATGTCATCGTTCCTTCCTTCGATAAATGAATGACTATTCATTCATAACTTTATGATAAAAAGGAATCTGTACTTTGTCAAGTTTTTCTTTTAAGGAATCTTGTTTTGGTGAACGTCCTCCTCTTTCACTAAACGCCTTCTTAAAATTTTTCCGACGGCCGTTTTCGGAAGTTCCGCTCTGAATTCGTACAGTTTCGGAACTTTGTACGGCGCCAGACGCTCTCTTGCGAACGAATCAAGCTCATCAGCATCTGCCTGTGCGCCTTTCTTCAAAACGATAAATGCTTTGACCGTTTCCCCCCTGTATGAATCGGGGACACCCGCGACGACGATTTCCTGAACCGCTTCGTGTTCATACAGAACCTCTTCGACCTCGCGGGGATAAATATTGTACCCGCCGGCAATAATGATGTCTTTTTTTCGGTCTGCGATATAGAAAAACCCCTCATCGTCCATGTATCCCATATCACCGGTAAACAGCCAGCCGTCTCTGAGCACACGCGCCGTTTCCTCCTGATTGTTCCAATACCCTTTCATCACCTGCGGACCTTTTACGATCAGCTCTCCATGTTCATACGGACCGGCAAGCCCGCCTGTTTCTTCTGAATAGATTCCGGCATCGGTATTAGGCCAAGGACAGCCGATGCTGCCGGGCTTGTTTTTCCCCCAGATAAAGTTCGAGTGCGTGACCGGAGATGCTTCAGATAACCCGTAGCCTTCCACAAGTTTTCCCCCTGTAACCTTTTCAAACTTCTGCTTTACCTCGACCGGCAGCGCCGCTGAACCGCTCGGACAGCTTTTGATGGACGAGAGATCATATTTGTTCAGTTCAGGATGATGCAGAATACCGATATAAATCGTCGGCGCGCCCGGAAATACCGTCGGCTTCAGCCTATCTATCGTTTTAAGGGTATCCAAAGGATTGAATTTAGGAAGAAGAATCATTTCACAGCCCTGCATAATGGAAAAATTAAGCACGGCGGTTAATCCGTACACATGAAAAAAAGGCACGATCCCCAGCACCTTTTCGGCACCCTTTTTCATTTTATACATCCAGGCCGCACACATTTCTGTATTGGCTTGAATGTTCCGATGCGTCAGCATGACCCCTTTCGGATTGCCTGTTGTCCCGCCCGTATATTGAAGCACGGCAATATCATGCTCAGGGTCAATATCGAAAACGGGCGCATCTTCCGCTGTTTCGTCTTTTAAAATATCAGATAAGCTGTGAATCTGTTCGTGGCCGTCATAATCGATATGCACCTTTTGTTTTTGTGTAAGTGAGTACAGCATATTTTTCGGAAACGGCAAATAATCTTTTATACTGGTTGTGATAATCCGCTCTACAACTGACAGCGTTTTCATTTTTATCACCTTCGGAAACAGCATATCCAGGGTGATAATGACGCTTGGCGCGCTGTCTTTCAGCTGATATTCAAGCTCATGCTCAGTGTAGAGGGGATTGGTCTGTACGACGATGCCGCCGGCAAACAATACGCCGTAAAAAGCGATGACCGATTGCGGACAATTGGGCAGCATGATGGCGGCTCTGTCGCCTTTTTTCAGTCCTTTTTTCCGCAAAAAGGCGGCAAGCTTTAAAGAATCAGTGAGAACGTCTTGGAATGTGAGTTTTTTTCCGAGAAAATAAATAGCAGTATGGTTCGGGAATTGGGCAGCGGAGTTTGTCAGATTGGATGGCAGGGTTTGATTGGTAAATTCAAGCTCATGCGGAATCTCATCCGGATATTCAGAAAGCCATGGCTTATCAGACTGCATAAAACCTCTCCTTTCTGTTTTCATATACGCTATTATTATATCAGATGGCTGATCAAAATTGGAAAGTGTTTCATATGATTTTTTCAGGTCAAGGAGTGGTGTATTTGTTAGAAACATTGAGTTTTGAACCCGGCGTCCCCATCCTGCGCCAGCTGCCGAAGCCGTTTTCATCAGCAGCATTTCTGCTTCACCCTTTTGTCCGAATGCCCATCGGCTGGGGGCAAAAGAAGCGAAAGCGGCCTTTTGAACACATCTATCCGAGCGATGAGGAGATGCTTGCATCCGGCGTTCCTGTTTCCTGGAAAACAGTGATGCCCATTTGCGGCTTGCGGTCTGAGAAAGAGACCGCTATTGCCCTCATGACTGAGACCATGGCTTTACGTGATGAATACGCGAGGCCCGATTCATCCGCGCTGTTAGAGAGGCTGAATGGCTGCCCGGACCTTTATTTTCCAAGTGAGGATTACACTTCGGCATTTCTTATTCCGGGCCTGCTGGATGTTTTCCGCTCCAAAGGCTCTGAGCGCTGCACTTATTTTGAGCCGATCGAACAGCAAGGGATGTTTTCGCTCAATAAAGTGACGCCTTTGGAGATATGCGATTTGCTACAGCCTGAAATGGTGATTGCCGATGAACATCTGAATGCCGCTTTTATGGGCGTGTATGATTCTTTTACCACACTATTTCTTATGAAAGACCAAGACATGGCAGGCATTGTCCGCACAGCAAATTGGGAAGCGGTCATTTGCACCGAATTGACTTGCATCGACTGGTTTTATCCATAAAAAAGGCTGCCGATTGTATATCCGGCAGCCTTTCGTATTATGAGGTCATTAACAGATAAATAAGTCCGATCAGCAGAAAAATCCCTGCTGCCGACAGCAGCACTTTCGCAAGCTTCTCCATTTATACCGTCCCCTTAGATCCCGGCGGCCACCACAAATGACAGGCCGACTGAGATGACAAATGAAATAAAGCCGACAGCTCTGTTATCTTTTTCGATTTCTTTATCAATTTTAAAACGGGGGGTAAGAAATTCAAAGATAAAATAGCTGACCAACAGCATGATAAACCCGTATACGCCCCAGCCGATCATTTGCATCAGTGAATTATGCTGGGCGATGCTGTGCTGAAAGACATTAGCGATTCCGAGAATTTTCCCCCCGGTCGCCATCGCAACCGCAAGATTGCCTTTTTGGATTTCTTCCCAGTTTTTATAGGTTGTCACCAATTCAAATATACTTAGAAAAACGACGAGGCACAAGACGGCCACACTGTAATAAGCCGCGATTTCAACAAGCTCATTTTCCCAAAACGCACTCATGACGTTTACCCCTTTTTATTTTAGTTCGACAATCGTAATGCCTGATCCTCCCTCTCCCGCTTCACCGAACCGGGAGCTTTTGACACTGCGGTGGTTTTTCAGAAGATCCTGCACGCCTTTTCGGAGGGCGCCCGTTCCTTTTCCGTGAATGATGGAAACTCTCGGATAACCGGCGAGCACCGCATCATCTAAATATTTTTCCACACGGCTGAGCGCGTTTTCGTAACGTTCTCCGCGCAGGTCAAGTTCAAGGGAAACGTGATAGTCCTTCCCTTTAACGGCGGCGATTGTTTTTTCCTTTTTAGGTTCAGGCGATGATTTGAGAAATTCGAGATCTTTTTCCTTCACCTTCATTTTGAGGATGCCGATCTGGACATTCCATTCATTCGCACCGGTTTTTTCAAGCAATGTTCCTTTTTGCCCGAAGGTGAGCACCTTGACTTCGTCACCCGGTTTCAGCTCGCGTTTTTTCTCTGTTTGTCTTTCGGGCTGCTTTGATTTCTCAAAAGCGGGCATCGCGTCTCCGAGTCGTTTTTTAGCCTCAATCAGCTCGTGATCCTTGAAAGATCTGTGTTCTTGCTTAATCGACCGGAGTTCATGAATGATTTGTTCGGCTTCTTTTGTGGCGGCCTCCAGCTTTTCAGCCGCTTTCTGTTCGGCTTCTTCCAGCAATTTGTCCTTTTGGCCGTTCAGCTCGATGATTTGCTGCTGAAGTTCTTTATGCAGCTTTTCAGCCTCTTTTCTGATTGATTCGGTTTCAGAAAGCTCTTCATCCGCTCTTTTTTTACTTTGTTCCAGTGATGCGATCATCAAATCGACTTCGTTGTGTTCGGCCGTCATTTCTGACTTTGCCTGGCCGATGACATGCTCCGGCAGTCCGAGACGCCTTGAAATTTCAAAAGCGTTGCTTCGGCCCGGAACTCCGATTAAAAGCTTGTAAGTCGGCGAGAGCGTCTCAATGTCAAATTCAACGCTCGCGTTCATGACGCCTGTCCGGTTATACCCGTAGGCTTTCAGTTCCGGATAGTGGGTTGTCGCGAGGACTCTGGCGTTTGTCCGGTGAACTTCGTCGAGAATGCTCATCGCAAGCGCCGCCCCTTCCTGCGGGTCTGTTCCGGCGCCAAGCTCATCAAACAGCACAAGACTGTTTTCACTGACGTCTTTTAAAATGCCGACGATATTTACCATGTGGGATGAGAAGGTGCTTAAGCTTTGTTCAATGGACTGTTCATCACCGATATCGGCAAAGACATTGTCGAACACAGCGGCTTCGGAACCCTCGTCAGCCGGTATGTGCAAACCTGCCTGCGCCATGATCGTCAGCAGTCCGAGCGTTTTTAACGTGACGGTTTTACCGCCCGTATTCGGTCCCGTGATGACAATGGTTGTATAGTCTCCTCCAAGCTCGATATCATTGGCCACCACCTGTTCTTGAGGCAATAACGGGTGACGCGCTTTTTTCAGACGGATGAAACCTTCGCCGTTCATCAGCGGTTTTGTCGCCTTCATCGCTTTTGCGTATCTCGCTTTGGCAAAAATAAAATCAAGTGTTTGCAGCACTTCCACGTTTTGAACCAATTCATGTGTATGTTCTGCCGTATGCTCTGTCAAAACCCGGAGAATCCGTTCAATTTCCTGTTTTTCTTTTACCTTCGCCTGCTGAAGCGAGTTATTCATATCAACGATCGCCTGCGGTTCAATGAACAGAGTCGCGCCGGAAGAAGAGGTATCATGAACGATTCCTCCGTAGCTTGATCTGTATTCCTGTTTGACCGGGATGACAAAGCGGTCATTTCGGATCGTGACGATAGTGTCAGACAGCATTTTTGAGGCCGAAGAAGAGCGCAGCATCGATTCAAGCCGGTCTCTGACTCTTGATTCAAGCGTCCTGAGCTGCGTACGGATTCCTCTTAATGCATCGGACGCATGGTCAAGCACTTCGCCATGATCATCAATACAGGAGTTAATCTCGCGCTCCAAATCGCTTAACGTAATCAATTGCTCCGCATGGGCTTCAATCAGCGGAATGTCGACGCCGTCCTCCGTCATTTGGCTGATAAAATGCTTCATTTGTTTGACGGCATACAGCAGCCCGGAAATTTCGGTGAATTCCGCGGGAGTCAGCACACTGCCGATTTCCGCGCGCCGCAGAGCGGCTCTGATATCGGTCAGCCCGCCAAAAGGGGCATGGCCTCTCAGGCGCATGACTGCGGATGCTTCTTCGACTTCATCCAGCTGTTTTTGGATCTCAGCCAGATCCGTCAAAGGTTTTAGCTGCAGAAGCATCTCTTTGCCGAGCGATGAAGCGGCATGAGCGGTAATTTGTTCTTTTACTTTATGAAATTCAAGTGATGATAACACTTTTTGCTGCACGGTTATGTGGTCCTCCTTACTTAATCATTGCGCTTCAGAAATGCTTTGACCTCACTTAGCGGCCGGGCATTTAAGACGTGTTTTCTTTCAGTCCAGCCTTTGCGCGCAGCTGTTACGCCCGTTTTCATGTCGCTGAGCATCTCAATATTATGGGCATCTGTATTAATAACCAAGGTTACGCCTTTATCGTTCGCTTTCATCAGATGTTCCGTCCGTAAATCGAGGCGCGCGGGGTTTGCATTCAATTCAAGCGCCGTATTTGTTTTTGCGGCAAGCTCAATGAGCATGTCGATGTCGACTTCATAGCCGGCCCGTCTGCCGATCAGGCGGCCCGTCGGGTGTGCGATAATATCCACGTGTTTATTGGTCAGCGCCTGTTCAAGCCGTTTCATAATGACATGCTCCGGCTGGCTGAAGCTTGAGTGAATGGAAGCGATGACAAGGTCCAACTCGGAGAGCACGCTGTCATCATAATCAAGCGAGCCGTCAGGCAGGATATCCATTTCCACGCCTTTAAAGATATGAAAGTTTTCAAATTCAGCATTTAATGCGTCAATTTCTTTCGCCTGTTTTCTGAGGCGTTCCGCCGTTAAACCGTTGGCCACTTTTAAATATTGCGAGTGGTCGGTGATCGCCATGTACTGGTAGCCTTTTGCCATACACGCTTCCGCCATTTCTCTGATGGAAAAAGCGCCGTCGCTCCAGGCGGAGTGCATGTGAAGATCCCCTTTTATATCCGCTTGTCCGATCAAATCCGTTTCTTCGCGGTAGGTTTCGACCTCCTGCCCGCTTTCCCGGAGCTCCGGGGGAATCAACGGCAGGCCGAAATGTGCATAAAAAGCCTCTTCACTCGGGAAGGTTTTGACTTCTCCGGTTTCAATTGTTTCTACACCATATTCGCTGATTCGTTCACCGCGTTCTTTCGCGAGCTGTCGCATTTTAATGTTGTGGTCTTTGGACCCTGTGAAATGGTGCAGTGTCGTCGGGAATTGTTCATCTGTCACAAGACGGAAATCCACACTTGTTTCATATTCAAAGGACAGGGTGACTGATACCTTTGTATCTCCGCTTGCTATGACGTTTTTTATGTTCGGCAGTGAGAGAAGCTGATCCCTTACTGACGCCGGATTGTCCGTTGCGATAATGTAATCAAGGTCTTTCACCGTTTCCCGCGCTCTTCTCAGACTTCCTGCCCGGGAAAACCTCACAATATCCGTAAAACCGGACAAATGCTCTTCGATTACTGAAGCGATGCCGAGCGCATAGCCGATCGGAAAACGTTCCGGCTGTTTTCCGGCTTCTCCCAAAGCCTGAAGGATTTTTTCTTCCGTTTTTTTGCCGAATCCGGCAAGCCCCTGCACTTTTTGCTGTTCGCACGCTTCTTTCAGCGATTCCGCGTCATGCACGCCGAGCTCTTGATACAGCTTGGCGATTTTTTTGCCGCCAAGCCCCGGAAGCTTCAAAAGAGGCACTAACCCTTCCGGAACCTCTTTCTGCAATTGGAGAAGCGTGCTTGACACGCCTTCCTTCATATATTCGCGAATGACGCTGTAGGTGCCTTTTCCGATGCCGGATAAAGACATCATGTCGTCGATTTCCGACAGGCTGCGGTCATCCTGCTCCAGCGCGGCGGCCGCTTTACGGAAGGCTGATATTTTAAACGGGTTGTCCCCTTTCAATTCCATATAGACTGCAATCGTTTCAAGCAGCCGGATGATATCTTTTTTATGCATCTGTTTAACCCCCAGTCGTTTCCTGCTTTTCATCATACAAATTTTTCACCGCCGGCACAACTGACTTACGGCTTGAAAAAAAACTTCTCCGGTCAAGAGAAGTTTTTTATGCCCCGTACTGAGCCCACAGTTCTTCCAGGAGCCCTGACAAATACGGCGTATGATGAGTAATGATGTCCGCAAGCGTTGATTGTGCGAGCATCTGCTGAAGCGCGCTTACCGGTAATACGGATGCGACATACAGCAAGATAAACGCAAATAAATAGACTTCCAGAAAACCGAGCACCCCGCCAAGCAATTTGTTGATCTGTTTAATGACCGGAATGCTGGCTATGATATTAAGCGCCGCTCCGATGAACCGAAGCAGAATTTTCGCGATGATAAACAAAATGACAAACGCGATCGCGTTGTAATAGGCCGTCTCTACGTTACCTTTAATAAAAGAAAGAGCCGCCTGGCCGCCGGAAAAATCAGGCGCCGGTATAAAGCTCAGATGCGGTGCCAGATTTTTGTAAAAAAGCGCCGCAAACGCAATAGAGAGGATAAAACTCGTTAAATATATAAATTGCAGGATAAATCCTCTTTTTAATCCAAGCAATGTGCCCATCAGGAGCAAAACCAAGATGATGATATCTATCATATGCTGTTCATTCCTTTTCTTTAAGCTGCCGCTCCAGTATTTCATATTTTTCTTGGAGTTTCATATAATCATGCACCACATTGACCGCAGTCAAAACAGCAAGCTTATTTATATCAAGATATGGATTTTTCTCGTTGATTTCTCTCATTTTATCATCAACCATTTCGGCCACGTGGCGCATGTGCGCTTTGCTTTCTTCCCCGATAATGGTGAAGTGCTGGCCGTAAATGTTAACTGTCGTTTTTGTTTTTTTGCCGTCAGACAACGTTTCTCCTCCATTCCGCGAGAATCCTAGTTCCTATCATACCATGATTAGTGTTTGAATGGAAAGACGAGCCTCAGGCTGTTATGATACACTGGTATATACAGTGAAAAGTGCCAAAAAAGGAGATTATATCGTGTCCCATTCTGTTATAAAAGTTTCCGCTTCCGCTATTGAACAAATGAAACAGTCCTATGCTGGCTCCCTCACTCCGTCCGTGCCGCAGGGCGCCGTCTTTCAGGCTAAGCCGCCGGGCTGTACCATTACAGCCTATCGCTCAGGAAAGGTTTTGTTTCAAGGAAAAAACGCCGGAACAGAAGCCGCACGCTGGGGAACGGCTGAGGCGCCCAAAGCCAAAAAAACAGCCGTCAAAAAAGCGGCAGATCCGCTCTACGTTCCCCCTGCGCACATCGCCTCCATGTCGGTGATCGGTTCTGATGAAGTCGGAACCGGCGATTATTTCGGACCGATTACGGTTGCCTGTGCGTACGCGGACAAAACGAAGCTGGGTTTAATGAAGGAACTCGGGGTAAAGGATTCAAAGGATTTAAAAGACCCGCAGATTATTGAAATTGCCAAACTTTTGATCAAAACCATTCCTTACAGCCTTCTTGTATTAAAAAATGAAAAATACAATCAAATGCAGGAAAAAGGAATGAGCCAAGGGAAAATGAAGGCGCTCCTTCATAACCAGGCGATCTCCAACCTGCTGAGAAAAATGGACGGCGTGAGGCCGGAAGCGATTTTGATTGACCAATTCGCAGAGCCCGGCATTTATTTTAAGCATCTGGCGGGAAGAGACATCGTAAAAGAAAAAACGTATTTCAGCACAAAGGCGGAAGGCATACACCTCTCCGTCGCAGCGGCCTCGATTATTGCCAGATACTCCTTCTTACTTGAGATGGATAAGCTTTCCCGTGAAGCCGGCATGACGATTCCAAAAGGCGCGGGGCCGCATGTCGATGAAGCCGCGGCAAAGCTGATCATCAAAAAGGGCGAAGGCTCGCTCCGAACGTTTACAAAGCTCCATTTCGCCAATACGCAAAAAGCGAAACGCCTTGCTGAACGGAAACGGTCATAGGAATAAAAAAAGCTTGCAGATGAATCTGCAAGCTTTTTCATTATCCTCTCAATACAGCCTGATACGTTTCTTCTAACGCTTTCAGCACTTTATCGTGGACTTTTGTCACTTCTTCTTCTGTCAATGTTTGTTCCGGGTTGACATACTGCAATGAGAACGCGACGGATTTTTTGCCTTCTTCCATATGCTCGCCTTCGTAAACGTCAAATACAGTGACTTCTTTTAGAAGCGCGCCTCCCGCTTCTTTGATGACGGCTTCGAGCTGTCCGCTTGTGACGTTTTTATCTGTTACAAGCGCGATGTCACGTGTAACAGACGGGTATTTCGGAATCGCGGTATACACGACCGGTTCCGTTTCCGCCGTCAACAGCATATGCAAATCAAGCTCGAATACATAAGTTTCTTTAATATCAAGCTCTTTTTCCATTGCCGGGTGCACTTGGCCGATAAATCCGGCGAGCGAACCGTTCAAGAGAATATTTGCCGTCCGGCCGGGATGCATGTTTTTGCGTTCCGACTGGACAAATTCGATGCTGTCTGACACATTCAATTGGTGCAGCAGGCCCTCGACAATTCCTTTAACAACAAAGAAATCAACCGGTTTTTTCTCGCCCTGCCATAAGTTTTTGCGCCATAATCCGGTAACGGCTCCTGCAACCCGTTCTTTTTCAACGGGCTTCGTGTTTTCTTCCCTCGTCAGGAATACAGAGCCTGTTTCATACAATGCGACGGAATCAGTCTGTCTGGCCAGATTGTATGATACTGCCTCAAGCAGATTAGGGACAAGGCTGTGTCTGAGAATGCTTCTTTCCTCACTCATCGGTAAAGCGAGCATAGTGTTGAATGATTTTTCAATGGCAAATGCGGCGGCTTTTTTATCATTTGTTAATGAATATGTTGTCGCCTGTGATAAACCGGCTCCTTCAAGGAAACGTCTGACTTTCCGGCGTTTTGCCTGATACGGTGTCAAACCGCCTGTCGTGCCCGCCGTTTCCGGGAGCGTGGACGGAATGTTGTCATACCCGTACAGTCTTGCCGCTTCTTCAATTAAATCTTCTTCTATTTTAATATCGCCCCGGCGTGACGGCACCGTAACGACGAGAACATCTTCAGCTTCACCGACTGAAAAACCGAGTCTTTTATAAATGCTGACCATTTCTTCTTTCGTGATTGACATGCCGAGCACGCTGTTCACTTTTTCAACAGAAACCTGAATGTTGTTGGCTTCAATGGTCAGATGGTTTTCTTTCACTGTGCCTGACAGCACTTCGCCGCCGGCATACGCCTGAATCAGCCCGGCAGCCCGTTCAGCCGCAAGAAGCACGCGGGCGGGATCAATGCCTTTTTCATATCTTGTGCTTGCTTCACTTCTCAGCCCGAGGTCTTTCGACGCTTTGCGGACGGTCTGTCCTTCGAAATAAGCGGCTTCCAGTAAAATCGCGGTTGTATCTTCACGGACTTCCGACTCAGCTCCGCCCATTACTCCTGCAACGGCTTGCGCTTTTTCACCGTTTGTGATGACTAAGTGGCTGCTTGAAAGCTTCCGTTCCTGTTCATCAAGCGTGACGATGGTTTCGTTTTCCGCCGCTTTTCTGACGACGACCTCTTTAGAGCCGAACCGGTCGTAATCAAAAGCGTGAAGCGGCTGGCCGTATTCCAGCAGGACGAAGTTTGTAATGTCCACGACGTTATTGTGCGGGCGGATGCCTGCATTCATCAGCTTCGTCTGCATCCAAAGCGGAGACGGGCCGATTTTGACGTTTTTAATGATTTTTGCAGCATAGAGCGGGTTGGCTTCCGTATCTTCAATCTTGACAGAAATAGCTTCCGCTGCTTTTTCCGCCGCTTCTTCATATGAGGTGTGAGGAAGCTTTACCTCTGTCTCAAGGATGGCCGCGACTTCATAAGCCACACCGAGCATGTTCATCGCATCGGCGCGGTTCGGCGTTAAGCCCAGCTCTAAAATCGCATCATCTAGCTGAAGGGCCGCTAATGCGTCAGCTCCCGTTACGGCATCGTTTGGAAAAACGAAAATGCCTTCTGCATATTCCTTCGCCACGAGTTTGCTTTCAATGCCGAGCTCCTGAAGGGAACAGATCATGCCATGTGATGCTTCGCCGCGCAGCTTTGCTTTTTTGATTTTGAAATTGCCCGGAAGCACGGCTCCGACTGTTGCAACGGCAACTTTCTGCCCTTTATCAACATTCGGGGCTCCGCAGATGATTTGCACGGGTTCGTCCGCGCCTATATCGACGAGGCATTTATTAAGCTTGTCGGCATTCGGATGCTGCTCGCGCTCAAGCACGTGTCCGATGACAACACCTTTTACGCCTTCGCCCTTGTACTCAATACCTTCGACTTCAATTCCGGCTCTTGTAATTTTTTCTGCGAGCACGGCCGGGTCCATTCCCTGCAAGTCAACATAATCTTCTAACCATTTATAAGAAACAAACATGTGTATCCTCCTCTTACGCCTGTGTAAACTGCGAAATGAATCTGACATCGTTGGTATAGAAATGGCGGATATCTTCAATGCCGTATTTCAGCATAGCGATACGCTCAACACCCATTCCGAAGGCAAAGCCTTGATATTCTTCCGGGTTAAATCCTGCCATTTTTAGGACGTTCGGATGAACCATGCCGGCGCCGAGAATTTCGATCCAGCCTGTTTTTTTACAGACAGAGCAGCCTTGTCCGCCGCACTTAAAGCAGGTCACATCCACTTCGACAGACGGCTCTGTAAATGGGAAAAAGCTTGGACGAAGTCTGATTTCACGATCCTGGCCGAACATTTTTTTCGCGACCAGCTCAAGCGTGCCTTTCAGGTCGCTCATGCTGATCTTGCGGTCCACGACAAGCCCTTCGATCTGCATAAATTGGTGGGAGTGTGTCGCGTCATCGTTATCGCGGCGGTACACTTTACCCGGACAAATGATTTTGACAGGGCCTTTTCCTTTATGCTTTTCCATCGTCCGCGTTTGGACGGGGGATGTTTGTGTTCTCATCAGCATTTCCTCTGTAATGTAAAAGCTGTCCTGCATGTCGCGGGCCGGGTGTTCTTTCGGCAGATTGAGCGCTTCAAAGTTGTAATAATCCGTTTCCACTTCAGGGCCTTCTTCGACGGTATAACCCATGCCGATAAATAAATCTTCAATTTCTTCCACGACGACTGTCAGCGGATGGCGCCCGCCGATATTCACCGGGCTGCCCGGCAATGTAACGTCAATTGTCTGGCTGCTGAGTTTTTTATTCATTTCTTCTTGTTCAAGCTGTTCATTTTTCGCTGTAATGGCTGCTGCAATGCGCTCTCTCACTTCATTGGCGAGCGCGCCCATTTTCGGGCGTTCTTCTGCGGACAGCTTGCCCATGCCGCGAAGCACTTCTGTAATCGGTCCTTTTTTCCCTAGATATTGCACCCGAATGTCGTTTACTTCTTTTAATGAGCTTGCCGCTTTTACTTTTTCTGCAGCTTCCAGTTCAAGCTGTTTAAGCTTCTCTTCCATCATGCATCCTCCTTTTATATAAACAAACCGTTCTATGTCTTTTTTTGAAAACAAAAAAACCCGCCCCTTGCAGAAGGGACGAGTTGTGGCCGCGGTACCACCCTTTTTAAGGCAGACTTATCTGCCGACAGCTTCATTGACATAACGGAAACTACAGTTCCGGTTCACCTTTACGCGCGTTTTGCGCGGTCCCGGTGACAACTCGAGAGGTGAAAATCAATTTCTGAGCTGCGATAAAAATGCTCTCAGTCAGCGGCATTTTCTCCCTGGAAGGCAGTGATGGCAAAAATTGATGTCCTCTGTCACGGTTTTTACATTATTGCTATCTATTATAGTGAAATTCTCATCTCCGTGCAACACTATCCTCTGAGATGGTACAGGAGGATGGCCGCCGCTACCGCCACGTTCAGCGATTCTGCCTGGCCGTACAGCGGAACGTACAGATTGAGGTCTGTTTTTTGCAACAGGACGTTATTCACACCTGCTCCCTCGTTGCCGACGATTAACGCAAAAGCCTCCTCAGGCTTCACGCTCTGATAGGCCGCCCCGTTTTGAAGCGCCGTGCCGTAAATGGCGACGCCGCGCGCCTTTAAGTCATCGACAAAGGTTTCGAGAGGGCGTTTTAGTATCGGAATGTGAAAATGAGATCCTTGAGCCGAGCGCAGTGTTTTTCCGTTATAAGGGTCTGCTGTTCCTTCTCCAAGGACAACGGCGTCTATTCCCGCCGCATCGGCCGTACGGATCATCGTTCCGAGATTTCCCGGGTCCTGTACGGCATCTATCAGAAGCAGCCGATTCAATTCATCCGGTTTCTCAAGGGGCATATGGCAGACAGCGGCAATCTGCTGCGGCGCTTCCGTTTCTGTCACGGCGGAAAACGCATCTTCACTCAGCACATAACACGGGATGCTCATATCCAGGTCAGCGGGAATGGCGCTCTCATTTTTCACAAGTATTTCTTTTACCGTTCCCTTTGCTTTGAGGGCTTCTTCTACGAGATGCTCTCCTTCTATAAGAAATGTGTTCGTTTTGGTTCTGTCTTTTTTCGTGTGAAGTTTTTTCCAATCCTTCACTTTTTGGTTTTTTGCAGAGTCGATTCGTTTCACTTTATTCCTGTGCTCTCCTTTTTTCAGGCATGTTGTTATTATATCTCAAGAACAGCACATAATAAACCGCGTGCGCGGTAAGAATATGCGTATCACATTCAGGAAAAAGGAGCGGTTGAAATGGATCTTAATTTACGCAACGCCGTTATTGCCAATGTGACGGGCAATAACCAAGACCAGCTTGAGCATACCATCGTTGACGCCATCCAAAGCGGTGAAGAGAAAATGCTCCCGGGCCTCGGCGTGTTATTCGAGGTTCTTTGGCAGCATGCGTCAGAATCAGAAAAAAATGAAATGCTCAAAACATTAGAAGGCGGTTTAAAACCTGCTCAATAAGCGTAAACCGGGTGATGGGACACCCGGTTTTTTTTGTATAATAATGGCGAGGGGGATCGCCATGCTGTTACAGCCTGAACTGGCAAAAAAAATGATTGCCGAAGTGAAACACATGTACAGCCGTGAAGTGATTATCACCGATACTGACGGGATAATCATCGCCGGCACAAATGATGCGCGCATCGGCCGATTTCATGAAGGCGCGCTGATCTGCGCGCGCGAAAAGCGGAATGTGATTATAACAAAAGAAGATGAAAAACAGCTTGAGGGGGTCAAATCCGGTCTCAATCTTCCCGTCTTTTCTGGCCACGAGGTCATTGCTGTGTTCGGTTTGACCGGAAAACCGGATGAGATATTGCCTTTTGGAGAATTGCTCAGAAAAATGACAGAACTTTTCATCAAAGAAGCGCGCCACATGGAGCAGGCGCAGTGGCAGGCAAGAATGCTCGAATCCTTTATGGTTGATTGGCTGCAATTAAAAGAATGGTCGCCGGGCTTTTTGGAAAAGGCGAAGCTTCTCGGAGCAGACCTCGGCTCACACCGCCAAATCATCCTGATTCAAGGTGCCTATCACCAACATGAAGCGGAGCAAATGGGCCGGCTTTGGCAAAACGAATGCCCTTCGGATCTGTTTGTACGCTGGGGAAATGAGCGCCTTCTCATTAACCATAAAACAGGAGCCGGCTCTAAGGAACAGCTTATCAGAAGGATTCAAGCCATTTTTACGAAGCCTGTCATGGCGGGAATCGGCCGGACTGTCCCGGGACCGCGTCTGCCGGAATCATATGAACAAGCCGAGAAGGCGCTTTCTGTCGGCATCGCAAAGCAGCAAGCGGTTTATGAAGAAGACTTAAAGCTCGACATGTGCCTCGCCGATATCAAGCCCGGCACACGGACGGAATTTTCACAGCGGGTCTTTCAAAACGCGCTTGAACACGAGGAGCTGCTGGATACGCTGCGTGCTTTGTTCAGCCGGAATTTATCGTTAAAGCGCACGGCGGCTGACATGCACATTCATATCAATACATTGCGCTACCGCCTTTCAAAATTAGAAACGCTGACAAAAATGAAGCTTGATCATCCCGAAGATATCACGGCTTTTTATTTAGCGCTCCGTTTTTTAGATCAAGATACAAAATAGGAAGAATACAAGGCTCTATTTTCGGATGTTTCTCCATAGTATGCTGGTTTGTTTTTCTTCACAATAAAAAGAAAACGCTTTTCTTATCAAGGAGGCTGGGAGAAAGTGATTTCACGAGAAGCAAAGGAGCAGTTCATCCGGGCTGTCGGACATGAGAATTATGATGACTCAACCGCGGGGCGCCTTGTTTATTCCTATGATGCTGCGCCGCAGCTGCAAGCGATGCCGGATGCGGTGATAGCCCCCCGCTCTGCGGAAGGCGTATCACACATTTTAACCATTTGCAGCGAGTACGGAATTCCGATTGTGCCGAGGGGATCAGGCACAAATTTATGCGGCGGCACGTGCCCGTCTGAAGGCGGACTTGTTCTTTTATGTAAACATATGAACCGCATTCTTGATTTAGATGAAGAGAATTTGACCATTACAGTTCAGCCGGGCGTGATTACGCTTGATATGATTCACGCGGTCGAACAAAAGGGGTTATTTTATCCTCCTGATCCGAGCAGCATGAAAATATCGACAATCGGCGGAAATATCAATGAAAATTCCGGGGGACTGCGCGGTTTGAAATACGGCGTCACCCGGGATTATGTGCTTGGCCTTGAAGTCGTTCTGGCCAATGGTGATATTATCCGCACCGGCGGAAAGCTGACGAAGGATGTCGCCGGTTACGATCTCACAAGACTTTTCGTCGGATCAGAGGGCACGCTCGGCATTGTGACAGAAGCGACATTAAAGCTTGTGCCGAAGCCGGAAACGAAAAAAACGCTGCTTGCACTCTATGAAAATATTGAAGCAGCGGCGGAAACCGTCTCTGCGATCATAGCTGAGAAAATCATTCCGGCAACACTCGAATTTCTGGATCAGCCGACGCTGCAGGTCATTGAAGATTACGCCAAAATCGGACTGCCGACAAGCGCAAAAGCCGTTCTTCTGATTGAACAGGACGGTGCCTATGATACTGTCACACGAGATATAGAAAAAATTGAAGCTATCTGTAAAAAAGGCGCGGCCGTATCGGTTCAAACCGCCAAAACGGAACAAGAAGCATTTGCCCTTACAGAAGCCCGGCGATCCGCATTATCTGCGCTGGCCAGGCTGAAACCGACGACGATTTTGGAAGATGCGACCGTACCCCGGTCACAAATTGCCAGCATGGTCAAAGCGATTAACGACATTGCTGAAACCTACAGCCTTTCCATCTGCACATTCGGCCATGCGGGAGACGGCAACCTTCACCCGACGTGCACCACTGATATCAGAAATGAAGAGGAAATGGAACGCGTCGAAAAAGCCTTCGCCGATATTTTTGAGAAAGCGATCGAACTTGGCGGGACGATAACGGGTGAACACGGAGTCGGCATCGTAAAAGCGCCGTATTTAGAAATGAAGCTCAAAACAGAAGGAATCGCCGCGATGAAAGCCATTAAACAGGCGCTGGACCCGCATAATCTGTTGAACCCCGGAAAAATATTTGCCAATCCTGCAAGAAAACGCGTGGTGGTGACGAAATGACAACGGCAAAGGAAAAGAAAGAGATTCAGGAAGAATTCAAAAACCGCATGGATGAAAGCGAATTGCTGAACTGTATGCGCTGCGGCTTCTGCCTTCCTTCCTGTCCGACTTATATCGAATCCGGCTTTCAAGAATCCCATTCGCCGCGCGGCCGGATCGCGTTAATGAAAGCAGTCGCCGACGGACAGATTGAACCTGATGAAGATGTTGAACGTTCGCTTTCGCTTTGTCTCGGGTGCCGGGCATGCGAGCCTGTCTGCCCTGCCGGCGTCAATTACGGGCAGCTGCTTGAGGAAGCGCGGGACATCATCAATCAAAACAAAAAACATACGCCTGGCGTGCGCCTTTTACGAAAGGCCGCCTTTAAAGGGCTTTTTCCCCATCAAAACCGCATGCAGACAGCGGCAGGACTTCTCGGGCTGTACCAGCGGTCGGGCTTGCAGACAGCCGTCAGAAAAACCGGTATGCTACGCATCCTGCCTGAGCATTTGCGTACGATGGAAAAAGTGCTGCCGCCCGTCCCGAAGCGGAAAGAAATGAAAGAACGGCCCCGTTTTCTTCCGGCCGCGCACTCCGTTCAAAAACGGGCCGCTTTTTTCTCCGGCTGTTTAATGGATACTTTGTTTTTAGCAACCAATCATGCCACGACATCGCTTTTACAGGCAGCGGGCTGTGAGATCGTGATTCCGGACGGTCAGGCGTGCTGCGGCGCGCTGCACGGACACAGCGGTGAAAAGGAAGCGGGAAAAGAACTGGCCAAACGGAATATCGCAGCCTTTGAAGCGCTGGAAATTGATTATATCATTACGAACGCCGGCGGCTGCGGCGCCTTTCTTCAGGATTACGCACATTTATTAAAGGATGAGCCTGAATGGGCAGAACGGGCCCGCGATTTCGTACGGAAGCTCAAGGATTTTTCATCGGTATTGGTTGAACTGGGATTTCATGAAAAGAACTTACAGGCACAAACGCCGCATATCGTCACTTACCAGGACTCCTGCCACCTCCGCAACGTCATGCATACGTCAAAAGAGCCCCGTCAGCTGCTGAAAAGCATTGAAGGGGCCGAATACAGAGAAATGGAAAAAGCGGACAGCTGCTGTGGATCTGCGGGTATTTATAATATTGTGGAATCTGAGATGTCTATGAAAATATTAGACAGCAAAATGAAATCAGCAAAAAAAACAGAAGCTGCTGTTATCGTTACAGCCAATCCGGGGTGTCTTCTACAGATGCAGCTCGGAATTCAGCGTGAAGGATTAAGCAGCCGGGTGCGGGCGGTTCATCTGGCGGATTATTTGCTGGAAGCGATGAATTTGTCATAACTGCTAATAACAGCCGCGGAGTACGGCTTGGTCTCCGCGGCTTACTTTTTTAAAAACAGCGAACACTGGATCAAACAGATCATATTTGCTTTCTTATCGCAAAATACCTCTCGCTCCGAAAACTGACGGACAAATCCTCCAATTTCCAACATTATCCCGGAATTGACGCTTCCAATCTCGCACTCGGATCTCGCCACATGTGCATCCATTTTTTCAAAGCCGCAATAATGATCACAAGCCCCAGCAGCAGCATAATAATGGATAACACGCCATTTGGCACATTGTAACCCGCAGCTTCGGGGTTCAAATACACATACCGCACCATCCAATAGCCTGCATAGTTGACAGTTACATATAAATAGGCGAGAGGAACCAGGCAAGTCAGCATATAGCGCCGTTTATCGGCAATTTTTAACACAACGGTCGCTCCGATGATTAAGCCGACTGACGCCATAAGCTGATTGGATACCCCAAACAGCGCCCAGATTGAGCTGATATCGCCTGAATACAGCAGATACCCCCACAGCAGGCAGGCGAGCGCGCTTGAAAAAATGGAGCCGGGCAGCCAGTCTGTTTTTTTCAGCGGCTTATACAATTCGCCGAAGAACTCTTGAATTAAATAACGGGCGACACGGGTCCCCGCGTCAATCGCCGTTAAAATGAAGACCGCTTCAAACATAATGACAAATTGAAAAAAGTATGAAGCCAAATGACTGAAAAACGGAATTCCGGTAAAGATATACGTCATCCCGACGGCCAGCGTAACAGCGCCGCCCGTTCTTCCTTCGAGGCTGAGTCCGATTTCTTTGCTCAGATCAGGCAGATGGACGACATTCATTCCGAGCGCGCGGAACATCTCAGGCGTGCTGTTAATGGCAAAATAATCGGCAGGCTCAAGAGCCGCGGCGGCGATGAGCGCCATAATCCCGACAAGGCATTCCACAAGCATCGCCCCAAAAGCAACAGGCTTGATGTCGCTCCATTTGTCCAGCATTTTCGGCGTCGTGCCAGAACCGACAAACGCGTGAAAGCCCGAGATGGCGCCGCAGGCAATGGTTATCGAAATAAACGGCCAGACAGGACCGGCGATAACCGGGCCGCCGCCATGAATAAACTCGGTAAATGCAGGGAACTTAATGGCCGGATTAACGAAAAATACACCGGCGATCAAGGCGATGAAAACCCCTATCTTCATAAAACTGCTTAAATAATCACGCGGGGCCAGCAAAAGCCACACAGGAAGCGCGGCGGCAAAAAACGCATAGACGGGGAGGGCAATCGCCAGCGTTTTCGCATCAAGCGTCAGGATGTCGCCAAGTGCGGTTTTTTGCAGCCACGGCCCGATCACAACGCCGGCCATTAACAAAAGAAAACCGACAGCAGAAGCAAGCTTTAGATTTCCTGTTTTTTTATAATAAATTCCAGCCCCCATCGCAATCGGAATCGTGATTCCTACCGCAAACGTTCCCCACGGGTTTTTCTCAAGCGCATGCAGCACAACCATAGACAGCCCCGCCATGGTGATCGTTATGATAAACAGCATGGAAAGACCCGTACAAAAGCCGGCCACGGGTCCAAGCTCGTCTTTTGCGACTTCAGACAGCGTTTTTCCATTTTTCCGCATTGATGCAAACAACACGACGATATCATGAACGGCTCCTCCGATCACAGCCCCGATCAGCAGCCACAACAGCCCGGGCAAATAACCGAACTGCGCGGCCAGGATCGGCCCGACAAGCGGACCGGCCGCAGCGATCGCAGCAAAATGATGGCCGAAAGACACCCATTTATTCGTAGGCACATAGTCTTTCCCATCCTCAAGCACATGGGCCGGAGTCGGTGTGTGGTCGGTAATTTTTAATACTTTCACCATCATAAATGTTCCGTATAACCGGTAAGCGATAGCCAATATACACATAGACGCTATTACGATTGTAATCGCATTCATTTATTCCCAGCCCCTTTTCTCTTTTTCTAAATATTATCACAATTACACAATAACAGGGGATGGTTTTCATGTAAAAAAAGCCGGCTGCATGGACCGGCTTCTATCAATCTTATTTTCCTGACAGGCGGATAACATTCCAGGACAGCGGTGCGAAATGAGCCGTTATCCTTCCGCCGCTGACGAAGGATGCTCCATTGGAATGAGGGATGACTTGTTTTCTGTTATGCTGATTGGTTGCTTTGATATCCGGATGCTCAAGCACGATATGCTCAATAATGCGATAGTTTTCGAATCCTCTCAGCTTTACATCCGTCTCCATCAGCTCTTTGCTTTTATTGACGGCAAAAATGGTGAGTGTTTCTTCCTCTTCATGATAAACGGCTGCGGCATCGACATACGGCACGTCTGTAAAATCTGTGCAGTCGTATTTCGGGGATGTGATCAAGAGCTTCATAGAAGTCCCTCTTCCATAAACGGAAGCGTGCATGTAAGGATAAAAAATAGTCTGTCTCCATGCCTCCCCGCCCTTTTCGGTCATAATAGGCGCAATCACGTTTACAAGCTGAGCAAGACAGGCGATCTTTACCCTGTCGGCGTGCTGCAGCATGGTGATCAGCAGTGAACCGATCAAAAGCGCATCTTCAAAATTATAGATGTCTTCAAGAATCGGACGGGCAGTAATCCACGGCTCCACCTTTTTATCGGCTTCGTTTGAGTGGTACCATACATTCCATTCATCTAAGGAGAGATGAATGGTTTTTTTGCTGCGTTTTTTCGCTTTCATATAATCACATACAGCTGTTACAGATTTGATAAAATGGTCTAAATCCATCGATCTCGCTAAATAGTTTTCAAGATGATTATCACGGTTGCCGTAATACGTATGCAAGGATATGTAATCCACATGCTCATACGTATGCTCAAGCACACCCGCTTCCCATTCGATAAAGGTCGGCATGCCGCTGTTTGAGCTTCCGCAGGCCACCAATTCAATTGACGGGTCCGTCCATTTCATCACTTTTGCCGTTTCTGCGGCCAGCCGCCCGTATTCATGTGCCGTCTTATGCCCGATCTGCCAAGGGCCGTCCATTTCATTTCCTAAGCACCATGTTTTTATTCCGTAAGGCGTTTCATAGCCGTGCGATCTTCTTAAATCACTCCAATAAGACCCTTTGGGATGGTTGCAGTATTCGACGAGGCTGCGGGCGGCATCCATTCCTCTCGTCCCGAGATTGACCGCCATATTGACTTCGGCGTTCACTTTTTTTGCCCATGTTAAAAATTCATTTGTCCCCACTTCGTTCGTTTCTGTCGTCTGCCATGCCAGGTCAAGTCTTCGCGGGCGGTCCTTCACCGGGCCGACGCCGTCCTCCCAGTTATAGCCGGAGAGAAAATTGCCGCCGGGATAGCGGATCAACGGCACTTGCAATTCCTTAATTAATTCCTGTACGTCTGTTCTGAAACCTTCTTGATCCGCTTCCGGATGATCAGGCTCGTATATGCCCTCATATACCGCCCTGCCCATATGTTCAATAAACGAACCGTAAATCCGTTTATCCACTTCACCGATGATATATTCTTTATCTGCGATAATTCCCGCTTTTTTCATTATGTTTCCTCCCCGTGTTTATCCTTTAACTCCGCCGACTGTCAGACCGGAAATAAAGTATTTTTGGAAAAATAAGAATATGATGATAACCGGCAGAATCGCAAAAACTGAACCGGAAATCAGCATGTCATAATTATTGCCGTACGGACTCAGCAAACCTGACAGCCCGATCGGAAGCGTAAACATTTCTTTCGACCGAAGCACGATCAGCGGCCATAAAAAGTTATTCCAGCTATTTAAAGACTGGAGTATGATCATCGCGCCGAATGCCGGTTTCATCAGCGGCGCCATAATTCTGAAGAAAATTCCGAATTCAGTGCAGCCGTCCATCCTTGCTGAATCCAGCAGGTCTTTCGGAAGGCCGAGAGCATATTGCCTGAAAAAGAAAACGGCGACAGGCGATACAATAAACGGCAAAATCACACCCATATAAGAATCAATCAAATGAAGGCCCACCGTCAGTTTAAATAACGGCAGCATCATAACCTCAAGCGGCACCATCATAATGATCAGCACCAGAACAAAAATGACATTTCTGCCTTTAAACTCATACACACCGAGCCCGTAGCCAATCATAGAGGAAAAAAACAGCGTCAGTACCGTAGTGAGAATGCCGAGCACAAGACTGTTAAAAAACCATTTAAAATAGATGCTTCCTCCGCTGAATAAGTACGTGTAGTTATCCAAACTCATCACATCAGGGTCCAGACGCAAATTCAGCCCGATACGCATTAGCTCAGATGACGGTTTTAACGAGCCGAGCAATAAGCAGAACATCGGAAAAATATAAAGCAGACTCAGCATGATAAAAAACAGCGTAAACGCAATTCTGTACACGGCTGACATGTTATGGCCATGCATCGATTACCCCTCCCCTTTAAATGAATCTGACAATTTTAGCGAAACCAGGCTGACAATTAAAATGACAAGCAAAAGGACAATCCCGATTGCCGCCCCGTACCCCATTTCATTGTAAGCAAGCCCCTGCTGATACAAATAGCCGACAAGCGTGAGACCGATATTCCCCGGGGAATTATTTTGCCAAAGCACATAGCTTTCTTCAAACATCCTAAATCCGCCAATGATACTGATGGTTAACACGTAAACGGAGACCGGCTTTAAAAACGGAAGGGTAATGTGCCGGAATTTTTTCCACGTACTCGCGCCGTCAATATCCGCAGCCTCGTACAGCTCTTTCGGCACGTTTTGCAGACCTGCCAGAAAATAAAGAATGTTAATGCCCATCCACCTCCACGAGGCAAGCAGCACCATCAAAAACATGCCCGTTTCTTTATTGTTGAGCCAGTTCTCCGGAGAGGCGCCCAGTTTGATCAGGATTTCATTTGCCAGTGAGGTGTTCATTTCGCCGAAAATCAGGCGGAATATAATTCCGGCTACGATCGTCGATGTTAAAGCCGGTATAAAAAGAGCCGATTTAAAAACATTCCTGAACCTGACCAGCTTTGAGTTCAGGATCACCGCCAAAAGAAGCGGCACGGGAATCAGCACTAAAAGCGTCCAAAAGGTGTATTCCAATGTATTGAATAAAGCGGTATAAAAGGTTGGATTAAGGAGAGCGGTATAATTGGAAAAACCGACAAAGGTGACTTCCCCCGGCAGGATTCGCTGAAAACTCATGATGAAGACGCTGATGATGGGGTATAAAAAGAAAACGAGAAACGAAATGATAAAAGGCGCTGTAAAAAGATAAGGCGCCGCTTTTTTTGAATACAGCACATTGCGCCGGCGCGGCTCCTTACGAACTGAAGAAACGGTTTGCGCTGTCTGCGTCTTTACAGGTTTCAAGTGAACTCCCCCGCTTTCTCTGGTAAATACGGCAGCTCGTCATTTTTTCAATTGCTCCGCCGCTTCGTCCAAGGCTTCCTCAGGTGATTTTTCCTGTGTCTTGAGCGCGTCGAACAGCACCTGTCTGACAACGAGATCGGCTGCTTTAGAGAAATCTTCATGCAAATAAATCGGATTGATTTCATCCTTCACTTCAAGCAGCGCGGAGAAAATCGACGTGCCGTTTTGAAAGAACTCCGTGTATTTGTTTTTCTCCTTCAATTCTTTTGAATCCCATACGTCCCAGCGCAGCGGATCAAAGCCGAGCACGGTCCAAAGCTTTATATTCCCTTCCTTTGAACCTTTCGCAAATCCGAGAAACTCTTTCGCAAGCTCCAAGTGTTTTGCTTGTTTCGGCACAACGGTCGCTGTCCCGCCTAAACCCGCAGATCGGTCGCCGCCTTTTTTCCAGGCCGGCAGAGGGTAAATAGCCATTTTCCCTTTTACATCCGGCATATAATCGATAAACCGCCCCATGTACCATATCGGCATCAGCACCGAAGCAGCTCCGCCCTGATTCATAAAGCCATAGTATTCTTCGCTGTGATGGCCGCCGCCGGGAGCAGGCAGGAGGGTTTTATCATTCACCATGTCTTTTAAATAGTGCAGCGTGTTTACATTTGTCCTGCTGTTGAGGATGAGTTTTCCGTTTTTGCTGAAGTAGCCTGAACCTTGCTGTGAGATCATTGAAAGGAATGTGCCGGAGTCGTTTGTTTCAACTGTGCCCATCGGTTTTCCGGCGGCTTTGCGCACCTTTTTGCCGGCTTGCCGGTAATCGTCCCACGTCTTGATATCAGCAGGATTTACGCCCGCTTTTTTCATTATTTCCATGTTGTAAAACATGACGGTCGTCCCGACATGTGTATCAAGGCCGTACAGTTTTCCGTTTTTGCTGTATAACGCAAGGCGTGCCTCCACAAATTTATCACGGTCTTTTTCAATAAGCGGAGTCAAATCGGCAAGAGGTATATCCTTACCCTTCAAAAAGTTGGAAAAACGACTCAACTCCACATCGGCTATATCAGGAAGACCCTCGCCGGCGATCAGCGAGACGGATAAATTATCATGCATTTGCCCGTATGGATAAACTACTGTATTCAGCTTAATTTTGCGGTCCGGATATTTTGCATTCCACTCTTTGACCATTTCTTTATAAAACTGTTCATGCAGCCCGTTAAAGGTCCAAAATGTCAGCTCCGTTTCACCTGAACGGCCGGATGATCGTTCTGCTGAACACCCGGTTACTAGTGAGAAGAGCATGACCATCAGCACCAGACATAGAGCGGTCCCTTTTTTCATTTCGTTTCCCCTTCCACTTTTTAGGGCTAATGATACAAATGATGTCCAAAGAGCACATCATGTTCATTTATGATTTTTAAACCCGTATAACGGTCTCTCAGCGTATGCGCATGTTTGAAAGCCTCACTGACTATGTCCTCTTCCACACCGATTTCATTGAAATAAGCGGGGCCTCCCACAGAGGTGAGCCAGCCGGCAATTGTTTTTCCGTCAGGCAGCGTGTCATATGCCGATTGAATGGCCTCACGGGTGCGGGAAGGAAGTTCTGTCAGCCTTTCATGACGGGCAAGCCTTTTGTAAATGTCACTAAGCATGACGCACGCACAACCTACCTTCGCTCCATGAAGAATTTGAGGCTGTTTTTTCTTCAGTAATGCCATCTCGATCCAATGTGAGATGTGATGCTCTCCTCCTGACGCCGGACGGGAGTGATCCAAGGCAAGCATGACAAGGCCTGAGACGATTAACGCTTCCATAAGAATCCGGATGCCCGCTTCTGTTCTCATCGCAATGTCATTGCGGTTGTCAATGCATTGCAAAAGCGCGTCTTTCACAAGTGCGGCCCCGGGTGCCGAATACGGCTCCCCCGCCAGCCGCCGGGAAATGTCCCAATCAGCCAGCGACGTGATTTTGCCGAGCATATCGCCGAATCCCGCTGCTGTCATAGAACGGGGCGCATCTTTTAAGAGATTCGTATCCGCAAATAAGGCGATCGGCGCTTTCATTTGAATCGTCGTTTTGATTCCGTTAAAAAGTAACGGCGATCCCGCCGATGTGAAGCCGTCTACTGAAGGAGCGGTGGGAAACGATACAAACGGCAGATCACGCTGATAGGCGGCAAACCTTGTCATATCATGAATCGTTCCCGAGCCGACCGCGAGTAATGCGTCTGCTTCTTGCGTGATACGGATCAGCGTATAGACCAGTGATCGTTCATCTGCCGTCACATCCCCGGACTCATATTCCGGGATGATGATGCTTGCCGCTTTTATCCCGCTGTCATTCAGAGCAGTCTCCAATCCCCGGCCCGCTGCTTCGTAAGTATTCCGGTCGCAGATGAGCATCGTGTTGTTCCAGCGTTTTTTTTGCAGAAATCGGAGAAGCTTCTCTTGAGCATCTGCCCCGATAACAATGTCTTCTATTTTGATAGGAGACGGACTGCCTCCTTCTTTTTCAAATGCAGACTGAATGTCCTCTGCGATATGCTTCATAAAAGGATTCCCTCCTTCGCTAATTCTGTCAGATCCTTTATTGAGTTCAGTACGATGTCAGGTTCATAGAGACGGTGTTCACCAAGCTTGCTTGAACCTGTCAGAACTAACACGCTTCTCATCCCGTACAGCCTGCCCATCGCAATATCTGATTCGAGGCTGTCTCCGATAATGGCGCATTCACCGGGGGTGAGACCGAGCGCTTCACAGGCAGCTTCAGCCATCAGCCAAGACGGCTTGCCGATGACAAGCTCCGCTCTCGTCCCGGCCGCTGCTTCAATGGCGCCGAGCATTCCGGCCACATCAATGGCATGGCCGTCTTCTTTCGGAAAAGAGCGGTCCCGATTGGTGGCGATGATACGCGCACCTGAAGAGGCCGCTTGAAAAGCCAGATTCAGATCTTTATAGGTAACGGTTTCATGCAGGGAGATTATGAGCCAATCTGCCGCTTTCGGTTCCGCCGCCAGGGCGACGCCCGCTAAGGCGAGTTCATCTATCAGCCCCTTTTCCCCTAACACCCATACCTGTGAAGAAGGATACTGTTTCTTTAAAAAAGCGGCGGTGACACTGGAGGAAAGCACGATGTTACGCTCATCTGTTACAATACCGGCGCCGAGCAGCTTCTTCCGGCACATCGCCCTTGACATATTGCCCCGGTTGCTTAAAAACACGATGTTTTTGTTTAATGCCTGAAGGGTGTGAATCGCTTCTTTTGCGCCGTCAATCAGCTCTTGCCCTCTGAATACGGTTCCGTCCAAATCGATCAGGAATCCTGGTGTGTCAAGATTGGCCATAATATGCGTTCGCCCCGTGTTTTCTGTAAAAGTGCTTCTCATGCAATACTGTATTAATCGGGCTGACCTGTTCGTTCAGCATGATTGAACGGTAAGCCATTTCTGCGACTGTTTCCAGCACAACGGCGTTATGCAGCGCGTTTAATGCATCCGAACCCCAGCAGAACGGGCCGTGGCTGTTTACAAGGACGCCCGGAATTTGTTCATACTGCTGGTTTTGGAAGGTTTCTGCAATGACCTTACCTGTATGATGCTCGTAATCTTTCATAATCTCTTCGTCATACATTTCCCTTGTGCAGGGAATCGCGCTTTCAAAATAATCCGCGTGAGTCGTTCCGAGAGCCGGAATGTCCCTTCCGGACTGAGCCCAGCTTGTCGCCCACGGTGAATGGGTATGGACGATTCCGCCGATATTCGGAAAGGCTTTATATAAATACAGATGGGTCGGCGTGTCAGAGGAAGGCTTAAGTGTGCCTTCAAGGATGTCGCCCTCTTCATTCAGGACAACCAGCTTGTCAGCTGTTAATTCGCTGTACTCGATACCGCTCGGTTTAATAACAATTCTCCCGCTCTTTCTGTCAATGCCGCTGACATTTCCCCATGTGAATGTGACAAGTTTATGTTCCTTAAGCTTCAGATTGGCAGCAAGCACTTCTTCCTTCAACTCTTCAAGCATGGCGGCCTCCCTCTTTCGTAAACTGGCGGTTTTTTATTGTTTTCAGGCGTTTCATGACATTGTTTTCTTTACCGAAGTATTGAACCAGCTTTTTATATTCCGCATATAAGCTGTCATAAACTTCCGATCTATCCGCATTTGGGGTGTAGGAGTATTCCTTCAGTTTTCCCATATGAGCGGCAGCCTCCGTAATACTGGAGAATCCTCCGTTTTCCTTTCCTGCTGCGAGCGCTCCGAAAATGGCAGAGCCTAGCGCGGGCGCTTGCGGAGAGCCGGATAATTTAATCTCCATATTTGTGATGTCTGCATAAATCTGCATGATAAACGGATTCTTCTCGGCAATTCCGCCGGCTGCGTATAGCTCTTCGACCGGAACGCCGTTTTCTCTGAACGTTTCAATGATCATGCGCGTTCCGTATGCCGTAGCCTCGACTAACGCCCTGTAGATTTCCTCCGGTTTTGTGTGCAGTGTCATACCGAGCATCATGCCCGTCAAATCGGCATCTACTAAGGTTGAGCGGTTTCCATTCCACCAGTCGAGCGCCAGCAAACCGCTTTCACCCGGCATTAGCTGATCGGCTTTTTCGCTTAAAAGCTCGTGGATGCCCATCTTTCTCGCCTCTGCTTCCTTCAGGCAGCCACTCGGCACACACGTTTTCACAAACCAATCAAAGTGGTCGCCGACGCAGGACTGTCCCGCTTCATACCCAGCATACCCGGGTAAAATGCCGTTATTAACGACGCCGCACATGCCGGGTACGATATTGACTTGTTCCCCAAGCAATACATGGCAGGTTGAGGTCCCCATAATCATCAGCATTTTCCCCGGCTCCGTGATGCCGACGGCCGGTACTGAGACGTGAGCGTCAACATTAGCCACAGCGACGGCTGTTCCCGGAAGAAGCCCGATCAGATCAGCCATTTTCTCCGTTAATTCCCCGGCTTTTTCACCGACTGAATAAATCGTTCCGCTCAGTTTATCTCTTGTAATCGTTTTCATTAATGGGTTCAGCTTCTCGAAAAATCGGTCCGGCGGATACCCCGTCTCCTCATCCCATATCGCCTTGTAACCCGCTGTACAATTGCTTCGTTTTAATGAGCCGCACAATTGGTATACTATCCAGTCAGCCGCTTCCACCATCCGGTCTGACGCTTCGTAAATATGCGGCGCCTCCTCAGCAATCTGCATGACTTTCGGAATCATCCATTCAGAGGAAATTTTCCCGCCGTACCTTTCTAAAAAGGATTCACTGTTTTCTGCGGCTATGCTGTTCAAGCGATCCGCATACTTTTGGGCGGCATGGTGTTTCCACAGTTTCACGTAACTGTGAGGTTCCCCTTCAAATTCAGGCTTCATGCAAAGCGGCTGTCCGGCTTCGTCCACCGGCAGAATGGTGCACGCCGTAAAATCTATTCCTATGCCGATAATCTCTTTTGGGTCAACACCCGTCTTCTGAAGCAGCTGCGGGATCGCAGTCTCCATTACTTCGATATAATCTGCCGGATGCTGAAGCGCCCAGTCCCGCGGGAGTTTTTCACCGGTCTTCGGCAGCACATGATCGATAACGGCATGCGTATATTCTTTTACGGCGGCCGCCGTTTCTTCTCCGGTTCGGACATTCACCAGAACCGCCCGGCCGGACAATGTGCCAAAGTCCACACCAATCGTGTAAGTCATGTCAAATCCCCCCAAACCGGTATAATGCGTCATTCCATTTCAGCTCTTTTTTCAGTTCGCGGATATCCGTATCACGAGAAATGAAGATGCTTTCGATACCTGCCATTTCAGCCCAATCGAGCATCTGATCAGCTGTCAGCTTATAAGACAGACAGGTATGATGGGCTCCTCCCGCCAATATCCACGCTTCCGCAGCCGTTTTCAGCGAAGGTTCAGGCTTCCACAGCACACGCGCCACAGGTAAACTCGGCATTTCATGATCAACTTCCCGGCCTTCCGCTTCATTCAGCACGAGGCGGAAGCGACCCCCGATATCAATTATGCTCGCGATAATGGCCGAACCGCTGATTCCGTTAAATACAAATCGGGCCGGATCTTCCTTGCCTCCGATTGACAGGGGATGAACTTCAATTTTCGGCTGATCAAGAGAAACCGTCGGGCACACTTCAAGCATATGGGACCCGAGAATCATCGCATTACCCGGCTCAAAATGATACGTATAATCTTCCATGAAGGAGGTTTGTTTCCCATCGGCCATTATTTTCATCATGCGCACGAGGGCAGCCGTTTTCCAATCCCCTTCACCTGCAAACCCGTACCCTTTTTCCATGAGGCGCTGAACGGCCAGCCCGGGAAGCTGCTTCATCCCGTGCAATACTTCAAATGAGGTCGTAAACGCTGTATAACCGCCTTGTTCCAGAAAAGCCGTCAAACCGAGTTCGATTTTTGCCTGTTCTTTTATGGAAGAAACTTTTGCTTCATCCTGTTTTGTTTCGTCACTGATGATGTACCGTTTGTCATACTCTTCATAAAGCGCTTCTATTTCTGCTTCGGTGACTTTGTTCATTACCTCGACAAGGTCGCCGATTCCGTACCCGTCAACCTGCCAGCCGAATTGAATCTGGGCGCCGACTTTATCACCGTCCGTGACGGCTACATTCCGCATGTTGTCGCCGAACCGGGCTGCTTTGATATGTCTGCTTTCATTCCATGCCGCCGCAACGCTCATCCATTGGGAGATGTCTTGTTTGATTTCTTCATCATCCCAATAACCCGCAATGACCTTTCTCGTCTGCCTCATCCTTGAATTGATGTAGCCGTATTCCCGGTCTCCGTGTGCGGATTGGTTGCTGTTCATAAAATCCATATCGATCGTTTCCCATGGAATATCGCGGTGATATTGGGTATGCAGATGCATAAGTGGCTTTTGGTAAGACGAAAGGCCCTCAATCCACATCTTCGCTGGAGAAAATGTATGCATCCATGTGATAACCCCTGCACAATTCTCGTGATATTGCGCTTCTCTCAGCAGCTCTCTAATCGATTCTGATGATGTGACAACTGGTTTATGCTTGATCTTATATCTGGATGACACCCCGCTGAGCCCCTCACAAATTCCTTTTGCGTGTTGATCCACAAGCTCAAGCGTTTCCTCTCCATATAAGTGCTGGCTTCCCGTTACAAACCAAAATTCGTAATTCTTGATCTGAAGCACATTCATTTCCCCTTCCCATCAAAATAAAGCGTTTACAATTATAAACATACGTACCAATGCAAAATATAAAACTATTTTAGTTTTATTTGTACGAACAATTTTATTATAGTTAAGAAGGAATGAAACTGTCAATCTTTTATTATTTCTAAAAAAAAGCCAGGCGCAATTGCCCGGCAGCTCATTAATAGGAAGGCCAGCCTGAACTCCAATCAATATCGTTAATTAACATCTTCGGAATCCCATTGTTTTCGGCGTCATACGCGTGACGCACCAAAATATTTCCGTTTACAATATCTTGACCGCCCGGCCCTATCCAGCGATTATTGCCGGAATCGAGAATCGAGCCCCCTCCTTCCGTCATGCTTTTCCCGCTTCTATCGAGATAAGGGCCCGTAATGCTTTTTGACCTTCCATAGGCAATTTTGTACGTACTATTTACACCTGCACAGCACTTATCAAATGACACCATCAAATAATAGTAGCCGTTTTGATATGTGATAGACGGGGCTTCAAGGGCGCCGCTGTTATTCGGTCTGGCAGCGATGGAATAGAGAGAGCCCGTCGGTTTCATTGTGTTTTTATCAAGCTTTGTCAATTTAATCCCGCTCCAAAAAGAACCGAACGCAAGCCACGGATTTCCGTCTTTATCAATTGTCAGTTCCGGATCAATCGCATTGTAATCATTTGCGCTTGTTGAACGGATGACAAGTCCTTCATCCTTCCAATTGCCCGAACTGAGGCTTGCTGATGACGCGAGGCCGATGGCAGAGGTGTTTTTTCCAAATGAGGACACGGCATAGTAAAGCCAATACTTTCCGTTGTAATATTGAATATCTGGCGCCCACTGATTAAGCCCGTAATTCGGCACATAATTGCTCCACCATGACAGCGGGGCTGAAAAGATTGGCTTTTGAACGGTCCACACGCCGCTGCTTTCCGCCTTTAAAACACGCAGCCCTCTCTCACCCTCCAAGCCGGTTCCGAAAGCGTACCACGTGTTCCCTTCTTTCGCCATCGTCGGATCGTGAAGCAATTCATTTGATGCTCCCCAAAACGCTGCCGAAGCCGGTGACGCAGACAACAGCAGCAAACCGGCTGTAAATGACGCACATGAAAAACGGATGATGCGCTTGAAACTTATTTTCATTTTGTTCATGCCCCCTTTTAAATAAAACGCTTACAAAAAAAGAGTGATCCCTCCCTAATTTTCTGATTCTTCTGTGTCTTTTTCATTGTAGCCGCGCAGCTTATATTTGTACAGACAAAAAAAAGAATCTGCTAAAAAAAGCAGATTCTTCCGTATCCTTATTGATATGTAATACGATCGACCGTTTCCCTGTCCAATTTTTTAATGACTTCTGTAATCAGTTTGACCGTATTCTCATAATCATCACGATGCAAAATGGCTGCATGTGTATGAATGTAACGCGTTGCAATCGTAATTGAAAGCGCAGGCACTCCGTTTGCGGTTAAATGAATCGAACCGGAATCTGTCCCCCCGCCGGCAATGGAATCAAATTGGTAAGGAATTCCCGCTTCTTCCGCCGTATTCACGACGAGATCGCGAAGCCCTTTATGGGACACCATTGATGCGTCATATAAAATAATTTGCGGCCCGTCGCCGATTTTGCTTTGCGCCTCTTTTTCAGAAATGCCCGGTGTATCTCCGGCAATCCCGACATCCACACCGAACGCGATGTCAGGCTGAATGGTGTGGGCGGCTGTTTTTGCTCCGCGGAGCCCGACTTCTTCCTGGACCGTTCCCACGCCGTACACAACATTCGGATGATCACTGTTTTTCAGATTTTTTAATACGTCAATCGCAATCGCGCAGCCGATGCGGTTGTCCCACGCCTTCGCCAGCAGATGTTTTTCATTGTTCATCACCGTAAATTCAAAATACGGGACAATTTGATCTCCCGGGAGAACGCCCCATTCCATTGCCTCTTCACGGCTTGCTGCTCCGATATCCACAAACATCTCTTTAATATCAGCGGCTTTTTTTCTGGCGTCAGGCGGTAAAATATGAGGCGGCTTCGAACCGATAACCCCCGTAATGTCGCCTTTTTTCGTTACGATGGTGACGCGCTGGGCCAGCATGACCTGAGACCACCAGCCGCCGACGGTTTGAAAACGGATAAACCCTTTATCAGTGATTTGCGTCACCATAAAACCGACTTCATCCAGATGGCCGGAGATCATGATTTTCGGCCCGTTCTCCTGTCCGGCTTTTTTGGCGATCAAGCTTCCGAGCCGATCTGTCGTGACGTCATCGGCAAATGGTTCTATGTATGATTTCATCACTTGTCTTACTTCTCTCTCATTTCCCGGTATGCCTTTGGCATCAGTTAACGCTTTCAGCATGGTTAACGTTTCATCTAATTTTTTCATCATAAACCTCCTTTTTTTCATTACTCTTCTTATTATACAGAACCAATGCGGAACCATACGATTAATTCGCCTGAAAATCGGGTAAATGTTTTTACATATTTCTTTTAAAAAAATGAAACCTTTTGTTTTGTTTTTCGTATTACATCAGATCAAGATAATGTGAGGAGGTGCCTTCACACAAATGGCTATTATATTATTCAGAATTCTTTTGCTTGTACTTCTTGTTTATTTTATTTACATGGCGGTAAAGTTTTATTCAAATCCGAAAAGAAGGCTCAAACTGGCTCAATCTAAAGAAAACTTTTACTTTTTTGATGAACAAAAAAACACGCGAAAAAATCTCCAGCTTACTTATAAAGGAGTGCTCTTTGAAGGAGAGAAACACATCCCTTCCAAAGACCACCCGCTGTTTATCCATACCATATTTGTATGGACGGAAGCTCCAGAAAAGCTGAACGGCTTCTCTGCAGACGATTTTGAAGAGGTCGAAAAAAAGGTACTGGAACGATACCCGAATTGCAAGATTGATTGGGACCAGCCGATAAAAAAAGCAAAAAAAGCAGGCGAGCGATAAGCGCTCTCCTGCTTTTTCATTTCCTATAAATGATATACAGCAGTACAAGGGCCGATTCCGCGAAAAAGAGCAGCGGCACCCCGTATACGAAAGATCTGTGCTTCGTTTTATGCCTGAAGGCGTGCATGCCGAGCCATACGCCAAGTGACCCGAACATAGCGGCGGCAAGCCATATCCGCTTCTCTGATATTCTCCACCTGTGAAGCTCTGCTCTTCGTTTATCAGCGCCCATGATCCAAAAGCCATATCCATTGATTAGTACGGCATATATCACAACAGCCATTTGTTTCACCCTTTACGTAAAAAAACCGCTCCTCTCGGGGAGCGGTTTTTGCGGCTTACTTATCTAACTGAGCTTTAGCAGCATCAGCAAGCTGATTGAAAGCAGTAAGATCGTTTACAGCAAGATCAGCAAGCATTTTACGGTTTACTTCGATACCTGAAAGCTTAAGACCGTGCATTAAACGGCTGTAAGAAAGACCGTTCATACGTGCAGCAGCGTTGATACGTGTGATCCAAAGCTTACGGAAATCACGTTTTTTCTGACGACGGTCACGGAATGCATAGTTTCCAGATTTCATGACCTGCTGGTTTGCTACTTTGTATAATGTATGTTTTGAACCGAAATAACCTTTTGCTAGTTTAAGAACCTTTTTACGACGCTTACGTGTAACAGTTCCGCCTTTTACTCTTGGCATTAGATTTCCCTCCTAATTGTTCCTTGTCCGATTACTTGATGTTAGCAAGCTGTTGTTTGATGCGTTTGAAGTCTCCTGCGCTGACAATAGCACCCTTGCGAAGCTTACGCTTTTGCTTTTGGGATTTGTTGGCGAATAAGTGACTTGTATATGCATGAGAACGTTTTAACTTCCCAGAACCTGTCTTTTTAAAACGTTTAGCAGATCCGCGGTGAGTTTTCATTTTTGGCATGGGATTTCCTCCTTATTGCTTTTCGTTTTTCGGCGCGAGCATTAAGAACATGCTGCGGCCGTCCATTTTTGGTTTTGTTTCGACTGTCGCAACTTCCGCACATGCTTCAGAAAAACGGTCCAATACGCGCTGGCCGATTTCTTTATGAGTGATTGCGCGTCCTTTAAAGCGGATAGAAGCTTTCACTTTATCGCCTTTTTCAAGGAATTTAATTGCATTGCGCAACTTCGTGTTAAAGTCATGCTCATCGATCGTCGGACTTAATCTAACTTCTTTTAAGTTAATGATTTTTTGATTTTTGCGTGCTTCTTTGTCCTTTTTCTGCTGCTCGAATCTGAACTTTCCGTAGTCCATGATGCGGCATACAGGCGGTTTTGCATTTGCTGCAACTAACACAAGGTCAAGATTTGCGCGGCCGGCGATTTCAAGTGCTTCCTGACGGGACTTGATGCCAAGCTGATCGCCATTTTGTCCGATTAAGCGGACTTCACGTGCACGGATACCCTCATTAACCAATTGATCTTTGCTAATAATGAGCCACCTCCATAGTTTCTTCGAATTGATTCACAACGCTTTTGACTGCATTCTGCAGGCAAACAAAAAGTGCGGGCATGATAACACACCCACACTACGAACATCTGCATAAATAAAAATGTACGGTCAACCTGCCAACTACATGAATGTGTCAATCAGGTGAGAAGCGGGTGCTTCTGCTTGTGATTTATATTCAATTCAATAACTATTCTACACAATACCGGAACGTTAGTCAAGAATGACTTCTCCGGATCAACTTTTTCATTTTAACACGGTGTTGTGGTGAACGCAAGGAAAAAAGTGAAATTATGTTATGGTCAAACTAATTGCTGCATTTTTCACTGAAAAAACTGTTTCTCATACAATCTTTTCCCGTATACTCCCGACGCTCATTTCGCACCGTAAAAAAAGCCAAGGCTTCCGCCTTGGCTTACCCTCCGATAAGTTGAACGAACACCGGAATGACCAGCACCGTTACAACCCCGACAACTACAACCGCAATGCTTGCCATTGCCGCTTCTACTTCACCCATCTCAATTCCGACAGCTACACCGAGTGCGTGCCCTGATGTGCCGAGGGCCAATCCTTTAGAGATCGGATGTTTCACTTTAAACAGTTTTAAGAATAAAGCGCCAAGGGCGTATACGATAACGGCGTTGAAAATAACGGCAAAGGCGGTAATGTCGCTGATGCCGCCGATGTCTTTTGACAAAGGCAGGGCAATAGCCGTTGTCGCCGCCTGCGGAAGCATGCTTTTCATGACAGCCGCGTCAAGATTGATACCTTTTGCGATCAAATAAACAATGGTGACTGAGCAGACAGAGCCGACAATGATGGACGACATAATCTGCCACCAATACTTTTTGAGCTTGTCTCTTTGCTTATACAAAGGAATGGCAAAAGCAATGGTCGCCGGTTCCAGGAAAAACTTAATAATGTCTCCGCCGCTTTTATAATCATCGTATGAAAAACCGCCGAGCTTCAAAAAAACGATTCCCAGCACCATTGCGACAAACAGCGGGGTGAAAAGGAAAAAGCCTTTCGTTTTCTTGAATAAAAAAGTACCGATGCCAAAGGCTGCAAGTGAAACGACAATACCGAAATATGGACTCATCCGTTTTCCCTCCTAATGCTGCACAAGTTCTTTTTCTTGATTGGGATGGCGCACCCCTGCTTTTTCAGCCGGAGCAGCCTTTTGACGTTTTTTGCTTACAGACAGAATAAATTGAGAAAAAAGACCGGTTGCTCCCAGCAGAATAATGGTAGCGAGTAAGATTACGAGTGCGATTTGCACGCCGTACTGCTGCATGACGCCAAGTGAATTCATCACGGAGATGCCCGACGGGACAAATAAAAATCCGATCAGTGACGTTAATGATGTTCCCAGCATTTCTACTTGTTCAAGCTTAATCACTTTCAGACATAAGAGGACAAATAATAACACCAAACCTACGACAGAAGCGGGTATAGGAATGGGGACAATCGCTGCAATCCCATTAGATATCAGCATAATTACGGCAAAAACAAATGCTTGTGTCAAAAATCCATACACTTTTTTCGCACTCATTTTCTTCACCTCTTTCTCTTTGTTGCCTTCATTATAAAAGAGAAAAATCCGTATAAAGCGCTTTCACCTCAAATGGCAGGATATTCATTCCGAAATGCAAAAAACGGCTGGTGAAATGCAGAAAGCTGCTTCATAAAATATGAAGCAGCTTCTTTAAGTCCTTTGCGTAAGTACGGCTGACGGGGATTTTCGAGCCGTCTTTCATGATGAGGTTGTACGTCGAATTAAACCACGGATGAATTTCTGTAATATGCTCTGTATTAACGATGAAGGCGCGATGCACCCTCATAAAATCCGTATCAGGCAGTTTTTTTTCAATAACCGCCAAGGCCTCATGAACAGAATAAGAGGCGGCAAAGGTTTTGACGGATACGTGCCCGTCCTCCATCCCTGTAAAAATAATATCCTTTGTATCTAAAATGACAATTGATTCACCGGCAGATACAGCGAGCTTATGAGGACCGGCTGCGGCGGGCTGCTCAGCGGCGGCTCCTGCCTTATCCTGCTTGACTCTTTTAAACTTTCTGATCGTCTGCCGCACTCTTTCCTCATCAAAAGGTTTTGTTAAATAATCAAGCGCATCCACTTCGAAGGCTTTTAAAGCGAATTGATCATATGCCGTGGCGAACACGACGGCCGGCGGGTGTTTCATATTTTTCAGCCGCTTGGCGATGTCAAATCCGTTTTCTCCTGACAAATCAACGTCTAAAAACAATAAATCCGGTTTTTGATCCATCATGCTGTCGAAAGCGGATTCTATATTTTCCGCCTCATTTATCTCACTTACCTCATTCGTCCGCTTGAGCAAGTAGGCTAATTCATCTCTTGCAAGCATTTCATCATCAACGATTAACACCTTCAGCATGTTCTTCTCCTTTAATCATCAGTTTCAAGGGCAGCTCAAATGATACTTCTGTCCCTTTGCCGACCTCACTTTTCATTTGCAGAGCGGCTTTTTGGCCGAATAAACCGATCAGCCGCTGATTTAAGTTGTAAAGCGCCGTCCCCGTCCCTTCTTTGGACGGAAGCGGACGGTTTCCGAGTACAGATAACAATTCCGGATTCACTCCCCGTCCGTTATCCGCCACCTGCATCAAGACTGACGGGCCATCGGACACCACGCGGACATTGACGGCGCAGCTGTCTTGTTTCTTTGAAAAAGCGTGGCGGAGTGCATTTTCTACAAGGATTTGCAGCACAAAAGGGGGAATTTCGATTTCCTCCAATCCGCTTTCGATATCCAGGCCGATTTTATATTTCCCGGGAAAACGGGCCTGTTCTAATGATAAGTAAGCGTGCAGATGGTTCAGCTCCTTGGAAAGCGGGATTACCAGCTGTCTTGCGCCTTGCAGATTAGAACGGAAATAGACGCTGAGCTGCAGGAGAAGCTTACGGGTTTTCTCCACATCTGTGCGGCAAAGGGCAGAAATCGTGTTGATCGCATTAAACAGAAAATGCGGATTCACCTGTGCTTGGAGCGCCTTAATTTCTGCATCCTTCAGCAGCTTGCTTTGCAGCTCCGCTTCGCCAAGCTCAAGCTGGGTGGAAAACAGCATGGCCAGACCCTCAGCGAGTTCCTCCTCTACCTGGCTTAATCCGGACGGGCTTTTAAAATACATTTTCAATGTGCCGATCGTTTTGCCGTTTGACGTGAGGGGCAAAACAATTGCCGCATGCAGCGGGCAGTAGCTGTGCGTGCATTCAATTTCTTCCTTTGATGTCGCTTTCATAATATGCCCTGTTTTTATGACCCGTTTAGATAAGCCCGTAATCAGGCTTTTCGACGGGATATGGTGATCAGCGCCTGCACCGACATGCGCAAGAATTTTTTCATTGTCCGTAAGCGATACCGCGTCCGTCCCCGTCTGTTCATGAATAATGGACGCCACGCTTTTACAGGAGCTTTCATTCAGCCCTTGGCGGAAAAAAGGCAGCGTCTGGTCGGCAATCATCAGCACTCTGTGGGTTTCAAGCGCTCTCGCCCGTTCTTCTTTGCGGATGATGGATTGAATGATTGAGAGAAAAATGAAGGTCCCTGACCCGTTAATCAATATCATCGGGATGCCGATCATACTCACAAGCGTCCAGGCATCGGAAAACGGCTTGGCCAAAAGCAGGATAAGAAGCATTTGCAAAGATTCCATCCCGATCCCGACAAGCGCCGCCACTTTCGGTGTCGGCATCACGTAACGTTTTCTGAAATAACGGCCGATCAAGCCTGACAATATGCCCGCTAAAATGGAAGAGACGGCGCAGCTGACAGCGGTTGCTCCTCCGAGCGATAAGCGATGGAGACCGGCCAATAAGCCGACGCCGATTCCTACATACGGCCCGCCCAAAAGCCCGCCGATTTCAACACCCATAATCCGCGTATTGGCGATGGAGCCGGACGGATCAATTTGAAACACCCAGTCATTATTCATGATCATATTCCGCTGAATCTCAATTCCCGTATAGTTGCTGATAATGCTGAATAATGAAAAGATAGAAATCAGCACTGCTTTTCCTTTATAGCTTTCGGGATGCTGAAGCGCCTGTCTGAACAATTTGGTATGAGCCAAAACAAATCCCAATATCACGATAATGCCGACTCTCTCCAGCATCATAATCATTAAATGCAGCATGTCATTCACCTGTTCTTTCAAATTTTATTTTATCATGTTTCGGCATCGGAGACAGAATCGCGCATTACATCTGCCTGTTTTTTTGAAATCATCTGAAAACATACCTTTAACAGGCCTAATATCTATTGTAGAATAAACGGGAGCCTTATGGCAGAGTGTGAGAATATGAAAAAGAGGAGAAGATCATGAAAGCCGTATTTTTTGATTTGGACGATACACTGTTATGGGATGAAAAAAGCGTCAGAACAACATTTAGAGAAACGTGTTTGCAAGCGGAAAAAAAATATGGCCTTGACCCGCACACATTTGAAGCAGCGGTTCGAAAAGCCGCACGGGAATTATATATGTCATATGAAACCTATCCTTATACGGTCATGATCGGCATCAATCCGTTTGAAGGGTTATGGGCGAATTTTTCCGAACCGGTAAGCGAAGGGTTTAAAAAACTGAATCAAATTGCCCCCGAGTACAGACGGAACGCATGGACAAACGGCCTGAAAAGTGTCGGCATTGACGATGCGGCTTACGGAGAATATTTGGCAGAGTTTTTTGCGGCAGAACGCCGCCAGCGCCCGTATGTATACGATGAAACATTTGCGGTGCTTGATCAGCTGAAAGGAAATTATGAACTTCTCATGCTGACAAACGGCGACCCGAGCCTGCAAAAGGAAAAGCTTGCCGGGGTGCCTGAGCTTGCGCCTTACTTTAATGAAATTGTCATCTCAGGCGCTTTCGGAAAAGGAAAACCCGATGCGTCTATATTTGAACATTGCCTGGGTCTCTTGCATCTGAAAAAAGAGGAGGCCATTATGGTCGGCGATAACCTCAACACAGATATTTTAGGAGCCAAGCGGGCAGGCATCACGACTGTCTGGATAAACCGGACAGGGAAGAAAAATGAAACGGATGTAACCCCTGATTACGTGATCGGCGATCTTCACGAGCTGTTTGCGATATTAGAGAAAAAAGAATAGAGATACATGATAAGAATAGATAAGGAGTTTACACACCTTATCTATTCTCTTTTCCGGATGCCACTTCATTAAATCCCCCCATCACTATATTGTTATAGTATTCTCGTTTAAAATCACTTTTTGAATACCGGAGTCGGCCATTACTTCGAAAAATTTCCGTCAATTCCATTTCCCCAAATGTCTTTCATCACTGTCTAAGTATTAGCTTTCAGTCATGCAGCGCTGTCCGTGAACTTTTACATGAACATCTTTTTGTCCTTTCAAAAAACCCCATTCAATATGAATGGGGTCTTTGTGGTTCACTTATTATTTTTTCGCTTCGGATACTGCTTTTTTCACAAAGTCATCCAGTGAAACGGTTTCTGATTTCTGCTCTCCGTATTTCCGGACGTTTACGGCGCCGTTTTCTGCTTCTTGGTCTCCGACTACAAGCATGTACGGTATTTTTTGCATTTGCGCTTCGCGGATCTTGTAGCCGATTTTTTCGTCACGGCTGTCAAGCTCAACGCGCAAGCCTTCGCGCTGCAGGCGTTCCTGCACTTTTTTCGCATAGTCAAGATGCACGGCAGGCGATACCGGGATAACCTGGAACTGAACCGGGGCAAGCCATGTCGGAAGGGCGCCTTTGTGCTCTTCGATTAAGAAAGCAACGAAACGCTCCATTGTTGACACGACGCCGCGGTGAATAACGACAGGGCGGTGCTGTTTACCGTCTTCACCGACGTAAGTGAGATCAAAGCGTTCCGGAAGAAGGAAATCAAGCTGTACAGTTGACAATGTTTCTTCTTTGCCGATCGCTGTTTTCACTTGTACATCAAGCTTAGGTCCGTAAAATGCCGCTTCGCCTTCAGCCTCATAATAATCATGGCCGATTTCATCCATTGCGGCTTTCAGCATAGATTGCGCCTTGTTCCACATCTCATCATCATCAAAATATTTCTCCGTGTCTTCCGGATCGCGGTAAGATAAACGGAATGTGTAATCGCTCAGCCCGAAGTCTTCATATACGTCTTGAATCAAACGGACGGTGCGGATGAATTCCTCTTTAATCTGATCAGGGCGGACGAAAATGTGAGCGTCATTTAACGTCATGCCGCGCACGCGCTGAAGCCCTGACAGAGCACCTGACATTTCATAGCGGTGCATCGTTCCGAGCTCGGCGATGCGGATCGGAAGTTCGCGGTAGCTGTGAATGTCTTGTTTGTAAATCATCATATGATGCGGACAGTTCATCGGACGAAGCACAAGTGTTTCGTTGTCCATTTCCATCGGAGGGAACATGCCGTCCTGATAATGCTCCCAGTGCCCTGATGTTTCGTACAGATCCTTGCTTCCAAGCACAGGTGTGTATACGTGCTCATAGCCGAGACTCAGCTCTTTATCCACGATGTAACGCTCGATGACGCGGCGGATAGTTGCGCCTTTTGGCAGCCAAAGCGGAAGCCCTTGTCCGACTTTTTGAGAGTTGGCGAACAATTTTAATTCTTTGCCGAGTTTTCTGTGGTCGCGCTCTTTCGCTTCCTCAAGCATACGCAAATGCTCTTTCAGGTCATCCTTTTTGAAGAATGCCGTTCCGTAGATGCGCTGAAGCATTTGATTCTTGCTGTCGCCGCGCCAGTACGCGCCTGCAAGGCTTAACAGCTTGAATTCTTTAATTTTTCCTGTGGACGGAACATGCACGCCGCGGCACAGGTCAAAAAATTCGCCCTGCTCGTAAATGGTGACGGTTTCGTCCTCCGGAATGGCGTCAAGCAGTTCAAGCTTCAGATTATCGCCGATTTCCGCAAACATTGCTTTCGCCTCGTCACGGCTCACTTCTTTTCTGATGATCGGAAGATTTTCGCCCACGATGCGCTTCATTTCTTTTTCAATCTTCGGAAGGTCATCCGGTGTCAGCGCCTGCTCCATTTCAATGTCATAATAAAATCCGTTTTCAATGACGGGGCCGACACCGAATTTCACATCTTTGTAAATGCGTTTAATCGCCTGGGCCAATAAGTGAGCCGTGCTGTGGCGCATGATGCTCAAGCCTTCTTCTGTACCTTCTGTAATAATTTCTACGGCACCGTCCTCATTGATCGGCGTTCTCAAATCAATTTCTTGTCCGTTCAGTTTACCGGCTAAAGACTTTTTCTTTAATCCCGGACTGATGGATGCCGCGATATCTTCCGTTGTTGATCCTTTCGGAAACTCCTTTACCGCTCCGTCCGGAAATGTGATGTTGATCATATCTGACATCTTCGTCACTCCTTTTTTATGCATATCAAAAACCCCGCCCCCTATGAAAGGGACGAGGTTGAATAAACGGAATCGTGGTTCCACCCTTTTTTCCGCGAGGCCGTCGTTCCGGCACTTGCGGCTCTAAACTCTGTAACGGGAGTTCCCGTCAGCTATTACTGGCGCTTTAGTCCGGCGTTCACAGCTGAAGTTCAAAGGCGGTAAAGTCAATGATCCATAGCTGGAAAGCTTTCAGCCTGGGCTTTCCTCTCTTTTCAAGCCGGTATCAATGCTTCATGTCCTTATCAATACGTCTAGCAATCATTAATCTGATATGTATTATAAAATGTCCTGCAGAAAAATGCAACTCGGTTTCTGTCTATTTTTCGCACAGACAGCCCCGCCTTTTTTGCAAGGCCGTCTGTGCGTCTATCCTTCCGTCTTCTCTTTCGCAAACTCGTCCAGCGGAAAAAGGCGCACACGTTCCTGAAAAACGTTTTGGATTGTTCTTGCCATGATGTGCTCCGGCCGGTCCGTATAGAGCTCTACCGTTTCCGGCGCAATGGAAATCAGCGGCGCAAGCAGATGGGAATCTATATACATCGGATGCTCCCGCACAAACCGTCTGTCTATGTATTTTTTTTGTTCCCGTTCTGAAACAAAGCGCATTTCCCAAAGCGTAAATGACCGGTCATGAACGATATGGACTTTTTTCATTCGCGGCGGATTTGACGTAACGTAATCTCTCAATGATTGAATAAAATTTTGGTACTCCTGCTCCATCTGGTATTCATCTATCGCAGCCTCCGCGTATTCCCTGAGCCGCTCATAGTACGCGCCGAGCCGAAATGTCTGAAACGAACGCACGGAAAAAACGCCGCTGTCCAAAGAAATCGTTTGAAGCGCTTCTAAAATAAACTGCTTGCGCGGCAGCTTTTTCGGCTCAAACGGATGATCATCAAGATCGCCCTCCATGATGCTGTGTGCAAGCTGAAGGATTTGCTGCTGTTCATCTTGATCCGTGAAGCAGTAGTTTCCTTCAATTAGTGAAAGCATATGCTCGTCTTCTTTACATTCCAAAAAAAACCTGACCAGGATCGGCTCAATAAAGCGCTGAACGGAATAAGCCGGTTCAGCCCTTTCAATTCCGACTTTTTTTATGCTTTCACGGACAATAAAATGTCTCCGGTCGTCCGATTGCTGAATGAGATGTAAAAAAGCGGCGGTATCGTGGTCATCTTCAAAGGTCACTTCAAGCATATTTGTCCCCCCCTTACGGCATCTGTTACAAGTATATGGGGGATGCTTTTAAAATAGACGTAAAGGTTAGCTTTGACCGCCGAACAAATGGCGCACCTTCTTTTTAAAGATAATCGGAAGGGATAAAAACACGATGTACAGGCAGATCACGCTGAACACTGCGAGCGCATTTCCAGACATAAAGCTCGCGCCGAGCACGTTTAGAACAATCGTCCCTGGAATGATGCCCGCCGCGGTCGCCAAAAAGTACGTCATCGGTCTGACCCGGGAAAGGCCTGCGGCGTAGCTGATCACATCGAAATTAATCGGTAAGATGCGGAGAATGAAAATGTAAAAAAAGCCGTTGTTTTTCATCTGCTTTTGAATGGCTTCCATTTTTCCGTGACGGCTCTCTTGCTTAAACGAAAACATGCCCGCCGCTAAAAAAGACACAGCGGCAGCCCCCATTGAGCCTGCCAGCGTATACATCGTGCCAAAAAGCGGGCCGAACGCCAACCCTCCGGCTATTGAAACAACTGAAACAGGAAACAGCACAAAAGGCCTGACAACAGAAATCCCGATAAAAACAAGCGGCGCAAAGACACCGAACGATAACACCCAGAGCCGAATGTCCTTAGGCGACAAATTCAGGTATTTACGGTTTGCCCAAAACAAAAGTCCCGCTCCCGCTGCAATCACAGCCCATGTGACAGCCTTTTTATTCCTCATTCCTTCAAATCCTTCCCCTTGTCGCGCCAGACCCTATGATTGGCGGCGGTTTTCTCCGTCCAGGCGGATCGGCGAAGCCAAATATAAAATCCGCTCCATCAGTCTTGCCGCCTTTACCTCTTCCTTTTCCCCCCGCTGCGAATACGTAAAATGATGCTTTAATTCGTCAGGTGAAAAATTGGACGAGAAGAACGTAGGCAGCTGCTGGCTCATTCGGTGCTGAAGCACGGTGCCGATGACCTCATCTCTGACCCAGCTTGTCATTGATTCCGCTCCGATATCATCAAGCATAAGAACCGGCGTTGTTTTCACCATATTCAGTTTCTCTTCCAATGACTTGTCTTGGAGTGAGTTTTTCAGCTCCCTGACAAACTCGGGCACATACACGATCATAGACGAATATTCTTTCTCCGCCAGTTCATTGGCGATGGCGGCTAACATAAACGTTTTTCCGATTCCGAATTTCCCGTACAGGTATAGCGCCTTGCCTTTGCCCGTTTCATTATAGCTTTTCAGAAAATCCGTTACATGCTGGAACATGCTGAGTCTGCTCGGATCGTTAATGTCGATTTGCTGGAAGGTGGCGCCGAGCAAATCCTTCTGAATATACATGCTCTTCATGAGGGACTGCTGTTTTTTCTGCCGGTCGAGCTTTCTCTTTTCCGGACATTCATAATATTCGATATCAATAGAACGTCCGTTTATGACGAGTTTCGGATGATACCCCTCCAGCAGGTTGTTCGTTTGGTTGTCTTCCGAGCAAAAGGCGCATTGCTTGCTTTGCTGAACGAATTCATACAGTTTGTTTAAGCCTCTTTCAATCATGCTTTGATCGATAACGTCTTGCTGCTCCTTCAAAAAAGCTTGGACGTCTTTGTCAGCCATAACGTGCTGCTGCATTCGTTCCAGGCGTTTTTGGAAGTCAGGCCTCTTTGTGACCCCTTCAAGGGAACGGCTGATCGGTTCCATTCATCATCACCCCGCTTCTCTGTCTTAATAGGCAGAGTATTTTTTCAGTTTTTTCATTTCTTCCATCATCTTTTTCTTTTGCTCTTCGAGATCGTCAGCGGAAAGAAGCGGCTTTTCCGCCTTCTTTCCGGCCTCTTCTTCTTTCAGCCAATCAGGGCGTTTTTCTTCCCGGACGGTTTTTTTGTTTTGCGCCGTCCGGTTTGTCTTGCCTTCAGCCCAGTCGAGATATTGCCTATGCTCTTCAATGGCGAGCTTCATCGCTTCTCTGACGGTTTTCACCTTTTTTCTGGCCCAGTGGGAAGCGATTTTTTGTATATAGTTTTTGGACAGTTTCATATCGGTCTTAAGCATTACATAATAAATCAGCACATTGGTGACGCCCGGTTCAAGCTTCTGCTCAAACATAATATCGGCTATGATTTTCAGATCGGCTTTAGAGGGCTCGGTGCCGTCGGCAATGTCTTGCAAAAGCTTTCTCGGTGAGATGGTCTCAAGCTGTGCAATAAGCTTGGCATCCAATGAGTCCCCGTTATCCTTTTCGCCGTTTTCCCTCAGGCTGACAGGCTGCGTTTTATCAATTAAGTCCGGAAGCTGTCCGTTCCGTTCTATTTGGTACCAGTCGCTTGCCGCTCTTCTTAGCGCTTCAACCGTAATAACGTCTTGCTCATTAATTGCGGTCATGGCGACATGCTGCATAGAGATAGGGTCAATTCCATATAAATACGACAGCTTTTTAATGCACTCCCGTACATCTTGTGTGATCGCTTTACGCGGTATCATCGTTTCTGACAGTCCCGCCAAAAACAGCTCAAAGTCAAAGACTTCCTCCGTCACCGTATAAGAGGGCGCTTGTCCGACAGACGTCAACTCAGAGCCCTCGGCCAATTCCATCGTTTCCTCCATATCAGGTGTAAGTTTCCATTCACTCGGCTGAAAAGATTCAAAGGTATGATTAAACGGACGTGTAATCTCCTTTGCGTCACTGCTGACAGACGGATGTGTGTAAAATTGTCTCAGCTGCTGGTATTTCGTTTTACCGACTCTATTATAAAGAAAGACATTCAGCATGCCGTCTTCAAAAAATTCATTCGGCCTGAGCGGCGGCAAAAGCTCATAGATAAACATCCGCTCCTCTTGTTCGGATTCCCGGATATACACTTTTAATAAACCGATTCCTTCAAGCTTCCCCTGTTCATGGTGAATCTTTTTTAAATTCGACTGCGTCATTCCCATCAGCTGCCTGTGTGTAGATTCTGTGCCCCACAGGCGGTTTTGCTCAAGCTCTCCCCATAATGTCATATAAAGAGAGAATGCAAAAGAACCGATCAGCGGCTGATACAGCTGTGTCAAAATTTGTCTGTCAATATCCTGAAGAAGCGAACGGCTTTTAACCGTATAAGGGTCTACAGGCAATACGTCTTTCCAATAGTCAGCCATGATTCTCAAACCTTCCGATATGTTTCTACTCTCATTTTACACCGTTTCTCTTATCTATCACAAATGCCAATTTTGCTCATGAGAAAAGAGCCAGAAAATTCTCTTAGCTCTTTAGCGTTCTTTCTTTATTAAATCTTTCAGTTCGTCGATAAACACGTTTATGTCTTTAAACTGGCGGTATACGGATGCGAAACGGACATATGCCACCTCGTCAATCTCCGCCAGACGATCCATCACCATTTCTCCGACGAGCTCGCTTTTGACTTCGGATATGCCTTGATTTCTTAATTCTTTTTCAATGTCAAAGCACATATCTTCAAGTGTTTTCAAAGGAACGGGCCTTTTTTCACAAGCTTTGAATAACCCGCGGAGCATTTTTTCACGGCTGAATTCTTCCCGCACGCCTTCTTTTTTGACGACGACAAGCGGCATCTCTTCGACCTTCTCAAATGTGGTGAAGCGATAATGGCAGGCTTCGCATTCCCGCCTTCTGCGGATAGATTTCCCTTCGTCCGCAGGCCGTGAATCAAGTACGCGGGAACCGTTATGCTGGCATGAAGGACATTTCAAATAGATCAGCTCCCATCTGTTTCGTTGCTGTAATGCGGTTCGCAAGCTTCCGGTAAATGCCCGCCAACGTTTCTAGGATGAGCCTAATGTGTTGGGAGAGCCGATAGACCGGCCTTATCTCTTTCTATTTTACAAAAAAAATGCATAAAGAAAAAGTGATGCTGTTTTTTACATTAGAAAAGGAGCATCAGCCTCAAAGCGCGTTACGGCTTTTTTAGCTTAGCTCCCTTGTTTTTGCGTTTTGAAATTTACAGTACTTTCGCTTGTGCCTGTTTAATCTGCACAGGCCCCATTCCTCTCGGTATTTCAATGTTTTCTCTTGTATCAGCATGTAATGCCTCCGCAATGTAGTCAGCAGCGACATTAGGATCTAAGTCTCCACAAGTATAAACATCAATGCTTGCATAACCGTGTTCAGGAAAACTGTGAATCGTTAAATGTGACTCAGAAATAATAACGACTCCGCTTACGCCTTGCGGTGCAAACTTGTGAAATGCAACCTCGCGCACTTCAGCTCCTGATTTCAGAGCAGCATTTACAAACGTTTTTTCAATAAAATCCATGTCATTCAGCTTATCAAAATCGCATCCCCACAGCTCGGAGATGACGTGACGCCCCATTGTTTCCATAATCATGGACCCCCCTTAACAAGAATTAAAAAGTGAATTTCCGAGAACTGACCCGGCTATTTACCACGGGGGAAAGTTAGTCCGGAGAGGTCCTAACCCTTTAAGTAATTCCGAAGCAGTCACGAGCAAGAAGTTCACGAAAAATAGTATACTGTGTTTAAGTTTATTTTGCAAGGTGCGTTTTTTTGCAAATATGCCGTTAAGGGTTTTTTTCTAACAAATGTCCATGACCTTTATTTTACACAGCGGACGGATGTTTCATTCGTACGGCGACATGCCTGATGAGATCAACGACCCGGCAGGAGTATCCCCACTCATTATCATACCAGGCGAGAACTTTTACTTTTCGGTCTTCCATCACCATTGTTGTCAGTCCGTCAATAATGGCTGAATGGGAATTTGTATTGTAGTCCGAAGAAACGAGCGGTTCATCAGAATAATCGAGAATGCCGTACATCGATGTTTTTGCCGCTCTTTGAAAAGCATCATTTACCTGTTCTGCCGTCACATCGGTTTTCAGATCGCAGACAAGATCAACTAGTGACACATTAGGAACCGGAACACGCAAAGCAAGACCGTGAAGCTTTCCCTTCAAATGAGGCAGCACAAGCGACAGCGCTTTGGCAGCGCCGGTTGATGTCGGAATGATGGACTCTCCGCAAGCTCTCGCACGCCGCAGGTCTTTATGCGGATTGTCGATATTTTTTTGGTCGTTCGTATACGCATGCACAGTCGTCATCAGACCGCTTTCAATCCCGAATTCATGATCAAGCACTTTGACCACGGGCGCGAGGCAGTTTGTCGTACAGGATGCATTTGAAATGATCACATGCTCCTCAGGATTATATTGCTCTTCATTAACCCCCATTACAATGGTAACGTCTTCATTTTTACCCGGCGCTGTTAAAATGACCTTTTTTGCTCCTGCTTCAATGTGGCTCATCGCTTTTTCTTTTGAGTTAAATTTCCCTGTCGCCTCTACGACGATGTCAATCGCATATTCCTTCCACGGAAGCTCTCTCGGATCTCTCTGATTAAACAGCATAATTTTTTTTCCGTTGACAATGAGGCTGTCTTCGGCTGCTTCAACATCTTGATCGTATCGTCCGTGAATTGTGTCATACTTTATTAAATGAGCAAGCGTTTCCGGGGGATAGCTTGCATTAATGGCTGCTATTTGTATTTGATCATCTTCCATTGCTTTTCTGAACACCATTCTTCCGATTCTTCCAAACCCGTTGATTGCTACTTTTACCTTCATGCTCAGGTCACCCCTCTTTAATATGCTACTCTAATTTTACTTTTATTTATATATAGTATAACACATTAAAAGAAATCCGCCAGTACATCTTAATAAAAATCCACCCTTATACCGATCAATATGTTGTTCAATCGGTTTTTTTGCATATAAAATGATATTTCTTCAATAAAAAAAGCAGGATCAGCGTCTGATGCTGCCTGCTTTTTTCTTATATTTGCCCCGGTTCCTTAAATTTTTCATTTAAAATGCTGTCTTGCAAGACTGCGGACGGTTCGCCGTATCGTTTGGCAATATGCATCGCGCCCCAGTCGCAAAGCGCATTTAAAATGCCTTCCAGGCTCCAGCCGTATTCGCTCAGCTCATACTCCACTTTAGGGGGCACCTGATTATATACAATCCGGTTGATGACGCCGTCTGCTTCCAATTCGCGCAATTGCTGCGTCAGCATCTTTTGGGTGATATCGGGCATAAGCCGTTTCAGTTCACTCGTCCGTTTTTTGCCGTGGGTAAGGTGGCAGAGAATCACACATTTCCATTTCCCGCCGATCACTTCAAGCGTCGCCTCAACGGATATATTGTATTTTTTCTTCAGCATCAGCTTTTCCTCCTCAATTGCAGGAACTAAAAAGTGCCTATAGCACTTAAAAGTACGTTCTTTTCATTCACTGCACTATCGATCATAATGACATTTGCCGGCCGAAAAGGATCGTACTCTTATACTTATATCGTTTCTCCGGCAGGATTTCAATCATACACCATCGTCTAAAGGAGGAAAATACATGTCTTCTCACCATAAAAGCCATTTGCCCGCGCTGCTGGCTTTGGCGGTAAGCGCATTTGCCATCGGCACGACTGAATTTATCAGTGTCGGGCTGCTGCCGCTTATTTCTCACGATTTGCACATCCCTGTAACAACCGCAGGGCTGACCGTTTCAATGTATGCGCTCGGCGTTACATTCGGGGCGCCTGTTTTGACTTCTCTCACATCCGGCATGTCGCGGAAAACGCTGCTGCTCTGGGTGATGTTTATTTTTATCGCCGGCAATTCCCTGGCAGCCGGAGCTTCTTCGATCGGCGTTTTATTAGCGGCGCGCGTCATTTCGGCATTCTCCCACGGGATTTTTATGTCTATCGGCTCAACGATCGCCGCGGATATCGTGCCGGAACATAAGAGAGCAAGCGCTATCTCCATTATGTTTACAGGGCTTACCGTGGCTACGGTCACAGGCGTTCCGTTCGGCACATACCTCGGCCAGCAATTTGGCTGGAGAACTGCTTTTGCCGTCATTATCGCGGTCGGCGTTATCGCCTTTATCACAAATGCTTTGCTCGTTCCGTCACATTTACGCAAAGGAACTAAAACTGCGTTCAGCGAACAGGTGAAGCTCGTCACGAACGGCCGATTACTGCTTTTATTTATCATTACTGCATTAGGTTACGGCGGAACATTTGTCGTATTTACTTATTTATCTCCGCTGCTTCAGGAAGTAACGGGTTTTCAGAAAGAAACCGTCGCGGCCATTTTGCTTATTTACGGAATCGCGATTGCGATCGGAAACATGATCGGCGGCAGATTGTCCAATCGAAATCCGCTGAAAGCATTGTTTTACATGTTTATCATTCAAGCGGGCGTTCTGCTCGCCTTAACATTTACAGCGCCTTTTAAGACAGCAGGGCTTATCACCATTATTTTTATGGGTCTCTTAGCGTTTATGAATGTGCCGGGTCTTCAAGTGTATGTTGTTATGCTGAGCGAACGGTTTGCGCCAAGCGCCGTTGATACAGCGTCCGCGTTGAATATTGCCGCATTTAATGCTGGGATTGCGATCGGGTCCTTTGTCGGCGGCGTGATCACAGACTCAATCGGACTCATCCACACCGCATGGATCGGAGCGCTTATGGTGCTCGGGGCGGTTATACTGACCGGATGGAGCCGCCTGCTGGAGAAACAGGACAGAAGCATTCCTGAAGGGAGGTGATTTTTTCACGCAGCTTTTTTGAATTCACATCACATACAATAGGAGGAATATATAAATGACAACACATTTACAAGCAGCAGCAACATTGCATAACGGAACAAAAATGCCGTGGTTCGGCCTCGGAGTCTTTCAAGTAGAGGAAGGTGCGGAACTCGTCAATGCGGTTAAAACCGCACTCGTGCACGGCTACCGCAGCGTCGATACTGCGGCCATTTACGGAAATGAAGAAGGTGTCGGCGAAGGCCTCCGCCAAGGGCTGAAAGAGACAGGTTTGAAACGTGAAGATGTCTTCGTCACATCAAAGGTGTGGAATGCCGATTTAGGATACGAAGAAACATTAAAGGCCTTTGACACAAGTTTAGAAAAGCTCGGCTTAGACTATTTAGATTTATATTTAATTCATTGGCCTGTAGAAGGGAAATACATTGATGCGTGGAGAGCGCTGGAAACCCTTTATCAAGAAGGCCGTGTCAAAGCGATCGGCGTCAGCAATTTCCACATTCACCATCTTGAAGCTCTCATGAAGCATGCGAAAACCAAACCGATGATCAACCAAGTGGAGTTCCACCCGCGTTTGACGCAGAAAGACCTTCACGCCTTCTGCTCTGAACAGGGCATTCAGCTTGAAGCGTGGTCACCGTTAATGCAGGGCCGATTACTTGAAGATCCGGCCTTGCAGGACATCGCTCAATCTTATGGCAAATCAACAGCACAAATCATTTTGCGCTGGGATTTACAAAATGGAGTGATCACGATTCCGAAATCAACAAAAAAACACCGTATTCAAGAAAACGCAGATATCTTTGATTTCGAACTGTCAGCTGAAGATATGAAACGGATTAATGAGCTTAATGAAAATATGCGCGTCGGCCCGGACCCTGACAATTTCGATTTTTAAACGGCAAAAACACCGTTCGGTTTCTCGAACGGTGTTTTTTTATGACCAGCTTTTGAGAATATCATCAAGCTGCTGTTTCGTTTTCTCCACGCTGCCGCTATTATCAATCACGATGTCTGCCCTTTTCGTTTTATCCGCTAAAGGCATTTGCGACGTAATCCGGCTCAGCGCCTCTTCTTCTGTAAGGGAGTTTCGCTCCATCAGCCGTTTGAGCTGCGTCTCTGCCGTTACGGTGACGACAATCACTTTGTCGACAAGATATTCAAGCTTGCTTTCATACAAAAGCGGAATGTCTAAAACGACAAACGGTTCATGACGAGAAACGGCCTCATCCCGCTGTTTCATCATTTCCGCGCGCACAGCCGGATGGACGATCTTATTCAGCGCCAGCCGCTTCTGTTCGTCCGTAAAAACGATAGAGCCGAGCTTTCTTCTGTCAAGCTCGCCATTTTCCAGCAGAATACCTTCTCCGAATGCGTCAATGATCTGCCCGTAAGCCGGCATCCCTTTTTCAACCGCTTGTTTTGCGATAATATCCGCATCAATCACTGTAATTCCTCTCTCGATCAGCATGCGTGCAACCGTGCTTTTACCGCTTGCAATGCCTCCCGTTAAACCGATGACTAAGCTCAAAAAGGCCCACTCCTCTTTACAATTTCCAAATCCCGATTAAAATCAGCAGGATTCCCGGCAAAAATGACATTTTGGAAATCCAATTCCATTTCGCCAGCAAATGCCCGGCGTTAATACCGAATGAGACAAACAGAGAGCTCATCACACCAACCGTCACGCTCATCATAATCGGAGAAAAGCCCAGTATGGCGGCGCCCATCCCGGCGCCAAATGCGTCAATTGACAAGGCGAAGCCCAGCAAAAGCGCCTCGATTCCGTTAATAGTCCCGGATCGATCAATATCGGCGCTGGTCGGCTTTCTCAAAATATGAATAACGATCCCGAGCGATTTCACTTCTAAATTAAGTAACGTTTTTTCATGCAGTAAGTAATCCGGTTCTTTATCCGGTTTAAAAAACTGATAGATGACCCATGCCCCGATTCCGACTAAAATCAGCCCGCCCAGCTTCTCTGTGACGGATACGGGAAAAATCTTTGTCAGGAAATGCCCGATCAGCATGGATACAAACATCACAGAGGCCGAGCAGCATGCGATGACGGCAATCGCTTTGAACGGGATTTTCATTTTTCTCAATCCATACGTAAATCCAACTGAAAAACTGTCCAAGCTGACAGCAAAAGCCAGCAGCAGCAAAGAAACAATCTGCATATCCGGTTCTCCCTTTCTGTTGGTGGGCAATTGTGACAAATGCCTATTGGGTGAGTCACATTATATATATGGAGAAAGGAAGGCAACTGTGTTATAAAAAAGTCATTTCAGCTGCCGCTTGAACAGATTTTCGGTTTATGATTTTTTTTGGCATCGGGCGCAGAAATGCGTGCCCCTTCCGCCGACGACGATTTTAGAAATCATCGTGCCGCACGTTTTGCACGGCTCATCCTTTTTGCCGTATACGAAATGATTGAGCTGGAACATTCCGATCTCCCCTTGCGAATTGAGATAGGACCGGACCGTACTTCCGCCCGCATCAATCGCTTCTTGAAGAGTGTCTTTAATTTCAGTGCGGAGCTTGTTGATCTGGTTTGCAGACAAATTGTTCGCTTTCGTCTCAGGGTGAATCCCTGCCCGGAACAGTGCTTCATCGACATAAATGTTGCCGAGGCCGACAACCGTTTTTTGATCAAGCAGGGCGGTTTTCACCGCACGGTTCGTTTTTGAAAGCCGTTCTTTTAAATAGGCGCTGGTGAATTCTTCATCGTCCGGTTCAGGGCCGAGCTGTGACAGCGGCAGCTCGTTCATTTCCTCACCCGGTGAAAATAAATGCATCGTTCCGAATTTCCGCACGTCCCGGTAACGGAGCTGTGTGCCGTCTGTCATGGTGAACACCACATGCACATGCTTATCGTCCGGTTCGTCTGCCTTGTGAAGACCGTATTTTCCTTCCATCCGCAGATGGGATACCATAACATAATGATCCAGGCGGAAAAGCAAAAATTTCCCCCGTCTTCCGATGGATCGGATCGTTTCTCCTGCAATTTGCCGCGCAAATTCCTCCGGCTCGGCGGGTTTTTTGATGATATTCGGCCATCTGATTTCCGCCGATTGAATCGTTTTCCCCTTCACAAGACCGGTCAGAGTGCGCCGGACCGTTTCAACTTCTGGCAATTCCGGCACAATCATCACTTCCTTTTTTTCTGTTTATTTTGCGTCGTACCAAGACGGCCCTGAAGCAAAGTCCACCTTTAACGGCACGTTTAATGATAATGCATGTTCCATCACTTCAGGAACAAGCTTCTCTAATATTTCAATTTCTTCCTTCGGCGCTTCAAAAATTAATTCATCGTGCACTTGCAGCAGCAGTCTTGCCTTCAGCTGTTTTTCTTTCAGCTTGGCTGCCATATCAATCATGGCTTTTTTGATAATATCAGCGGCGCTTCCTTGAATCGGCGTATTCATCGCCGTTCTTTCCGCAAAGCTTCTGAGATTGAAATTGCGGCTCGTCAGCTCAGGGATATAACGCCGGCGCTGCATGAGCGTTGTTACATATCCTTTTTGCTTCGCTTCTTGGACCGAGTCTTCCATATACGCCTTGACGCCTTGGAAGCTCTCCAAGTAGCGGTCAATAAATGCGCCCGCTTCCTTCCGGGTAATGCCGAGGTTTTGAGAAAGCCCGTAATCGCTGATGCCGTAAACGATACCGAAATTGACCGCTTTCGCCTGGCGCCGCATGGCTTGTGTTACTTCATCCTCAGCGACATGGAAGACATCCATGGCGGTTTTCGTATGGATATCCATGTCATTCGTAAATGCCTCGATCAGATTTTCATCCTTTGAAATGTGCGCGAGCACCCGCAATTCAATTTGCGAATAGTCGGCAGCGAATATGAGCCAGTCCGGTTCAGACGGGACAAACGCCTGACGGATTTTGCGCCCCTCTTCCAGCCGGATCGGAATATTTTGCAGGTTCGGATCTGTCGAGCTGAGGCGTCCGGTTTGTGTTAAGGCTTGATTGAAGCGTGTGTGTACCTTATGCGAATCCTTGCGTGTGACTTTCAGCAGCCCCTCAATGTAAGTCGATTGAAGTTTGCCGATTTGTCTGTACTGCAAAATATAGGCGACAATGTCATGTTTGTCAGCAAGCTTTTCCAGCACATCTGCTGAAGTGGAGTAGCCTGTTTTTGTTTTCTTCACAACAGGCAGGCCGAGCTTTTCAAACAGAATGACGCCGAGCTGTTTAGGAGAGTTGATATTAAACGTCTCGCCGGCGGCTTCATGGATTTTTTCTTCATATTCTTTCAGCTTCGCCTTGAGTTCTTCGCCCATTCGTTTCAGCCTTTCGACATCCACCTTGACGCCCATTGATTCCATTTCTCCGAGAATGAGTGCAAGCGGAAGCTCCAGATCTTCATACAATTCAAGCTGGTTATTCTCTTCGAGATCGTGCAGCAGCTTTTCCCGGAGGCTGTTTACGGCAGCAGCTTTTCTTGCGAGATGAAGGGCAAGCTCGTTCTCAGCCGGAACGGCACGCTTTGCGCCCTTTCCGTAAAACGCTTCGTCGCTTGAAACGATGTGCAGCCCGTATTCCTTCGCAACACTGGCGACATCGTCGTAAGAATTGCCCGGATTAATGATATACGCCGCAAGGAGCGCGTCAAATTCCGCCCCCTTCAGCTCAATGCCTTGCCAGCGCAAAGCGACAACGGACCGTTTGCTGTCAAACACCCATTTTTTCATTGAATCGTCCTCAGCCCAAGACTTAAATACATCGGACTGGATGGCTGTGTCTGTCGGAATATAATAAAGACCCTTTTCATTCACGATAGAGAAGCCGAGAATCGGTTCTTCGTGATAATTGTCGCCGATCTGCTCGACGACCAAAGCAGACGGCGACACGAGCATTTCACTAGTAATCTCTGTGACCTCTTTCACGTCTACTTCCTCAAACGCTTCCTCCTGCGCCGCTTCTCCGCTTTCCTCTCCAAGCCGCTCAAGAAGCGTGTTAAAACCGAGGTCTTTAAAAACGGTAATGACTTGCTCCCGGTCAAACCCCTGATAATCTAAATCTTCGAGCTTCACTTCAATCGGCGCATTTGTCATGATCGTAGCCAGCTCTTTGCTCATCAATGCTTGATCCTTAAATTCCTCAAGCTTTTCTTTTAATTTTTTTCCGCTCACTTCATCGATGGAGTCAAGCAGCTTTTCAACGGAATGGAACTGCTTCAACAGCTTAATCGCCGTTTTTTCTCCGACGCCCGGCACGCCCGGAATGTTGTCGGATGAATCTCCCATCAACCCCTTCATATCAATGATTTGCGAAGGAGTCAGGCCGTACTTTTCTTCGACGTGCTCCGGTGTGTAATCTTCTACGTCAGTAATGCCTTTTCTCGTAATGGCAACGGTTGTTTTGCCGGTTGCAAGCTGGGTTAAGTCTTTATCTCCTGAAAACACCTTAACTTCGAATCCGTCTTTTTCAGCCGATACGGCCAGCGTTCCGATGATATCATCGGCTTCATATTCAGGAAGTTCATATCGGCTGATATTGTAAGCATCCAGAAGCTCGCGGATAAACGGCATCTGTTCTGAAAGCTCCGGCGGCGTTTTTTGTCTTCCGCCTTTATATTCTTTAAACGTGCTGTGGCGGAAAGTGGTTTTCCCCGCATCAAAAGCCACCAGCATGTGGGACGGCTTTTCATCTTCCAGCATTTTCATTAAAATCATCGCAAAGCCGTAAACGGCATTTGTATGAATGCCTTTTTCATTGCTTAACAGCGGTAATGCAAAAAATGCCCGGTACGCCAGACTGTTTCCGTCGACAAGCACTAATTTTTTTCGTTCCGTCATTCAATATCCTCCTAAGAGCAAAAGCTCCTTTTCCTCTTGTTTTAATCTCATCGCTTCTCTTATTTTAACAAAGTTCAATTTGAAAGGAAAATGAGCGAACCTCCCGGAAACGCAAAAAAGGACGGGAACAAGAAAAGACGTTCCCGCCGTCAAAATTGGCTCCTTGGATGAAGGGGTTCTGTTACATCCTAACAAGATAGGTTTAACAGGTCATGAAGAAATTGTTAACTCTTTGTAAAGCCGTTACGCCTCAAGCGCACGTTTCAGTGTCACAGTAAATACCGTGCCCTTTCCCGGTTCGCTTGATACTTCTATTTTACCTTCATGGGCTTCTATTAAATGTTTGACGATAGCAAGGCCCAGCCCTGTTCCGCCTGAGTTTCGGCTCCTGTCTTTATCCACCCGGTAAAACCTTTCAAATATCCGGGGGATTTCTTCTTTCCTGATCCCGATTCCCGTATCGGAGACTTCGATATCAACATCGGATTCTCTCACCTTTACAGAAATCGAAACCGAGCCTTTTTCCGGCGTGTAAGTTAAAGCGTTGTTCGCCAGATTCAGGAATACCTGCTTCAGCCTGTGCGCATCCCCCGCCACAAAGATCGGCTCTTTCGGAAGATCAAGCTGAAAGCTGATGCCTTTTTCCGCAGCCTTATGCTGCAAAAGCGCTTCGATTTCATGCAGAATTTTAGCCGCATCAAAAGAATCTACGCGCAGCGTAAAGTTTTGCTGCTCCATTTTGGATAAATCCAATAAATCCTGCACGAGTGATTGGAGCCTTTCGCTTTCTTTCAGAATAATAGACAGAAATTCAGAAAGCGCCTTCTCATCCTTCATCGCCCCGTCCAACAGCGTTTCCGTAAAACCTTTAATAGAGGTAATCGGGGTTTTCAGTTCATGGGAGACATTGGCGACGAAGTCCTTTCTCATCTGCTCCAATTTTTTAATTTCCGTCATATCATGAAACACGAGAACAATGCCTTTCCATTCATCGTCAGGGCCCATAATCGGGACGCCGTCAACCTCAAAATAGCGCCGTTCGATTTTGATGGGAAGCCTGAGCAGCTGGCGTTTCTTCGTTTCTGTCATAAAGATGTCTTCGACCAGCCGAATGATTTCCTCATGTTCAAATGCGTCATGGTAGAGACGCCGAAGCAGACGTTCAGGATTTGTATGGAACTGCTTCGTATACGACCTGTTCACGAGATTAATAAAGCCTCTCCCGTCTATTAAAATCAAACCTGATCCGATATTTTCGATGACGGTCAGCAGGCGGTCGCGCTGCATATCCTGCGTTCTCGTCATTTCCATCAAATCCACAGCGAGGCTGTTCATAGCGCGCCCGAGACGGTCTGAGCGTCTTGCGTACCCGCCGTAGGAGCGGGCGTCATAGTTCCCCTTAGACAGCTCAGTGGCCACTTTTGTCGCGGAGTCGATTGACCTTTTGTAACGGGAGGTCATATTCGTATAGAAGAAAACGATAATAATAAAAGCAGTACAAAGGCTTGCAGCCAGCATGCCCCACATTTCCCCTGTTATATTTGAACTTTTATCGATCCGCGAGGAAACGAGCACATATCCCGCCGTTTGGCCGGCGGCGTTTTTAAGGGCCGTTCCATGCCATACTTTCTCTCCGTTCTGAATCGCCGCCGCATTTTTATTACGGGAGACGAATTCCTTTATAGCCGAGTCATCAGCGCGTCTGCCTGAGTGATATAAACCGCGGCCTTTTTCATTTAATACGGACACGTCGATATCTAATGTACGGCCGGCATCTTTAATGACCGTTTCGTTTCTTTTATTGTTTACTTGGCCGGCGTCAAGGAGTCCGGCTATGTATGCGGCTTCCTTTTCAAGCTGTCCCTCCGTTCTTTCCTTGGCGGATGAAGAAATGAGCTGCTGCAAGAAAAGGCCGAGAACACTGAAAACCAATATGATACAGACAACGAGTAAAGCGAACAAACGCACACGGACTTTATTCATTCATTTTTGGCTCCTCCAGTTTATACCCCAAACCTCTGATTGTTTTAATATAAATGGGTTTTTTGGTATTAGTTTCGATTTTGTCGCGAAGATGGCTGATATGGACATCGACAATACGGGTGTCTCCGGCGAAGTCATAGTTCCAGACCGCGCTCAGCAGAAGGTCTCTTGTCAGCACTCTCCCCTTATGTTTTCCTAAATACAGAAGCAGTTCAAATTCTTTAGGCGTGAGCTCAAGCTGCTTTGATTTAAAGTACGCTTCGTAATGGTCCGGGAGAATTTTCAGTTCCCCGATGACAATCTGCCCGTCCTTTTCACCGTCCCTGTCATGCGGCAAAGAAGAAATATCAGCTCTTCTTAAAATGGCTTTCACCCTTGCATTGACCTCTCGCGGGCTGAACGGTTTTGTCATGTAATCATCCGCCCCGAGCTCAAGTCCCAGCACTTTATCAAACTCCTCATCTTTTGCTGTCAGCATTAAGATCGGAACCATCATTTTTTGCTGTCTGAGCTGTTTGCAGACGTCGATTCCATCCAATTTCGGCAGCATCACATCAAGTACGATTAAATCCGGCTTTTCCTTCTCTGCATGCTCCAGAGCCTCTTCACCGTCTGATGCAGTGATGACCTCATAGCCGGACCGTTCCAGGTTATACTGTAAAAGAGTAACGATAGATTGTTCATCATCTACAACTAAAATTTTTTTGTTCATGCTGCGCCCTCCGCTATCTATTTTCCCCGACATCCAATTTTCTCTATTTTATGTGATGTTTATGTCTTTCATGATTTCATTTTAACGAATCCCGGCCTTTCAGACAATTCGCCTTTTTGATCATTTTCAGAGAAATAATGGCGTCAAAGATAAAGAAAACGCTTTCATTAATTGTAAAAAGAGGAAGGCTTCTGTTTCGGAAGCCTTCCCGTTTACTTATGATAATACTTTCATCACGTTTTTAACAGATTCAACTGATTTAGTCAGCTGCGCTTTTTCATAGTCTGTCAGTTCCAGCTCGATGATCTGCTCAAGTCCGTTGCCTCCGACAATTGTCGGTACGCCTAAGTAAATTCCTTCATGCCCGTATTCGCCTTCTAAATAAGCGATTGTCGGCAGCACACGGCGCTGATCTTTTAAAATGGCTTCTACCATTTCTGTCAGTGAGGCCGCAGGCGCATAGTAGGCGCTTCCGTTTCCGAGAAGGTTGACGATTTCCCCGCCGCCTTTTCTTGTGCGCTCTACAATCGCATCAAGACGGTCTTTCGGGATAAGCGTTTCAAGCGGAATGCCGCCCGCATATGAGTAGCGAACGAGCGGAACCATGTCATCACCGTGTCCGCCAAGAACGAAACCGGTCACATCTTTCACGGACAGGTTTAATTCTTCCGCGACGAACGTTCTGAATCTGGCAGTGTCAAGCACTCCGGATTGGCCGATGACGCGCTCTTTCGGGAAGCCGGATTCTTTGTAAACCGCATATGTCATCGCATCAACAGGGTTTGTTAATACAACGATGATGCAGTCAGGAGAGTATTTTACAATTTCACGTGTTACGCTTCTCATGATTTTTTCGTTTGTAGATACCAGATCATCACGGCTCATGCCTGGTTTTCTTGCAATACCCGCTGTGATAACGACGATATCTGAACCGGCTGTATCCTCGTAGTTGGATGTGCCGGTGATTTTCGCGTCAAATCCTTGAACCGGGCTTGCTTCCAGCATGTCAAGCGCTTTTCCTTTAGTCGGGTTTTCTAATTGCGGAATATCAACGAGCACAACATCCGCAAGCTCTTTTTGAGCTGTTAAGAAGGCTGTGGTCGCTCCTGTAAATCCTGCTCCGATAACAGAAACTTTACTGCGTGTTTTTCCCATGATTCTCTTCTCCTTTTTTGGCTTCATTAGAAGTCTGCTTTTGGCTCAGTCCATGTTTTTAATAAGCTCTTCACCGAACTCTGAACATTTAACCTCAGTTGCACCGTCCATTAATCTGGCAAAATCATAAGTTACTACTTTTGAAGCAATTGTTTTTTCCATTGATTTGATGATTAAATCTGCCGCCTCATTCCAGTTTAAATGTTCAAGAAGAAGCACTCCTGAAAGGATAACTGATGACGGGTTGACTTTGTCAAGTCCGGCGTATTTAGGAGCCGTTCCGTGAGTCGCTTCAAAAATCGCATGTCCTGTTTCATAGTTGATATTCGCACCAGGGGCGATTCCGATTCCGCCTACTTGAGCCGCAAGAGCGTCAGAGATATAATCTCCGTTTAAGTTCATCGTCGCTACGACGTCAAATTCGCTCGGACGGGTTAAGATCTGCTGAAGGAAAATATCAGCGATGCTGTCTTTCACAATGATTTTCCCTGCCGCTTCCGCTTCGCTTTGGGCTTTATCAGCCGCGTCTTTTCCGTCTTTTTCAACAATACGGTCATATTCAGCCCAAGTGAAAACTTTATCTCCGTATTCTCTTTCGGCAAGTTCATAGCCCCAATTTTTAAAGGCGCCTTCAGTGAACTTCATGATGTTCCCTTTATGAACAAGCGTTACAGACTTACGGCCGTTTTCAATGGCATACTCAATGGCTGCTCTGACTAAGCGGCTTGTTCCTTCTTCAGAAACAGGCTTGATGCCGATCCCGGAAGTTTCAGGGAAACGGATTTTGTTAACGCCCATTTCATTTTGTAAAAAGCTGATCAGCTTTTCAACTTCCTCAGAACCTTTCGCATATTCAATACCCGCGTAAATATCTTCCGTATTTTCACGGAAAATGACCATATCCGTATCTTCAGGACGTTTTACCGGAGAAGGCACCCCAGTAAAATATCTGACCGGACGCAGGCATGTAAATAAATCAAGCTCTTGTCTCAGCGCGACGTTCAGAGAACGGATACCGCCGCCTACCGGTGTTGTCAGCGGGCCTTTGATTGCGATGAAGTACTCTCTGATATCTTCCAGGGTCTCAGCAGGGAGCCACTCACCTGTTTTATTATAAGCCTTTTCGCCGGCATAAACTTCTTTCCACGTAATTTTTTTCTCGCCTTTATATGCTTTTTCAACAGCAGCTTCTAATACTTTTGAAGCGGCGTTCCAAATATCAGGGCCTGTGCCGTCACCTTCGATAAACGGGATAATCGGGTTATTTGGTACGTTTAATACTCCATTAGAGACTGTAATTTTTTCACCTTGTGACACAATATTACCTCCCAGTATGTAGTTCATATTTAGAAAACATTTTATTTTTCTTATATAAAAAACAAAATGATTTTTCTCAAGATTCTATCAAAATTGTAAACCATCAGAGGCTTGATTAACAAGAGGCTAACGACATGAAAATCACCAGCCTCCCGTTTCATCAGGCTCTTTCATCAATCGGAACAAAGGTCTGCTTATCCGGGCCCGTGTAATCAGCACGCGGACGGATGAGCCGATTGTTATCGTACTGTTCAAGAATATGGGCGATCCAGCCTGACATTCTGCTGATCGCAAAGATCGGCGTGAACAAATCATGGTCAATGCCGAGGCTGTGGTAAACGGATGCAGAATAGAAATCAACGTTAGGCGGGAGTTTTTTCTCCGACGTCACGATTTCTTCGACACGGATGGACATGTCATACCATTTGCTTTCACCCGTTAAATTCGTCAGGCGCTTGCTCATCTCTTTTAAATGTTTCGCGCGCGGGTCTCCATGCTTATACACACGGTGCCCGAAGCCCATTACTTTTTCTTTCTTTTCCATTTTGCTGCGGATATACGGTTCGGCGTTTTCCACTTCGCCGATCTCAGTCAGCATTTTCATAACGGCTTCATTGGCGCCGCCGTGGAGCGGTCCTTTTAAAGCGCCGATGGCAGCTGTGATGCCTGAGTAAATATCGGATAAAGTGGCGACACATACTCTCGCCGTAAACGTTGATGCATTCAGCTCATGATCTGCATGAAGAATCAGCGCTTTGTTAAACGCTTCCACTTCAATCGGCGAAGGCTCTTCACCGTTTAAAGTGTAAAGAAAGTTCTCGGCGATTCCGAATTCTTTCTTCGGTTCAATAGGCTCAAGCCCCTTGCGCATTCTAGAGAAAGCGGCGACAATACCCGGCACCTTCGCCTGCAGACGGATGGCTTTTCTGTAGTTCGCTTCCGGATTCATGGTATCGGCTTCACTGTCAGTCAGACCGAGTAAAGAAATCGCTGTCCGAAGCGCAGCCATTGGATGAACTTTATTGAGGGGATAGGATTTGAAGTGCTCAATGATTTCTTGTGGAACGGCAGCTTCTGTTGCAAGCTGTTTTTTCAGTTCAGCAAGTTCCGTTTTATTTGGCAGCCGCAAGTGCCACAGCAAATAAATAATTTCTTCAAAACTTGCATTCTCTGTTAAGTCATCAATATCGTACCCTACATATGTAAGGGTATCGTCGATAATAGAACTTACAGATGATGTTGTTGCTACAACCCCTTCAAGACCGCGTGTTGCTGTCATATTAACCTCTCCTTTTCAATCAAAATTCCCCTTTAAAGAGTAGATAAAACATACGGCTTACTTAAAACGAGCCATGCAAACACTCCCTTTCCCCTTTAAGAAAATGCTTACATTTCACTGTTTGCGGTTACATAACCGATATGCTTATGAAAGAACATAACAAATTCTTATAAGCTTATTTAAGTTTAAGCCTATTCTTATTATAAACAATAATCAGACATTTGTTAAATGTTTACCTATAATTTTTTTTGTTTTTCGCAAACTTTCTTGATTTTACGCGGTTTTTTCCCCTTTTTCCGCAAGAAAAAAAGCGGTTTGAGGCCGCTTTTTACTTTATGAAGTGAATATTTTTACGATTTGCATAGCCAAGTAGGCAATTCCGGCTCCGATTAACGGACCGACGGCGACTCCCCCAAAAAGCGCGACGGCAAGTATCGTCCCGATCACAAGCGCCGTTGTAATGTGAGGATCATTCTCCAATAGAGTAAGTCCGTTTTTTGCGATTAAAGCGACGGCGATTCCGGCTCCGAGGGCAATCCACGCGTAATACGATCTCATCGCTTCGCCAAGCTGCTTAAAGCCGATATCCCCCGTTGCAATCGGCACCAAAACAGCGATCGTAATCACGGTGACACCCCAGTTGATTCCTTTTGACTGAATAACCGGAAACAGTTTTTGATCAAGCCCGACGGCTTTAATCACAATGAGAAAACCGACGGCAAAAAGCAATGATTGATTTTTAGCTATAAGTGCAATCGCAAGCAATAAGATTAAAAATAAATTAGCCTGTGTAAACATGCTGAAAACACCCTCCTTCATCATAACTGTATTCATATCCTTTTTTTTCAGGAATAAACTAAATAAATAGGACGTGCCGACCGAGAGGAGGATCGATTTGAATCCGCAATACGCAACCATTTTTTTCCGCACGCTTTTTGTACTGGCTGTGGCCGGCGGCGCTTTGGCTGCGGGTTACGCCTCATTTCCGTTAACTTATCCGTTTCTGATCGCACTTATTCTTTCATCCGCGATTATCCCTTTTGTCGACTGGCTGGACAAACTGACGGGGCTGCCCCGGTCTGTAAACACAGTCATTGTCCTTGCCTTTTTTTTGCTGCTTCTCCTTGGCGCGGCTACATTTCTTGTAGCGGAAATCATTTCGGGAACGGCGTATTTGGCAAAAACGCTTCCTCCCCATATCAGCGCTTTTATTACCTATTGCGAGGAACTGTTCACGTCCCGCATTCAGCCATTGTACCATGAGCTGACTGTCTTATTTAACGGACTGGAAACGAAGCAGCAGGCTTCGATCGTGACTCATATTCAGACGCTCGGTGATACAGCCGCTAAAAACGCAGGATTGATGCTGTCACACCTTTTTGAAATGGTGCCGAAACTGTTTGCCGTTCTTCCCAATACGGCCGCTGTCTTTATTTTTTCATTGCTTGCGACCTTTTTTATCACAAAGGATTGGCATAAGCTGAAGGCGCTGCTGCATTCGATTCTTCCGGAACGGGTCTCAGCAAACGGAAAGGCCGTTGTGGGAGAGCTGAAAAAAGCAATGGCCGGTTTCATTAAGGCGCAGGCCGTGCTCGTTCTCTTTACAATGGTCATTGTCTTTATCGGACTTTTTCTTTTACACATTGAGCATGCGGCAACAATTGCCTTCTTTATCGGGCTTGTGGATCTTCTTCCCTACCTCGGCGCCGGGTCGGTGTTTGTTCCCTGGATTATTTACTTATCCATTACAGGACAGCTCCCTCAAGCCATCGGCATCGGAATTTTATATATTGTCGTTCTCATTCAGCGCCAACTGACGGAGCCGAAAATCTTAAGCAAATCGATCGGCATTGACCCTCTTGCCACGTTAATCGCCCTGTTTGCCGGTTTTAAGCTGTTTGGATTTTTAGGACTTGCTGTCGGACCCGCGCTGCTTGTCTTCATCCAAGCGTTTATTACGACCGGTACGCTTAAAGAAATATGGGCCTATATTACCATTCAATCAAAATAAAAAAGCAGCCTTTGTGACAGGCTGCCGTTTTTATTTAATAATCATCCGCTTGTTTTTCGACATTCCTCTCAGCCATTTGAACATTAGCGGCTTAGAACGGTTCCGGATAAACGGAATCAAGAGACAGGCTCCTAAGACATCTGACAAGAAACCGGGGATCATCAGAAGCAGACCGCCGATAAAGACGCACATACCGTCCAGAAGTGCTTCTCCGGGCATTTTGCCGTATTGCAGATCGCGCTGCACCCTGTGATACACATCGATTCCCTGCCTTTTTGCCACTAAGGCGCCTAAAACGCCCGTCAAAATAATGAGAAGGATCGTCGGAAAAATGCCGATCAATTTTCCGGCCAGCAAAAAGAGGCCGATTTCAATTGCCGGACATACGATAAATAGTAAAAATAAGTATTTCATATTCTGCCCTCCTGCACTTCTCAGCACGTTCACCGCCCGCGCGGGAATGTGAAAAACAGTGAAAAGACGAAAAGAGAAGGGCACTCCCCTCTCTTCTCTTACGGCTGTTTAAAGAACGCTTGCGCGGCCTTCATACACTGCGCCGCGGGCAGCGTCAACTGTGATAACCTGTCCTTCTGTTAAAACAGCAGTCGCATTTTCCATTCCGACGATGACCGGAATGCCGAGGCTTAAACCGACCACAGCAGCATGGCTCGTTAAGCCGCCTTCTTCTGTAATAAGCGCTGATGCTTTTTCAAGTGATGCGATCATGTCGCGGTCAGTGCTTGAAGCAACCAATACCGCGCCGTCTGTCATTTTTTGTTCAGCTTCTTTTGCATTTTTGGCAATAACGACCGGGCCGAATGCTGATTTGCGTCCGATACCTTGTCCTTTTGCCACAATGCTGCCGACGGTGTGGACTTTCATCAGGTTTGTTGTACCTGATTCACCGACTGAACCGGCTGTAATGACAATCAGATCGCCGTGTTTGACAATTCCGCTGTCAAGCGATTTTTGAACTGCATCTTCAAGCATTTCATCTGTTGAATTTGCGTTTTGTCCGCTTGCCGGGAATACGCCGAATACAAGACCGAGTTTGCGTGATACAGACTCATTCACAGTTACGGCCACAATCGGAGCCTGCGGACGGTATTTCGCGATCATACGCGCCGTATGGCCGCTTTCTGTCGGAGTAACGATAGCTGATGCGCTAAGGTTGATCGCCGTGTGCGCAACAGATTGGCCGATTGCATCGGTAATCGTCATGCCGACTTGATCTCTGCGTTTAGAGAGAATTTCTTTATAGTTCAGAGATTCTTCTGTGCGTGTGGCAATGTTAAACATCGTTTGAACGGCCTCAACAGGATATTGCCCTGCAGCTGTTTCACCGGAAAGCATAATCGCATCTGTTCCGTCGAAAATAGCGTTGGCAACGTCACTTGCTTCAGCACGTGTCGGACGAGGGTTGCGCTGCATGCTGTCAAGCATTTGTGTCGCCGTAATGACCGGTTTGCCGAGCGCATTGCACTTTTTGATCATTTCTTTTTGCACAAGCGGCACTTCTTCAGCCGGAATCTCTACGCCGAGGTCTCCGCGCGCTACCATTAAGCCGTCAGATACTTCCAGGATCGCGTCAAGGTTATCTACGCCTTCTTGGTTTTCGATTTTAGGGATGATTTGAATGTCCGATGCATTATGTTCTTCAAGCAATTCGCGGATTTCAAGCACATCCGTAGAACGGCGCACAAATGACGCAGCAATGAAATCTACGCCTTGCTCAATACCGAAAATGATGTCTTTTGCGTCTTTTTCCGTGATGCCCGGAAGGTTAACGCTGACGCCGGGAACGTTTACGCCTTTTTTATTTTTCAGCGTGCCGCTGTTTAAGATTTTTGTTTTGATTTCATGTTTTTCCGGATTTGATTCGATGACTTCCAATCCGATTAATCCGTCATCCAAAAGGATGATAGAGCCTTTTTGCACGTCTTCTGCCAAGCCTTCGTAAGATACTGAGAATTTTTCAAGCGTCCCCAGAACTTCTTTCGTTGAAACGATAATTTCATTTCCCGCTTGCAGATCAAGCGCGCCGTTTTCCATTTGGTGCGTACGGATTTCCGGGCCTTTCGTATCAAGGAGAATTCCTACATTTTTGCCGAGCTTTTTACTTGCTTCCCGGATGTTTTTAATTCTGGCGCCGTGCTCTTCGAAATCACCGTGTGAAAAATTCAAACGAGCAACGTTCATACCCGCTTCCATTAATTTCGTAAGCATTTCAACACTTTCACTGGCCGGGCCGATTGTACAAACGATTTTTGTTTTTTTCAACTCGTTCACTTCCTTCTAAAATCTTCAGCTTTTGCCTCTTATATAGACAGTTCCTTTGAAAGCTGATACATGTTTGGTTCAATAGTATGTCTTGTCTCCAAAATTTCTATAATATCATGGTCTACAAGCTTGTTGTTTTGTATACCTACGCAGCGTCCGCCTTTTCCTTCGAGGAGAAGTTCAACTGCGTAAGCGCCGAGGCGGCTTGCAAGAACGCGGTCAGAAGCGCTTGGAGATCCGCCGCGCTGGATGTGCCCTAACACAGATACACGCGTTTCTAGGTTTGTTTCTTCTTCGATGCGTTTTCCGAATTCAACTCCGCTGCCTACCCCTTCGGCAACGATAATGATACTGTGTTTCTTTCCGCGGTCATGCCCTCTTTTTAAGCGGCCGATAATTTCATGCATATCATAGTCCGCTTCAGGAATTAAAATCGATTCCGCTCCGCCGGCAAGCCCTGCCCATAAAGCAATGTCGCCCGCATGGCGCCCCATCACTTCAATGACATATGTACGTTCATGCGACGTAGCTGTGTCACGGATTTTATCAATCGCGTCGATGACAGTATTTAACGCCGTATCGAATCCGATCGTAAAATCAGTTCCCGGGATGTCATTATCTATCGTACCCGGTACACCTACACACGGAAACCCGTGTTCCGTTAATTTTTTCGCTCCCATGTAAGAACCGTCGCCGCCAATGACCACAAGCCCCTCAATGCCGAGTTTCTTTAAATTTTCTATTCCTTTTTCACGGCCTTCAACTGTTTTGAATTCAGGACATCTGGCTGTGTACAGCTTTGTTCCGCCGCGGTGAATGATGTCACCAACCGAGCCAAGCTCCAGTTTTTCTATTTTCCCGTTGATTAATCCGGCATAACCGTTATAAATGCCGTAAACCTCTACGTTGTGGTAGATAGCCTTCCGTACAACCGCGCGAACCGCCGCGTTCATCCCCGGGGAATCCCCGCCGCTCGTTAAAACTCCTATACGCTTCATTTCCTATTCACCTCAGAACATATATATGTTAAACATATCATGATCATTGCCCTAAAACAATGAAAAGGGACGCCTGGGCTCCCATGAAACCTTACCTATTATACAATTAAATAAATTGTTTTTAAATAAAATTTAAGGAATATCACAAAAAATAAACGTGAGCCATAGGCTTCACGTCTATTTAGTTTACCCCGATATAATGATCCTCAACCGAAACTTTCCCAATCGCTTTATATTTTTCATAGCGCTGGCTGATCAATTCTTCCGCGCTCAGTTTGATAAGAGATTTTAACGATTGTTTCAGAGTTTCGTCAATATAGCCCGCCTGCTGCTTAATATCATGGTGTGCTCCGCCTTTTACTTCTTTAATCATATGATCTATAATACCTAATTCTAATAAGTCAGGCGCAGTGATCTTCATGGTTTCTGCCGCTTTTTTGGCAAGGCTTGAATCTTTCCATAAAATTGATGCCGCTCCTTCAGGAGAAATAACCGAATAAGTAGAGTTTTCCAGCATAAACATGCGGTTGCCCACACCCAGAGCCAGCGCGCCTCCGCTTCCGCCTTCTCCGATTACGATACAAATGACAGGCACTGTGAGTCCGGCCATTTCGAACAGGTTTTTGGCAATTGCTTCGCTTTGTCCGCGCTCCTCAGCCGCTTTACCGGGATATGCTCCCTTCGTATCAATAAAGCAGATAATCGGACGGTTAAACTTATCGGCTTGTTTCATGAGGCGAAGCGCTTTGCGGTAGCCTTCAGGATGAGGCATCCCGAAATTGCGGACAAGGTTTTCTTTCGTATCTTTTCCGCGCTGGTGGCCGATGACGGTTACGGGCATGCCGTGATACTTGGCAACTCCCCCGACAATCGCCGCATCGTCTCCGTACGTTCTGTCTCCGTGGCATTCAAAAAAGTCGGTAAACAGATATTGAATGTAATCAAGCGTCGTCGGACGGTCAGGCAGCCGGGCGATTTGAACTCTGTCCCACGGCTTCAGATTTTTATAAATTTCATCTTGAAGCTTGCTGAGCCGGTCTTCAAGCCTTTCGATTTCAGCGCTTAAATCCATATCCGAATCTTGGGTGAATTTTTTCAGTTCGGCGATTTTAGTTTGCAGTTCAACCACCGGTTTTTCAAATTCTAATCTTGCAGCCACTCATGCTCACCTCCTGTTTGGTGCATGTCCAGCAGATATCCGAGTTTATCTTTCATATCATTTCTATGAATTACTGCATCAAGCTGGCCGTGCTTTAATAAAAATTCCGCCGTCTGGAAATCTTCCGGCAGTTTTTCCCCGATCGTCTGTTCAATGATACGTCTTCCCGCAAAACCGATCAAGGCTCCCGGTTCAGCGAGATTATAATCGCCGAGAGAAGCGAAGCTCGCCGATACCCCGCCTGTCGTCGGATGGGTCATGATTGAAATAATCAGGCCCTGCTCCTCACTGAACAGTTTTAATGCAGAGCTTGTCTTCGCCATCTGCATAAGGCTTAAGACCCCTTCCTGCATGCGTGCGCCGCCGGAAGCGGTAAAGATGATAAATGGGACTTTTTCCTCTTTTGCTTTTTCAATTGCAAGCGTAATTTTTTCTCCGACAACGGAACCCATGCTTCCCATGCGGAATGTCGAATCCATAATCGCGACCACGGCAGGGAAACCGTTGATGTTCCCTTTTCCGGTAACAACCGCTTCATTCAAAGATGTTTTCTCACGGTCTTTTTCGACTTTTTCTAAATATCCCGGAAAACCGAGCGGGTTCTCAGAAATCATTCCCTGGTTGAATTCCTCAAATGAATCTTCATCCAGGATGCTATCGATGCGCTGTTTTGCATTCATCGGGAAATGGTATCCGCAATTCATGCAGACGCGCAGATTTTTATCTAACTCTTTTGTGAGCATGATTTTTTTACATTTGGGGCACTTTGTCATAATGCCTTCCGGAACATCGTGTTTTGCCTGCTCAGACGGCACGGAAGCATATTTTTTCTTTTTTGTGAATATATCCTTTAACAAATGATTACCTCCCTTTTGTGAAGGGTTCTCTTCACTGCATGTCTTCCGATTAAGATAGACTTAATAATAACTTTACCGAAACTATTGTACTTTTTTTGTCAAACGGTGTCATCCTCCATTCGACATTTTTTGCTCTGAAACAGGCCGATATCGGTATTAAAAAAGCAGTGAAAAACGTTGCTCAGCCTTATTTGTCAGCGTTTTCAAAAGAAATAGCGGATACTGCTGAAATTTTTTCAAGACCTGCCCTTTAAAAAATGTCGGCAGTCCGTTTATTGAACAACAGCGCGTTGTTTTCTGCCAACGCGCTGCCATTCTTATATCCGTTATTTATTCGCCGATGACAGTAAGCTTTCTTGTTTTTTCAGCGACTTCTTCAGGGTCAACGTTCATTCTTGCCACACCTGTTTCCATCGCCGCTTTTGCAACAGCTTTTGCAACAGCAGGCGCAACGCGTTTGTCAAATGGAGCCGGGATGACATAATCCGCGCTCAATTCTTCCTCTGAAACGAGGGACGCAATGGCTTCAACCGCTGCAATTTTCATCTCTTCGTTAATATGAGTCGCGCGAACGTCAAGCGCTCCGCGGAAAATTCCCGGGAATGCCAATACATTGTTTACCTGGTTCGGGAAATCGGAGCGGCCTGTTCCGATTACGCTTGCGCCGGCTGCGCGCGCGTCCTCAGGCATGATTTCCGGATTCGGGTTCGCCATTGCGAAAATGATCGGATCGTTCGCCATGCTTTCAACCATTTCTTTCGTTAAGGCACCCTCGACTGAAACGCCGATAAAGACGTCTGCATCTTTAATGACATCCTGAAGCGAGCCGTCTTTGCGATCTTGGTTAGTAAACTTCGCCACTTCGTTTTTCACACTGTTCATGCCGGCAGGGCGCCCTTCGTAAATGGCTCCTTTTGAGTCGCACATCACGATATCCCGTACGCCGAAATGATAGAGAAGCTTTATGATCGCGATGCCTGCCGCTCCCGCTCCGTTCGCCACCACTTTAATGGATGACATGGATTTCCCTGACAATTTCAACGCGTTTACAAGCCCGGCAACGGTTACAATGGCAGTTCCGTGCTGATCATCGTGGAAAACCGGAATATTTGTTTCTTTTTTCAGGCGTTCTTCAATGATAAAGCAGTTCGGTGCCGCAATGTCTTCAAGGTTGACGCCGCCGAAAGTCGGAGCAAGAAGCTTCACCGTGTCGATTATTTTGTCCACATCATTTGTGTCAAGCGCGATCGGGAACGCGTCTACTCCTGCGAAGCTTTTAAAGAGGACCGCTTTCCCTTCCATGACAGGCAGTGAAGCTTCAGGCCCGATATTGCCGAGTCCGAGAACGGCTGATCCGTCTGTTACGACTGCTACCATGTTCCCCTTCATTGTATAATCATATACTTTGTTTTGGTCATCATAAATCTCTTTACACGGCTCAGCCACACCAGGAGAGTAAGCAAGGCTTAAATCTTCCGCATTTCTTACTTCAACCTTTGCTTTTGATTCCAGTTTTCCTTGGTTGACTTTGTGTAAATGTAATGCTTCTTCTCTTAATGACATTCTTTAATACACTCCTTTTAAGTACTTTATTACATATTCTGCTGCATAGACTGGTACAATCTCTGGAGATGAAAAATATCAGAATCTTTAAATAAGATAGCACAATTGCTTCAATTGTATAACAAAACTATTGGTGTTACCACTATTTTAATACGACGTTTTGCCGGCCCAACAGCTCTTTTAAACGGTATAACACCTGATGGTCAGCTTGTATATGAAAAGAATCAGGCAGCTTAATCGTCTGCTTCTGCTTCTCATAATAAAGATACACGCCAGTTTCCCCTTTATGCTCCAGTAAAATACGCTTCATCTTTGCCAAAAGTTCCTGATTGTGACGACTGCCTTCTATTTTGATATAAACAGACGGCGCTTTGTCAGTTCCCGTTTGCTCCAAAATGGATGCCGCGGAAATAATGAACTGTGTTTTTTCCTGCCGCTGCTCCATTTTTCCATACGCGTATAAAAGCGCGCCTTCTGTTAAGAGCGGCGACAGCTTTCTGAATTGGTCAGGAAACACGATGGCTTCGATCTCTCCCGTTTCGTCGCTTAATGTGAGAAACGCCATATGCTGACCTGTCTTTGTCCGAATCGTTTTGATGCCGGCGAGCAAAGCCCCGATTGACAGCTGACCCTTCGGCATTTGCCGCGCTTCTGCTATCGGCAGCGCTCCCCGGGCCGTCAGCCCGTCCCTGAAGACAGACAAAGGATGGCTTGAGAAATAAACGCCGAGGGCCTCCTTTTCAAACCGAAGCATGTCCACAAGCGGAAATTCCTCAGCTTCTACATATTTTGGCTTAATGGAAAAAGATTCTTCCAAAAACAATCCCATCTGGTCATCGTCTGCACGAAAAAGCTCGGCGTGCTCTAAAGCCACATCAACGGAGGCGAGCAAGGTCGCGCGGTTTTGATTGAATTCGTCCATGGCACCAGAAAATATAAGGGCTTCGATGGTTTTTCGATTTACACTCTTTGCAGGTACGCGAAAGCAGAAATCAAAAAGATCCTCGAACGGTTTATGTTTTCTTGCTTTATAAATATCTTTCACTGCCGAGACACCTACGTTTTTAATGGCGCGCAAGCTGTATCTGACGGCTCCGTTTTCAACTGTAAACGGAAAACTGCTGCTGTTTACTGACGGCGGAAGGACTTCAATCCCGCTCCCCTTTGCTTCGTACAGATATTGCGATATTTTGTCCTCATTGCCGATGACGCTCGTCAGCAGCCCGCACATAAAATATAAAGGATAATGCGCCTTTAAATACGCGAGCTGATAGCCGATCATGCTGTATGCTACAGCATGGCTGCGGTTAAATCCGTAGTTTGCGAATTTCACAATCAGATCGTAGACCTCGTTTGCAGTGACTACAGAATACTCCTTTTTTAAGCACCCTTCAACAAAATGGCTTCGCTCCCTGTCCAAAATGTTCTTCTGCTTTTTGCTGACGGCACGTCTGAGCAGGTCCGCCTCGCCTAAAGAAAAACCTGCCATGCGCGATGCGATCATCATAATCTGCTCCTGATAGACGATGACGCCGTATGTTTCAGCCAGGATGCTCCTTACATCTTCATGCGGAACCTCTACACGCGCCCGCCCGTGTTTCCGGTCAATAAATAACGGGATATTTTCCATCGGACCCGGCCTGTACAGCGCATTAACCGCGACAATGTCCTCAAGCCTTGACGGCTTAAGGCGCTTCAGCACGCTCCTCATTCCTGACGATTCAAGCTGAAAAATCCCTGTCGTATCGCCTTTTGAAAGCAGTGTGAAGGTTTTTTCATCTTGATAGGAAATCCCGGAAAAATCTATTTTGGTATTTGTCTCTTTTTCAATCATCGTTTTAATCGATTCGATCAGCGTAAGATTACGCAGGCCTAAAAAGTCCATTTTTAAAAGGCCGAGATCCTCCAGATGATCCATCGCATACTGGGTTAAGTATACGCCTTCATGGCCTTCCTGAAGGGGAACAATCTCAGATAGAGGCTCTTGGCTGAGAACAACGCCTGCCGCATGTGTAGACGTATGCCTCGGAAGGCCTTCGATTTTCTGGGCGATTCGGAAAACTTTGGCAGTCACGGCGGATTCAGAAAGCCGCTGATTCAGCTGTGCGGACTGGCGCCTCGCCTCCTCCAGCGTCATACCGGGCTTTGACGGGATCAGGCGGGCGAGCTGGTCGGCTTCTTTCGGGCTGATTCCGAAGACTCTCCCGGTATCTCTTAAAGCAGCCTTTGCCGCAAGAGTTCCGAAGGTAATGATCTGAGCCACATGCATACTGCCGTATTTTTTTTGCACATATTGAATGACCTCATCCCTTCTTGTATCAGGGAAATCAATATCAATATCCGGCATGCTGATTCGCTCAGGATTCAGAAAACGCTCAAACAGCAGAGAATGTTTCAGCGGATCTACATCTGTAATGAAAAGGGTGTAAGCGACAAGTGAGCCTGCCGCGGATCCCCTTCCAGGTCCGGTTACGATGCCTTGCTCATGCGCGTATTTCATAAAATCCCACACGATGAGAAAGTAATCGCTGAATCGCATCCGCCTGATCACATCCAGCTCGTATTCAAGCCGCCGGACAGCGCGATCATCGGGTGATTCAAAACGGCGTCGCAGCCCTTCAAAGCATACTTCCGCCAAGTAATCATCCGCAGATTTTCCGTTTGGCGCCGGAAATGACGGAAGCCGTGTCTGTCCGAGGCTGACATCAACATGGCACTGTTTTGCGATATTTGCTGATGCCTCCAGCGCCTCGGGATGCTCGGCGTAAAGCTCTCTCATCTCATCAGGCGATCTCAAATGTAAGCCGGGTATATCCCCGCTCTGATCGGCCCATTTTTCCCCGGCTTTAATGGCGCACAGACAGCGATAAGCATCTTGATCTTCTTTCCGTATATAATGAACATCCCCGGTTGCGCAGACAGCGATTTCCGTCTCGGCGGACAGCCGGAGAATCTCTTCTGATAATGTCCCGTCGTTTTTAAACGGCTGGTACCCTAAGTAAAAACAGCCTTCTCCAAACAACGCCCGAAACTCCTTAGCGGTTTGAACCGCTTTTTCAAACTCCCCCGCTTGCAGCAAGGTTTCAATATACCCTTTTTCACCGGGTGTAATGGCGATGAGCCCCTCATGATAGCTTTTCATCCATTTTTGTTTGATGCCGCCCTTTGATTTGGATTGCAGCGCGCTTGAAATCTTCAGCAGGTTTTGATAACCGGCGTTCGTCGCCGCCAAAAGAACAAGCGGACAGGCTTCAAGTTCGGATTCATCCGTGTAAAGAGATGCCGTCAGTCCGATAATCGGCCTGATTCCGTTTGCCTTGCATGCTTTATAAAACTCAATGGCGCCGTACATGACATTTTCGTCAGTCAGCGCCAAAGATGAATATCCGAGCGCGCCGGCCTCTTTGACAAGCTCTTTCACGGAAGCGGCGCTGTTTAACAGACTATAGCCGCTATGTACTTGCAGGTGAACAAAAGACAAAGCCGCCACCCCTTTCTCGTATACGTTCATTTTTGTCTTTCTACATTATAAGACGGGTTTTCATAAGAAACAAATGTTCTTTTTTGACTCATCATCATACTTGTCCGTATCGCTCAATATGATAGTAAGGTGAGGTGATGTATAAAATGGATCAGGAAGCCGGATTTATGGCAAATTTCATTAATAGTTATTTTATCGCGTTCGGTGTTTTGTTCGGCGGCGCGCTGATCGGCGGCATCGGCGCTTATTTATCGGGCGAGGCCCCGCTGACAGCGATTACGAAGCTGGCGAACAGGCTGAAAATCTGGGCGCTCGTCGCGGCCATCGGAGGGACGTTTGACGCGGTGTACAGCTTTGAAAGAGGAATTTTAGAAGGGAATACGCGCGACATTTTTAAACAGCTTCTGTTGATCATCTCAGCCATGGGCGGCGCCCAGACCGGCTGGCTGATTATTTCTTGGCTGACCCAGGAGAATATCTCCTCATGAGAATTCCCGAATATTATAAAAAACCGGGGTGGCAGCGTTTTTTTGCGGGGATGATGTGCGGCGCTGCAGTCAGCTGGCTGTTTTTCCTGTTTACATACGCAACGTTTCAGGAAGAACAGGTGACATTAATCGAAAAACAGCAGGAGCATATGCGGGATTTGAAGACTCAGATTTCCATCTATCAGGAAGATCTTCATAAATTAAATGAAGACAATAAAAAAAGGCTGCTGATTCAAAGTGTTGATATTAAACTGCTTAACGGCGAAAAATATAAAATTTCGCAGCCTGACAAAATGAAATTCGAAGAGCATGTAAAAGATAATATCTCTGAGGTCATTACAAAAGATATTGAAAGTGTGTATAAAACAAAGGAGCTTTTAAAACGGACGATTGAAAACAAAGTGTACACCATAAATGAGAAGGAATACAAAGCTGAAGTGAAGGAACTGACAATTTACACGAGATTGTCTGTCGAAATTAATATTTCTTTTGCGACGTAAATATGTCATTTTTAAAAATTTTCCAAAGATGTGTCGCTTTTTTCTCCGCTTTTTTATAAACTGTAAATGAGACATTTTCAATGAATCTGAAGGGAGGAAGGGAAAATGGAGGTTTTTAGTGAACGACGATTAGCAAAAGATCACGCAGACCGAATCAGACAAGGCTATTCCGCATATGCAGAAACAGACACACTCGCTTCCCTCATAAAAAAAGAACTCCAAATCTATAATCTCCGCGTCTACGAAGACCTGACTGAATTCGGCTGCTGGTTCATCCCCTTGACAGATGAACACTAAGAAAGAGGGTCTCCCCTCTACTTGTGTTCGTTACATAACTCTTCCAGATCAGCCAAAATCGGCTCGGTTTCGTCCCAGCTGTAGACGGACGCGCCGGCTGCGAACGGATGCCCACCGCCATTGTATTTTCGGGCAAGTCCATTAATGACCGGTCCTTTAGAGCGGAACCGGACTCTGATTTGATCGTCTTCTTCTACGAAAAACACCCATGCGCGAATACCTGAAATATTTCCAAGCGTTCCGACAAGCTGTGACGCTTCAGAAGCGGTTGTCCCATATGTCTCCAGAATGTCTTTCTTAATGAAAACGGAAGCGACGCCGTTTTCAGACAATGACACATTTTGATAAATAAAGCCGTTCAGCTTCACCACATTCAATTTTGTTTCATACAATTGATTAAACAGCTCCGAGGATGAAAATGGGAACTCAATGAGCTCTCCCGCGTATTTTAATGTCTTTTTTGTTGTGTTCGGGAATAAAAAGCGTCCCGTATCACCGACGATACCCGCGTAGATCAGCTCAGCTGCTTTCGTGTTCAGTTTCCAGCCGTGCTGCTTTCCTTCCAGGTACAGCTCATAGATCATTTCGCTTACGGAGCTTGCATTCGTATCGACCCATAAAAGATCGCCATACGGATCTTCATTTGGATGGTGATCTATTTTCATGAGCTTTGCGCCGGAATGGTAGCGCTGATCGTCGACACGCCCTTGATTTGCGGTGTCACATACGATGACAAGAGCATCTTTATATGTTTCGTCATCCACCTCATCGAGGGAATATAAGAAAGACAAGGACGGCTCAGGCTGTCCGACGGCAAAAATATTTTTTTCAGGATACGTTTCCCGCAGGATTTCCGTAAGGCCGCACTGTGATCCGTAAGCGTCTGGGTCAGGCCTCACATGTCTATGTAAGATAATGGTGTCATATAATGATATGGTTCTGATCAGTTCGGATTTCATCTTTTTCTCCTTTTTGTTTTTATTCATTTAATCATACTCTTTGATTACGGAAAAGGAAAATCTTTCGGCAAGACAGGTTTAACGGTTTCGTAAACTCATACAATGGAGGATTTCATTTATGCTGGTTTTTGTTCTTCTCATCGGGCTTTCTGCCTGCTTTTACGTCTATTACAAAGTAAAGGGCGTTCGGACGAAACGGGCGCTGGAAAAGGAATGTTTTTCGGCTAAATCAAGTATGGCGTTAGGCGCGCTGGTGCTGCTGTACGGGATAAACCAAATGATTTTATTTCATTCAGTCTTAACCCTCGTCATCGGCGGCGTCTTCATTTTAATAGGGGCAGGCAGCGCATGGGCTGGGTATAAAGCCTATAAGCATTATGAACCCATCCATGCAAAAGAAGCGGAGAGAGACCACGCATAGTGAAGGCCAAGGGACCGGACAGCGTCCCTTAACTTCTCTCCATCAGCTGCACCATCAGCATCGCTTTTGATACGATGCCGCTTTGGCTTGACACTTCCACTTCCATTTTGCCGAACTTCCGGCCGGCTTCGAGAATGCGCGGTTTTACCTCAATGACCGATTCCATCTGCACGGGCTTTAAAAAGAAAATCGTAATGCTTTCAATTACCAGCTCTCCGCGTTTACGCGAGCGTAAAAACCGGCTGGCGGCCTGCGTTAAAATGGTCGTAAACACCCCGTAAGAGATCGTCCCAAGCTGATTGGTCATTTGCGGCGTTACTTCATATTGATAAACAGCGGGTATTTGTTTATCATCTTCCTCTTCTTTAAATCCTCTTGAAACGATATCATCGAGCTTTTCCCCGACCTGGGGCTGCTTTTGAACCATTTGCAGCGCTTTTAAGACATCCTGACGGCTGATCATGCCAATCAGCCTGTGATGCCCGTCAGTAACCGGAAGCACTTCGATCCCTTCCCACACCATCATTTGAGCCGCCGAGGCAACCGACGTTTTTCCGATCACTGTGACCGGGTTTTTCGTCATTACTTTTTCAATCTGGACAGACCTGTCATGCCCGGCGATATCTTTTGAGGTCAGAATCCCGTGAATTTTCATATGCTGATCGATGACCGGGAAGCGGCCGTGGCCGGTTTCATAGTTTTTCTCGTACCATTTTTCCAGCTTATCCTTAGGAGAAAGCGTGACGGTTCTTTCTGCCGGCGTCAAAATGTCTTCCACAAGCACAATTTCTTTTTTAATCAGCTGGTCATAGATTGCCCGGTTTATCATGGCAGCAACCGTGAAGGTATCATAGCTCGTGGATAGAATGGGCAGCTCCAATTCATCGGCAAGCTGAATGATGCTGTCATCGGTGTTAAAGCCCCCGGTTACCAATACAGCCGCGCCTGCTTCAAGCGCCTGACGGTGGGCGTTGATTCTGTTTCCGACAATTAACAGGTTCCCCGCCGCCGTATAGCGCATCATCGCGTCAAGTTCCATCGCGCCGATTACAAATTTATTTAATGTTTTATGGAGGCCTGCCCGTCCGCCGAGCACCTGGCCGTCTATTACATTTACAACCTCTGCATATGTCAGCTTTTCAATATTTTCTTTTTTCTTCTGTTCAATGCGGATCGTCCCCACACGTTCAATCGTGGAAACAAAGCCTTTGTTTTCGGCTTCCTTAATGGCTCTGTAAGCCGTTCCTTCACTGACTTTCATCTCTTTTGCAATTCTTCTGACAGAAATTTTTTCACCGACAGGCAGCGAATCTATGTAAGATAGTATTTGTTCATGCTTTGTTGCCAAGCCTTTCACCTCTAAGGACAGTCTTCTGCTTTTATTATAAGGGTACGGGGGATTCATTCGCAACGAGGCATCTGAAAAAAGACGGCCTCACAAAAAAACCTTCTGAATGCTTTGATTCAGAAGGTCAGTTTATCTTCGTTCAGCCGTCAGACAAGCTCGATTGACTCGCCGGCTGCCATGACTTTGCCGACGCCGCCCGGCAGGCTTTCAGCGAAAGCGTCAGGGTCTTGCTCAATAACAGGGAAAGTATTGTAATGAACGGGAACCACCTGTTTAGCTCTCAGCCATTCAGCTGCAAGCTTCGCGTCCTCCGGCCCCATCGTAAAGTTGTCGCCAATCGGCAGAAAGGCCAGATCAATATGGTTTAATTCCCCGATCAGTTTCATATCGGAGAACAGCCCTGTGTCTCCGGCGTGAAAAATGGTTTTTCCGTCGATCGTCAATAAAATTCCCGATGGCATTCCCGTGTATGTGATGGTTTTGTTTTCTTCATCAGTGACGGCTGATCCGTGGAACGCCTGCGTCAGTTTAACTTTGCCGAAATCAAATTGGCGCGAGCCGCCGATATGCATCGGATGAACGTTTAAGCCCTTAAAGCCGAGATAAACAGCCAGCTCGTTCGGTGCGATGACGAGCGCATCGTTTTGTTTGGCGATTTGCTCTGTATCTCCGACATGGTCATTGTGCCCGTGAGTGAGCAGGATCACATCCGCTTTTACCTCTTCCGGTTTCAGGTCAGTCATGCTGTTTCCGGTTAAAAACGGATCGATCATAATGTTATGCGTTTTTGTTTCCACATGAACCACAGAATGTCCGTAATACGTCACTTTCATCGGTTTTTCACCTCATTAAAAATTTTGTATTTATCAAGTTCCCTTTTTTACAAGCCGAAAAACTTACAGGGATTGATGCCTGTTAATCACATTAAGCCCTCCTGTGGCTTCAATGACGGTTCCGGTTACAAGATCGGAGTCTTCCTCACATAAAAAAGCGATGATTCTCGCAATGTCTTCTCCGGTTCCGGACCTTCCTATCGGCGTATTTTCCTTGCCGATTTTCAGTCTCGCTTCCTCTATGGATGCTTCCTTCATGTCCCCTACGATATCACCCGGACAGACCATATTGGCCGTAATGCCAGATTCAGCCTCTTCAATCGCAATAGTTTTGGTCAGCGAAGCTAAGCCGACCTTTGCCGCCCCGAAGGCGGAACGGTGAAGCCAGCCGGGCGCATGGGCAGCCCCTTGGAAGCCGTATGTAATAATCCGGCCGAACCGCTGTTTTCTCATGGCCGGAATGACTGCCTTAAACAAATGAAAAACAGCGCTTAAATTTCCTTCCAGCATGCCGTACCATTCCTCATCTGAGTAATCAGCAAGCTTCTTTCGCTCAAATATGTACGGCCCGGCATTGTTAATAAGGATGTCAATCCTCCCAAACCGCTGAAGGGCCGCTTCGGCAATCCGCATCAGATCATCTTTTCGGGTGACATCACCCTTTACGAATTGCAGTCTGTCATGGCACTGGGGATAATCAGCCTTCAGACAGGCGACTGCTTCTTCGTCCTGTCTGTAATTCACCGTGACGGAGAAGCCTTTTTCCAGCAGCATTTCAGTCACTTTCCGGCCTAATCCCTTTGTACCGGCAGTAATTAGAGCATGTCGCACATGAATACCCTCCCCAGGCAACGTCGCCGCTTCAATTAAGTCATTTCTCCCTCTACTTTACTATAAACAGGCGGCAATATCACTTTTTTGCACTTCAGTTGCATGAAAAAAAAGCCGTCTGTACAGACAGCTTAATCTTCAGAAGGAGAAGCGGAGGCTTCCTCCATTCCGACATAGCCGCTTTGGTATGCCTCTGAAATGAGCCGGGCCGTTTCTTCGCTTTCTTTTTCATCATAGATATAACGTTCTTGTTCTTTGCGCATTCCTTCTACCTCCCATCAGTATAGATGTAGGGTGTCTTGTATGACGGGAAATTATGAAGGAAATTTTAACATATTAAAAGCCTGCACAAGCTTTTGCTTTAACGAGTGCCTGCTCTACCTGTTTAAAGCCAGTTCCGCCGGCGCTCATTCTTTTTTCCACTGCATGGTAAGGATCGAGAACGGTGTAAATATCCTCCTCAAAGAGACTGCTTGCCTGAAGGAAATCTTCAAACGCCATGTCGCTTAAATAGATACCTTTTTCAATGCAGGTGTACACAAGCTTTCCGACCACTTCATGAGCTTCTCTGAACGGCATGCCCTTTTTCGCTAAATAGTCCGCAAGCTCGGTCGCGTTCGAAAAGTCTTGTTTCGTCGCCTGTTTCATCGTGTCTATGTTCACGGTCATCGTTTGAATCATGCCTGTGAAAATCTGAAGGCTGCCTTCGACTGTTTTCACAGTATCGAACATGCCTTCCTTGTCTTCCTGCAAATCCTTGTTGTAAGCGAGCGGCAGTCCTTTCATGATCGTAAACAGACCCATCATATCACCGTAAACGCGGCCTGTTTTTCCGCGGATCAGCTCCGCCATGTCAGGGTTTTTCTTTTGCGGCATCATGCTGCTGCCTGTCGCGTACGTATCATCCAGTTCGATGAATTTAAATTCCTGTGAGCACCAGAGGATAATTTCTTCAGAGAACCGGGAAAGATGCATCATCAGCATACTGCTGCTGCTTAAAAATTCTAAAATAAAGTCTCTGTCACTGACGCCGTCCAGGCTGTTTTCATAAATGGAATCAAATCCGAGAAGCTCCGCTGAATAGGCGCGGTCAATCGGAAACGTAGTTCCGGCAAGGGCCCCGCAGCCGAGCGGCGATTTGTTGATCCGCTTCATGGAGTCGCGGAATCGCTCCTTATCCCGTTCCAGCATCCAAAAGTAAGCGAGCAGGTGGTGGGCGAAGGAAATCGGCTGGGCGCGCTGCAAATGCGTGTATCCCGGCAGAATCGTCTCAATATTGGCTTCTGCTTTTTCAATCAGCGCATGCTGGAATTGTTCGATCAGCCCGATGATATGAGAGACATGGTTTTTTAAGTATAAATGCATGTCTGTCGCCACCTGGTCATTCCGGCTTCTTCCGGTATGGAGCTTGCCGCCGAGCGGTCCGATTTCATCGATCAGCATTTTTTCGATATTTAAATGGATATCCTCATAATCAACCGAGAATTCCAGTGTCTCATCTTCTGCTTTTTGCAGGAGCGTTTCCAGCCCTTCACGGATTCTGCTCTCTTCTTCTTCCGTCAGGATGCCGCATTTTTTCAGCATTGCCGCATGAGCGAGAGACCCTGTAATATCCTCTTTGACTAGGTTTTGGTCGAATGTGATGGACGCGCCGAACTCATCGACCCATTTTTCCGGAGTTTTTTGAAACCGGCCTCCCCAAAGCTTCTTCATGCTTTAATCTGCTCCTTCTTTTTTACGATGCTGTTCACTTTTGTCGGCAGACCCCAAAGCTCGATAAAGCCGATCGCCGCGTGATGGTCAAATGCATCGTCTTTTGTATATGTGGCAAGCTTTTCATCATACAGAGAAAATTCCGACTTGCGTCCTTCTACAATGGCGTGGCCTTTAAACAGCTTGACGCGCACTACCCCTGTAACGTGTTTTTGAGTTTCTTTTAAGAAAGCAAGCAGAGCGTCTTTTAACGGTGAAAACCATAAACCGTTGTAGATGATTTCAGACAGTTTTTGTTCGATTGCCGGTTTGAAATGGGCCACTTCTTTGACCAGCGTCAAATCCTCAAGCTCTTTGTGAGCCGTAATCAGCGTCATGGCGCCTGGGCACTCATATACTTCACGGGACTTAATGCCGACAAGACGGTTTTCCACATGGTCGATACGGCCGATACCGTGTTTTCCGGCTGTCTCATTCAGCTTGAGAATCAAGTCAGAAAGCGGATAGGACACGCCGTCGATTGAGACGGGAACACCTGCTTCAAACGCGATTTCAATGACATCTGGGACATCCGGCGTGTTTTCAAGAGGCGCTGTCAGGTCGTATGCCCCTTCAGGAGGCGCCGCCCACGGGTCTTCTAATATACCGCACTCATTGGCGCGGCCCCATAGGTTTTGGTCAATGGAATAAGGGCTGTCGAGATTAATCGGAATCGGAATCCCGCGGTTTGCCGCGTATTCAATTTCCTCTTCACGAGACCATTGCCACTCACGAACCGGAGCAATGACTTCCAAATCAGGATTTAATGATTTAATGGATACTTCAAAACGAACCTGATCGTTCCCTTTACCCGTGCAGCCATGCGCTACCGCCACTGCGTTTTCTTTTTCCGCCACTTCGACGAGTTTTTTCGCAATCAACGGACGGGATAATGCAGATACAAGCGGATATTTTCCTTCGTACATCGTATGAGCCTGCATAGAAATAAGCGCGTAATCTTGGGCGAATTCTTCTTTTGCATCAATAACGTATGAGTTTGACGCGCCCACTTCCAGCGCTTTTTGCTGAACGAATGCCAAATCCTTTCCTTCACCTACGTCTAAGCAGCAGGCCACAACATCATATCCCTGTTCTTGAAGCCATTTTATCGCTACAGAGGTATCAAGCCCTCCTGAATATGCCAATACAACTTTTTTTTGATCTGCCATGTCAAAAGCTCCCTTTGTATAAAAATTAGTTTTAATTAATAAAAATTCATTTTGTATGTATACACTGTAACAAGTAAATTCTGTTTTTTCAAGCTTTTTATAAAAAAAACTTCACCCATTTTTTGAGTGAAGCACAGCCTTATTTATTCATTTACAAGTCTTTTTGAATCTCTCTGATGACGTGGGGCAATTCGGGAATAATGAGCTTATTCATCGCAAGCTTCACAGCGCCGGAAGAACCCGGTGTGCAGAAGACTGCGGTGTTGTGAATGACTCCCGCGGCCGCTCTGGAGAGGATGGCAGCCGAGCCGATGTCCTCCGTGTAACTCAGCATCCGGAACAGCTCGCCGAAGCCGGGGAGTTCTTTTGAAAACAGCGGGGTGACCGCTTCGATTGTGACATCTCTTTTTGCGATTCCCGTCCCTCCGTTCAGCAGCACCGCATCTGTATATTCATCCATACAGCCGGATAAAACGGCTTTTTGCAATTCTTCTTTCTCGTCTTTTACAATTTCATAAGCGACCGTTTGCAATCCTGCCGCTTTGATCAAATCCATCATTATACGCCCGCTTTTGTCTGTCTCTTCCGTTCTCGTGTCGCTGACGGTGATGACCTTGCAGCGAACCGTTGCAGGAGCCTCCTGTTTATGTTCATGCACGCTCATGTTTTCACCTCTTACCTGATTATGTATGAAAATATCGTAACGTTTCCCGTGACGGCATTCAATAAAAAAGCACACCCGGAGGATGTGCTTTTTGATGATTATTGTGCCAAACGGACAACGTCACGCGCGATCATGACCTCTTCATCAGTCGGAATGATCATGACTTTTACAGGAGAGTGAGGGTAACTGATAAATGCTTCCTCACCGCGTACGTTGTTCAGTGCAGGATCCCAATAAACACCCATGAATTCTAAGCCGCGAAGCACGCGTTCTCTGACTTCAACGCTGTTTTCCCCGATACCGGCAGTGAAAATAATCGCGTCAACGCCGCTCATTCTCGCAGCATAAGAACCGATGTATTTATGGATTCTGCTCGCGAACACTTCAAGCGCAATTTCCGCTCTCTCGTTGCCTTCTTTGGACGCTTCGACAATATCGCGAAGGTCGCTTGAGAAACCGGACACGCCAAGCAGTCCGCTTTTTTTGTTCAACGTGTTTAATACTTCATCGGCAGTTTGATCTGTTTTTTCCATAATATATGGAATTAAAGCAGGGTCGATGTTTCCTGAGCGTGTTCCCATCGCAACACCGGCTAACGGTGTGAAGCCCATTGATGTATCAATCGATTTTCCGCCTTCAACGGCTGCGATACTTGCACCGTTTCCTAGGTGGCAGGAAATCAGGCGCAAATCTTCAAGCGGACGGCCGAGAAGTTCAGAAGCGCGCTGTGTAACATATTTATGAGATGTGCCGTGGAAGCCGTATTTACGGATGCCGTATTTCTCATAGTATTCGTACGGAAGGCTGTACAGGTAAGACTGCTCAGGCATCGTTTGGTGGAACGCCGTATCAAAGACTGCAACCGCAGGCACATTCGGAAGCACTTCTTTGAAGGCTTTAATGCCGACGATGTTAGCCGGATTGTGAAGCGGCGCAAGTTCAGAAATATCTTCAATTTCACGGATTGTCTCATCTGTCAGTAAGACAGAATCACTGAATTTTTCTCCGCCGTGAACGACACGGTGGCCGATTCCGTCAATTTCATTTAAATCTTTTATAATGCCGAATTCAGTCAGTTTGTGAAGCAGCATTTTTACTGCAACCGCATGATCCGGAATATCTGTTACTTCTGTATTTTTTTCGCCGTTAACACTGATGGTGAAAACGCTGTCGGCGATACCGATCCGTTCTACTAAACCTTTTGTTAACACCTTTTCTGAAGGCATTTCGAAAAGCTGAAATTTTAAAGATGAGCTTCCTGCGTTAATTGCAATAATTTTAGACATAAATGACGCTCCTATCAAAATTCTTCTTCTTCGTTCTTTTTTCCCAGACCTTAAATGCAGTCTAAAAAATATCTGACTTTTCCATTTAAACATTGTCAACTCAGCATTTCAAGTCAACATCTCGTTTGGCACCGCTTTCAATATGAAGTCGATATTTTCTGATAAATATCCACTATGCCATATGGATCGGACAGCCTGAAGAATTTTTTCTATTCTTCCTTAATTTGTGTTGATCACATGTTTTCCATTCATTTAAAAAAGCAAAACAGCTTAAGGGTACACCCCTTAAACTGTTCATTCAGCGCTTATTTTTCATTTTGAAACCATTGATCCCATTTCGCCATCATATCCCGCATGGCCTGCTGGTTTGCAAATGATGGCAGACTGGCAAGAAGCGCTTGCTTCGGCGGCTTTGCGGTTTCTCCTTTTTTCTGCAAAATTAAAATGCTCTTTGCCTGAGCCTCATCTTTAAACATGGAAGCCGGCAGCTGAAGGAGTGCGTTGATATGGACTTTTTCTGCAAAGAACTGCTTCAGTTTATCACTTTGGGCACTGTCAAACAGATGGTTCGGTATCATAAAAAACAAGTATCCGCCCGGTTTTGTATGCTTGACGCTTTGTTCAATAAACAAATGGTGAGCGAATGAATGGCCTTCATCCGCTTTCAGCTCGTACGCGGCAGCTCCTTCATCATTCGGATAGTAGCCGACGGGCAAATCACAAATTACCGTATCAACGGGATCGATAAATAACGGCTCCAGGCTGTCCTGGCAAAACAGCTCCATCTCTTTTTCCTGCAGGTTTGCCTGAGCGTAAGCAATCTTTACCAGAACATCATCAATTTCAATCCCGAAGCTTTTTGCCATTTTGTCAGAAAGCTGATTTGCTGCTGTGAGCAGGAGATTTCCTGTGCCGCAAGCAGGGTCTAAGAGTGTCAAACCCTTTTGGCCGCCCGTGAATTTATTCACCAAATAGCTGATGAAAAGGCCGATCGTATCAGGGGTCATTTGCCTGTTCGGGTGTGATTTATCCTTCAGCCCTTTTAAAATGGCGAGCTGAAATGCTTTACGCACCCACTCATGCTCGTACGTTTTGAAATCTGCCTTTTCCAGCAGATTTTGAAGCTGTTCGGCATGCTTTTCCTGCACCGGGAGCTGTTCGGTTTTTTCAAGAAAGTACATTTCCCCCGCTTCTGCAAGCCCCTCAATGTATGACAGCTGCAAGCCGTCAGCGATGACTCGGGCCGCTTCATCTAAAAATTCGTAAATTTGACCGACATGGTCGTTTTGCATTTTGTTTCCTCCTTGCCATGAAAAGAGCTCCGCGGCAGCACCCGGAGCTCTTTTACACCTCTTTACTTGATTAACGCTTTTGCAGCTTCGATAGGTTTTTCATAATTCGGGTGGTTTGTGGCTTCGCTTACGTATTCCGCATAAACGACTTTTCCGTCCTGGTCGAGAACGAATACGGAACGTGCCAGAAGACGAAGTTCTTTAATGTAAACGCCGAACGCTTCACCGAATGACATGTCTTTGTGGTCTGATAATGTTTCAACTTTATCAATTCCATTTGCTCCGCACCAGCGCGCTTGTGCAAACGGCAGGTCTGCGCTGATCGTATAGACGTTCACATCGCCGAGTTTTGCAGCCTCTTCGTTAAAACGGCGTGTCTGCGCGTCACATACCCCTGTGTCAATTGAAGGAATAACGGAAATGATCGTTACTTTCCCTTTCATGTCAGCGAGCGTTTTTTCTTCTAATCCGTTTGTCAGCACCGTGAAATCCGGAGCTTGGTCACCCGGTTTTACTTCTTGTCCGATAAGCGTTACCGCTCCGCCTTTAAATGTAATGTCAGCCATTATACTTCCTCCCTTTTCTATGTATAGCTCTATCATAGTCGAGTTTTATATAAACTGCAAAGGTTATGCCGCATCGTAAAAAAAGCTAACTGCGGGCGGCAGTTAACTTTTATGTTATAAATCAATATCGGTCATTTTTTGATTCCGGCCTTTGTCATTTTTTTTAAACATATGCTGGATCCGTTCAATTGTCTGGGGCGCGGAGTCTAAAAGTTTATCAATAAGATGGGTGTTTTCATCTAAGTGAAGCATTCGTACGCCGCTTGTTCCGACAATCAGAAACGCGATCGGCGTTATTGATACGCCTCCGCCGCTTCCGCCGCCGAATGGAAGCTTCTGCTCTTTTCTTTCATCGTCCTCAGTTCTTTTTTCAGCCGGCTTTCCGCCAAATTCGCTTCCGCCTGCCGCAAATCCGAAGCCTACCTTTGAAACTGTTAAGATGACGCTTCCGTCAGGCGTTTCAACAGGGTCTCCAATGATTGTATTGACGTCAATCATTTCTTTTAAATTTTCCATAGCGGTTTTCATTAAACCTTGAATCGGATGGTCTGCCATGTGCGCTCCTCCTTAAACTGATGAATCATTCTTTGAAGTAACCGGAACAGGCTGTTTCTTTCGCAAGATAGAAAGTCCGTTCCGCCCGTATTTGAGCAATTTGAAAGCTGCAACTATAAGATGTCCAAAACGGAAAAAGAATATACACTGAAAATGCGTCTTGGAAGCAGGCGCTTGAAATGATGGAATGACTTCGTATACGGGTTTATGCAAAAAACGAAGGTGGTCAAAAAGCATCGCCATCAGTCCGCCCTTTATTGCCCACACGCCTCCGGCAGCAATACCCGTGGCAGCAGCGTCTTTTATCCCGATCACTGTTATCCATTCTAATTTCGTCACACGGATGCCAGCCAGAAAAGAAGCTCCGATTTCCTTCATTCTGACGACTTGATGCAGAATCATTTCAATTCGGTGAATGCTTTGCTTGACGTCTTCGTATGTTATCTTTTTTTTCTCATCTTTTTGGCCTTTTATTTTGGATTCCGTGTTCTGTCTGACATCAATCGACGCATCTTCTTTATTCACTTTAATGACAGGCAGCGTTTTTTTGATACGGATCAGACCGAATAATGCCGACGTTTTTAAGGTTAATTTGTCATTATCTTTATCGTGCAGATATTCGAATGTCAGATGGATTTTCATTCTCATGAGCAGCCAGACCGCAATGAGAATGAGAACAGCTGCTGCGGCATATCCCATAAGCTTCACATCCTCAGCAAGCATTATCGCCAAATCAAAAAAAAAGTAAACCCGGACTTCCGCCGGGTTTACTGCTTTTATTTACGATACAGTTTTTCATGAACGACGGCTGTGTCGGCGATAAGATCGTGAATTCCCTGCTTTTTAGGTGTAAATGCAACGACAGCGTAGAGAATCCAAATTTTATCGATATAACGGCCGACCGCTTCTCTGAAAATGACGGTGCCCCAAGTCATCCGTTTGCCGTCGGCGAGAGGAATGACCTTTAATCCGAAGACCATCTTGCCGAGTGTCTGATGAAACCATTTCGTCATGAGCACAAAATAGGCAAGATAGACGATTAAGGTTGTCACAGAGTAGGCAGAAACCGTAAACATTCCGCTTGTTTTCGGGATGTTCATCAGGCTGAACACCGGGGAAACAATTAAGTGGTTAAGGCCCCAGATCACAAGCCAATCGAGAAGAAACGCCCAGAACCTGATCCAAAACCCTGCATACGCCGGTTCAAGCGCCCCGTGGTGTTCGGCTTCCTCTTCTTTGCCTTCAAAGCCTTCGTAAGTCGCGTCCATTCTTTCTTCCCCCCTACTTTGCATAGAGATACATCATTCGCGGCGAACCGGATTGTGAAATGAGTTCTTTCATATTCAGAAAATCCAGTTCGCTTTTAAACATTTTGTTCGCGCTCATGGATAAGAGCGACCCCAATCCAAAGCCCTCTTCATAAGTAACGACTGAAGCGTTTTTCATATTTTTATGATCCTTTTTCATCGCGCTGATTGTATCATCATAAAAACCGAGCTCATCGACGAGATGGAGCTTTTTCGCTTGTCTGCCGTCATAAACCCGGCCGTCGGCGATTTTTTTGACATCGTTTTTTGACATATGCCGCCCTTTTGAAATGACATCTACGAAACCTTCATACGAGCTGTCTACCATCGTCTGCATAATCTTTTTCTCTTCCTTGGTCATCTCGCGGGTCGGAGACATGATGTCTTTATGAGCCCCGCTTTTGATGGTTTCAAACTTAATCCCGAGCTCATCGGCAAGCTTAGAGTAGTTCACGCTTTCCATGATCACGCCTAAAGAGCCTGTGAGCGTTTCCGGAGAAGCATAGATTTTATCGGCTGCCGTGGATATGTAGTAGCCTCCCGACGCTGCCATTGAACCCATGGACACGTATATCGGCTTCTTCGTTTCTTTCTTTACTTCTTCAAGTTTTTTATGTATCTCTGCGCTTTCATACACGCCGCCCCCCGGCGAATTTACTTTCAGGACAATTCCTTTGACGCTTTTGTCATCTTTTGCACGCTCAATATGTTTTAAAAATGACCGGTGATCATACCCGCCTGAGCTGAGCAGGCCGCCTGACTCGCCGTTGTCCTCAATCGTTCCGTCCACTTCAAGCACGGCGATTTTGCTGCCGGGGCTGCCCTTATCCAGCGTCACTTCCTCCGATTCATCAGTCAGCGACGCGAAGTCAGACCCGGTATCGCCAAAATTCTTCAGCACGCCGACAGTCACGCTGGCAATCACTGATACGCCGAAGATGCCGATGGCGATGACGAGCGCAATCCATCTTTTTGCATTCATTTGTTCCGCCTCCTTTTCTATCACTAATCGTACGTTCCCCCGTAAAAAAGGTTTCATCTTTTTATGAAACGGCTTTCACTTAACGGATAAACAGGAAACATGATACACTATTGCCACAGGTATTTTAACACAATACCTGATGGGAGAAAAACGTAAATATGACAGCAAAGGGGAATTGGGATATGGCCGATATTCGCCGCAATGTTTATTTTTTTCACAAACAAGACAACGAAACAAAAGAACAAGTCAGCTCTTTAAAGCAACTGGCTGAAACGCACGGTTTTAAAGTTGCGTCTCATCCGGAAGAGGCCGGAATTATTGCGAGCATCGGCAGCGACGGTTCGTTTTTACAAGCCGTCAGAAAGACCGGTTTCCGTGATGACTGCCTGTATGTCGGAATCGCTAAAAAGGGAAAAGCTCATCTATATTGCGATTTTCACAGCGATGAGCCTGAAAAAATGGCAGACAGCATGACCGCCGAACAGCTTGAGGTCAGAAAATATCCGCTGATTCACGTAACAGTAGACGACAGCAATCATTTTCACTGTTTAAACGAAGTTTCCATTCGTTCAAGCATCATTAAAACGTTTGTGATGGATGTGTTAATTGATGATCTTCACTTTGAAACGTTCAGGGGAGACGGCATGATCATCTCTACTCCGACAGGCAGCACCGCCTATAATAAGTCGGTGGCGGGCGCCGTCGTTGATCCTTTGATTTCCTGCATGCAGGTATCAGAGCTTGCTTCATTGAACAATAACACGTACCGCACCCTCGGCTCTCCGTTTATTTTAAGCTCAGATCGAAAACTGACATTACGGGTGGTGCAGGACGGGAACGAGCATCCGATTATCGGGCTTGATAATGAAGCGCTCAGCACCAGAAATGTAAAAAAGGTCGAAATTACATTATCTGAAAAGAAAATCAAAACGGTTAAACTGAAAGACAATTCATTCTGGGAAAAAGTAAAACGCTCTTTTTTATAATAAAAAAAGAGGACGGGCTGTCAGCGCCTGTCCTCTTTTTCATATACAATCTGCCCGCTGACGACCGTTTTTACCGCTTTCAGCTCGTGGAGACGCTTCGGATCAACCGTAAACGGATCACCGCTTAGAATGGTAAAATCGGCAGCATAGCCGGGTGCAATAGCCCCGCGGGTTTTCTCTTTGTGAATGATAGCCGCGCTGCCCGTTGTGTATAGCTGAATCGCTTCGTACACGGTTAAGCATTCTTTTTCATTATATACCGGCCCGTTTGGATTTTGTTTACTTGTCCTGAGCACCGCCGATTGAATGCCGAGAATCGGATCAACAGGTTCTATCGGAGCATCTGAACCGCCGGCGCATAATATGCCTTTTGATATGAGCGTTTTCCAGGCAAAAGCCGTCTCCATCCGCTCTTCTCCGAGCCTGTCAATGACCCAAGGAAAATCACTCGCGACAAAATGCGGCTGCAAATCAAGCCCGATCGAAAGCTGTGATGCTCTTTCGATCAGGGCGTGATCTAATACTTGAGCGTGAATGAGCCTGTCGCGCTGTCCCGGTTTTGCAGGATGCTGCTCAATGGCATCCAGCACTTTTTCAAACGCAAGATCGCCGATCGCATGCACGGCGATTTCCATCCCTTTTTCTCTCGCTTTTTTGACAAGAGAAGAGAGCGTCTTGTCATCGTGCACCTGCACGCCCGAAACTGAAGGATCATCATGATAAGGTTTTTTCAGCAGGGCCGTTCTCCCGCCAAGCGCTCCGTCGGCGAAAATCTTCATCGCTCCGTATTCTAGATACGGACCGGTCGATTTTTGAAGCTGACTCCACTTGTCCGCGGCTTCATGATGAACGAGCAAATGGGCGCGGAAAGGATACAGTCCGCTGCCGGTTAACGACTCATACGCTGTAACAGGAACACAGACGTCTCCGTAGTATGCCAAATCCTCTGAGTGCCCCCCGGTCAATCCTTTTGACCAGCAATCCATAATCGCTGTTTGGAGAGCGCGCTTTACATAATCCAGTGAGGCTGGCGGCAAGACCTGTGTAACAAGCTCTTGGGCTTTATCAAGCAGAAGGCCTGTCGGCTCCCCGTCATCCCGGGCGATCACTCCGCCGTCCGGATCGGATGTTTCGCTAGTAATACCCGCGGCACGCAATGCAGCGGAGTTGACCGCAGCCGCGTGCCTGCACACACGTTTCAGCAGAACGGGACGGTCTGGAAACAGCGGGTCTAGGTCATGTTTCGTTAAATAATCCGGCTGTGCAAATTGATTTTCATTCCAGCCTTCGCCAATCAGCCATTCACCGTCCGCAAGCCCCCGTTCGGCTTCTTTTGCGGCTTGCAAAATCGCTTCTTTTGACGTCAGGCCCGACAAATCAAGGCGAAGCTGTTTTTCCCCGTGTCCGATCAAATGCAGATGGCTGTCTGTGAAGCCGGGAAACATGACAGCCCCTTTCAAATCTATGTCAGCTGTATCATCTGAACCGTATGCCTCAATCAGCTCGGAATAACTGCCTGTTTGCCTGATAATGCCGTCTTCAATATAAACAGCTTCTGTAACCTGATTCTCCTCAAGCATCGTATAAATGAAACCGCCGTGCCAAATCGCTTTCATTCACGCTCACTCTTTTCTGTATTAAGCTTTTTTATCCGCTTTAAGCCGTTCTTCACGCTGTCTCAGCTCAACACGTCTGATTTTCGCTGAAGCTGTTTTCGGAAGGCTTTCCACAAATTCAATCTCTCTCGGATATTTGTAAGGCGCTGTTATCGTTTTGACGTGGTTTTGCAGTTCTTTTACAAGTTCGTCACTTCGTTTTTCATCGTTTTGCAGGACGACATATGCTTTCACGATCGAGCCTCTGATTTCATCCGGACTCGCCACTACGGCGCATTCTTTTACCTCAGGATGCTTCACAAGCGCGTCTTCCACTTCAAACGGTCCGATTGTATAGCCGGAGCTGACAATGATGTCATCGTTGCGACTTTCAAACCAAAAATAGCCGTCCTCGTCTTTTTTTGCGCGGTCACCGGTCAGGAAGTAATCACCGCGAATTTGTTTTTTCGTTCTTTCAGGGTCTTTGTAGTATTCTTTAAACAGCGCAGGGGTGCTGAGATGCACGGCGATGTCGCCTGTTTCGCCGACTCCGCAAATTTCGCCTTCATCGTTAATGATTTCTACTTGGTTCCCCGGTGTCGGTTTCCCCATGCTTCCCGGTTTAATGTCCATATCTTTCAGAACGCCGACTAACAGCGTGCTCTCCGTTTGGCCGTAACCGTCTCTCACTTTGATGCCGAAATGCTTTTGGAAAATGTCGATGACTTCGCGGTTTAATGGTTCACCCGCAGAAACGGCGCTGTGAAGAGAAGAAAGGTCGTATTTGTCCAAATTCTCTACCTTTGCCATCAGGCGGTATTCTGTCGGCGTACAGCAGAATACATTGATTTGATAGCGGTTTAACAGCTCTAAATACGTTTCGGCATCGAATCTTCCGTGATAAATAAACCCTGTTGCTCCGCTTCCGAGAACTGCAAGCAGCGGGCTCCACACCCACTTCTGCCAGCCGGGCGCGGCGGTGGCCCAAACCGTGTCCTTTTCAGAAATGCCGAGCCATGCACCGGCGGATGTTTTCAAATGGGCAAAGGCCCAGCCATGTGTATGTACAACAGCTTTAGGCTGGCCGGTCGTACCGGATGTATAGGATAAAAACGCCATATCCTCTCTCGTTGTATCAGCCGTTTGAAAGCTGTCTCCGTTCGCTTCTATCGTTAAGAGGTTTTTCCAGCCGGCATCACTTTCACCGATAGAAAGTGTCACTAGCCCATTTGTTTTCACATCTTGAAACGCGTTGACAAATGAAGAATAAACGATGGCTCCTTTTACACCCGCATGTTCGATCCGGTATTCAAGATCTTTAGCGCGAAGCATTTCCGAGCAAGGAATGACGACCATTCCCGCTTTTAAAATAGCCAAATAGACGGCATATGCCTCAAGCACTCTCGGAACCATGACAATCAGCTTATCACCTTTTTCAAAGCCAAGTCCCTTCAGCCGGGCGCCGATTTTATTCGTTTCTTCCATCAGTTTTTCATACGTCCAGACTCTTTTATTGCCTTTTTGATCTTCCCACATAAGCGCGTTCTTCTCTTTCGAACGGCTGAATTTTTCAATTTCATTCACAAGGTTGTAGTTCATTGGGGCGATTAAATCTTCTCGTTTTAACACGAAACAACTCCTCACTTTCTTTCCCCATTATACATAATCAGAGGACTTTACAATAAAGATATGCATAAATTCCTATTCTTCTTCGTGTATTTTATATATGAAAAAGAGCGGGGGCATCCCCGCTCCTTAGCCATTATGTGAAATTGTGATTAAAACTGCTGGTTGCTTCCGCCCATGCTTTGCTGAGCGAAAGAAACTAGACGTTTAGTGATTTCTCCTCCAACAGAACCGTTGGCGCGAGAAGTTGTTTCCGGTCCAAGGTTTACACCGAATTCAGAAGCGATTTCGTACTTCATTTGGTCGATAGCTTGAGCAGCCCCTGGTACTAGAAGTTGGTTGCTGTTTCCGCTGTTTGATTGTGCCATGTGTATCACCTCCTTGTGAGTATAGAATGTGATAAAACACATGGCTTCATTCAGAAAAACTTTGGTAATTGTATACAGCTTTTAAAACAAATCGGCAAATTTATCGTGAGCTTCTTGTTCTGAGTAAATAGTGACGGTTTCAATCCCGGCTGCCGCCTCTTCAATCAGCGGCTCAAAATCAACAAAGCTTTCGAAATGCTCGATTTTTTCTTTTTTCGGGCGTGTTTTCGGGCTTGGCGGTGTAAAGATGGTGCAGCAGTCCTCAAACGGCTGAATACTTGTCTCATACGTGCCGATTTCTTTTGATTTCTCGATGATTTCTGTTTTGTCCATTCCGATTAAAGGCCGCAAAACCGGTGTTGCGGTCACGGCGTTGATCGCATACATGCTCTCAAGCGTCTGGCTCGCCACTTGGCCGAGGCTTTCCCCCGTTATAATCGCAAGGGCGTTTCGCTCTTCTCTGATTCTGTCAGCTATTTGGAGCATGAGGCGCCGCGTGGCCGTCATCGTATAGTTTTCAGGTATTTGTTTTTGGATGAGCTCCTGCGTTTTTGTAAACGGCACGATATGAAGCGTCATGCTGCCTCCGAACCGCGCAAGGCATCCCGCGAGATCCATTACCTTCTGCTTCGCCCGTTCGCTTGTATACGGCGGACTGAAAAAATGCACGGCTTCCACTGACAATCCTCGTTTCATCGCGTAAAAACCGGCGACAGGGCTGTCAAACCCGCCGGAAAGCATGAGCATTGCTTTGCCCGCTGATCCGACAGGAAGCCCGCCCGCGCCTTTTTCATCGCGGATGGTCAGGAATGTCGCTTCTTCCCTGATCTCAATCCTGAGCGGAATATCCGGGTTTTTCACATCAACGGTTAATCCTTCTGTGTTTTTCAAAATATGGCCGCCGATTTCAGCATTCATTTCATTCGTATTTAATTCAAACTGCTTGTAAGCCCGTTTTGTCGCAACTTTAAAAGTGCTCCCGGGTGTGTATTTGCCTTCTATCGCGGCTAATGCCGTTTTTTTAATTTCGTCCAGCCTGCTTTCGCATTTAATAGCGAGACTAAAACTTTGAATGCCGAATATATTCTTTAATAAGGAACAAATTCCCTCCGGATTTTCTCCGTTTAATGTAATGGTCATCCGGTCCCGGTTTGAAAAGTATTTTACTTTTTTATAATCCTTTAATACCAGTCTGATGTTTTGTTTTAATCTTTCAATAAAACTGCGTCTGTTTTTTCCCTTTGTGGATATTTCACCAAAGCGGATTAAGATGTGATCGTAATTCATATGCTACCTCATCATTTTTTTTAGTTTTTGAACAGCCGGTACAAGCGCGTTCATAAACGGCTCTGCGACCTCTGCTGTCTGGCTGAAATTCAGGCTGGCTCTGATGCTGCTTGACGCAATCTGTTCGCCCTTATTCATTTGCAAAAGCACGCGGCTCGGTTTATGCTCTCTCGCTGAACAGGCCGCGGTTGTAGAAACATAAATGCCCTTCTCCTCAAGCATGTGCAGGAGAACTTCGGCCTTCACACCCGGAACGGAGAAGTTAATAATGTGGGGCGCGCTGTTTTCGGCGGGAGTGTTGATCACAACTCCTTCCGTTTCGCTCAGCCTTTTGATCAGCACCTTCTTAGCCTCCTCCATGGAAGAAAGCCGCTCTGCCATCTCACGGGCAGAAAGGTTTACGGCTTTTGCAAGAGAAACGGCGCCTGCTGTGTGTTCTGTACCGGCCCGAATGCCTTTTTGCTGCGAGCCGCCCGTTATAAGCGGATTCAGGCGGGTTCCCTTTTTGACCAAGAGCGCTCCCGTCCCTTTTAAGCCATGAAATTTATGCCCTGAGATGGCGCAAAGGTCAATGCCCGCTTCCTCTATTGAAAGGGGGACTTTATGAATCCCCTGCACATGGTCGACATGAAACAGAATATCCCGGTGCTGTTTAAGGAGATCGCCTGTTTCCTTTACCGGCTGGATGGAACCGACCTCATTGTTGACATGCATCATACTGACCATGATTGTATCCGGCCTGATGGCTTCTTTTACATCCTGAACGGACACAAAGCCGTCTTGATTGACGGGGAGATATGTGACCTCAAAGCCAAACAGCTCTGTCAGCTGATCAAGCGTCTCAGTCACTGACGGATGTTCAACGGCTGTAGCAATGATATGCCTGCCCTTCTTCATATTCGCCCAAGCAGCTCCCTTTAAAGCGGCGTTATTCGCTTCAGTGGCGCCTGATGTAAATACAATATCATAATTTTTCAAACGTAAGGTTTTTTTTATTTGCTGCGCTGCCGCTTCAAGAAGCTGTTCCGTCTCAGTTCCTAACCGATGCAGGGACGACGGATTGCCGAAATAACGGCTGCTTGTCTGTTTATATACTTCTAAAACGTCTTCATACGGCTCGGTCGTTGAGCTGTTATCTAAATATATCATTTTTTTAACTCCTTTATGAAAACGGTACATCGTATGATATTTATGTTACCATAACAAAAATGAATATAATTTCGCAATAAAACGAGTATTGACTTCTATCCACTTTGCCATATAATAAGTAATGTTCGTTTTGTTATATTATCTGACAATTAATTGACAGAATATTTCAACATAGTATTTAGGAGGACTTTTATGAAACACTCACTACCTGTCAAAGATACCGTTATTATCGGTTTCATGCTGTTCGCACTTTTTTTCGGAGCAGGAAATATGATATATCCGCCAGAGCTTGGACAAGCGGCCGGTTCTAACGTATGGAAAGCGATGGGCGGTTTTTTACTGACCGGCGTAGGTCTCCCTCTTCTGGGGATTATCGCCATCGCCTTAACCGGCAAGGATGCCAAAGGGCTTGCTGATAAAGCCCATCCGGTATTCGGAACTGTTTTTACCGTTGTATTGTACTTATCAATCGGACCGCTTTTTGCGATCCCGCGGACAGGAACGGTTTCATATGAAATCGGCGCACTTCCTTTCCTTACCGGTGTTCCTGAAAGATTATCTTTATTTATTTTCACACTGATATTTTTTGCCATTACGTATTATTTAGCACTCAATCCGTCCAAAGTAGTGGACAGAGTCGGAAAAATCCTCACTCCGATTAAATTCGGAATCATTTTAATCATTGTCGTTAAAGCTATCGTGACTCCGATGGGAGGGCTTGGAGCCGTACATTCATCCTATTCGGGAACACCGGTTTTCAAAGGATTTCTAGAGGGCTATAAAACCATGGACGCACTCGCTTCGATCGTATTCGGCGTTGTTGCGGTCAACGCGGTAAAAAGCAGAGGCGTCACACAGCGGAAAGCGCTGGCAGCCGCATGTATTAAAGCGGGGCTTATTGCAGCAGCCGGTTTAACATTCATTTATTTATCATTGGCTTACTTGGGCGCAACGAGCACAGACGCTGTCGGGCCGCTTGGAGAAGGAGCAAAGATTTTATCAGCATCATCTAATTACTTGTTCGGTTCATTAGGCAACATTGTACTCGGCGCAGCAATCACGGTTGCGTGTTTAACCACAAGCATCGGGCTTGTCACATCTTGCGGCGAATATTTTTCAAAACTGATTCCCGCTTTATCATACAAAATGGTGGTTACCATTGTCACTCTGTTCAGTCTGGCGATTTCTAACTTCGGGCTTGCTGAGATCATTGCATTCTCAGTTCCCATCTTATCAGCGATTTACCCGCTGGCGATTGTCATTATTGTCCTTTCTTTTATTGATAAAATATTTAAGGAAAGACGGGAAGTCTATATTGCTTGCCTGATCGGAACGGGTTTATTCAGTATTTTAGACGGCCTAAAGGCTGCCGGAATCCCGCTTGGGTCATTGAATTCGTTTTTGAATGACAATCTTCCGCTCTACAGCATGGGGATCGGCTGGGTTCTCCCGGGGATTGCAGGAGCCGTTATCGGTTATATCATCACGTTTTTCATCAGCCCGCCCATTGAGCTGAATAAAGCAAATTCATAACGGGCTTAGCGCCTGCGGCTTGAATCCATTTCAGCCGCAGGCGTTTTTTATGTTAAAAGATGCCGTAAAAAAACTGCACCTCTGATTCAATCAGGGTGCAGTTTGTCTCGTTATGATGCAGATTGATCGGCTTTAATGCTTTTCACCGCGCCGGGAGCCGCTTTTTCAACAGCTTCGGCAGCAATCTCATATGCTTCATTGTAGCTGTATGTGTAAAAAAGCCGTTCCGCTTCTTTCAGCTGTTCTGATAATATGTGATTCTGGCTTCGGAAACGATTGCCGAACTGGATGATTCGTTCAATGAGTTTTACCTGAATCACAAGTTCTTCCGCTTCCTTGCTGACCTCAGTGACGATGTTTTCCGCCTGCTCCAGATGTCTGCCGGCTTCCTCCATATTTAACGGAAGCTCTTGCAGCTGGTTTATGGTTTCTTCTATGTGATGATGTGCCGTCTCCAGCTTGTCTTTCACATGTTCGGGGATGCCCGGAATATTGCTTTTTTGCAGCATCCTTGACGTGTCAGAAATGATTTTCCGCAGCCGCGTGAGCGTCTCTCTTGCCTGCAGCTCCTCTTTCCTGAGCGCCTGAAGATTTTGGCGGTATTCGGCATGTTCTTTCTGAACCTCTTCCATTTGCTTCTCTATAGATTCAACTTCTTCTATTAACAGGGAGTAAGCGACATGCTCCCCGTCCAGCTTTTCTCTCGCCTGCTCAAGGAGCCGGCCGATTGTTTCCATACGCTTTTCAAACGCATTTTGTTTGCTGAGCTCTCCCGCTGTCAGCTGATAGCTTTCCTTAACAAGCTCCGTTTCAGCTTTGGTGCGGTCCTTTTCTTCCTCCAGCTTCTCATATGCAATGACCAGCTCCGGCATTTTGCTTAATACCGACTGCCCGGCCTCTACTTCGCCTTCAAGCTGTTCATACATGGACTGGATCGTTTCATCAATCAGCTGAAGCACGGACGATGCTTCATCGACGTCCAGCTCCTCTAAAAGCGCGTTCTCCGCCCGTTTTAATTGATTTGACAGTGTATCCAGTTCTTTTTCAATTTGAATATGCTCCAGTTTGTAGCCTTTTTCCGTCATTTCACGGTAGCCGTCTTTCAGCTTGGCAATTTGGTTCGGCACGGTCTGCTTACAGTCCGCGAGCAATTTCGGAACGTCATTTATGTATGTTTGAAGCTGATCGAGCCTGCGGTCCTGTTCAAGCAGCACTTTTCTCGCCGCAATATAATTTCCGCCTTCCGTCTCTTCTTCGAACTGTTTTATTCCGCTCCAAATCTCGTCCAAATCTGTCTCAAGGCTGTTATAAAGCTCTCCGTAGAGATGGCTGTATGCCAAAAGGTTTTTCCGCGCTTTTGAATACTGCTCGCGCACCTGTTCGATCTCTCCGCGGCTTTTTTCCTCGCTTGTCACAAGGTCGCTGATCTCGCGAAGAATGCCTTCTATATTCGTTTCGGCCGCGGTCAGGAGATCATCAATATGGACAAGGACCTGGTTCGCTTTTTTAAAACGGTATTTGTCCGCGTTCTCCTCGGCATCGTAAAGGAGCTCTTCAACTTTCGGCAAATGGGCTGTGACAATTTCATCCCACTCATCGCGCCATCTTTCAAAGAACTCTTCCGTCTGCCCGGTCATTTTTAGATGTTTAATCTTGGACATTTCTTCCACAATCGAACGGTTTAAAATTTCAATTTTCCATGACTCCAGCCGGTCAATTTCCGTATAGATTTTTTTCCTGAAAAAGTAGCCCGCCGCAAACAGAACGAGCAGTATAATCAATAACCCAATGACTAACTCCATAATGAGCCCCCTTGTTGTTCAACCTAATCTGTCAGGGTGTTTTATGTATTCAGAAAGATTTCAATATATGTATTGAGAAAATCTGTCGTTTTCATTGTTATTATGATACCATGTAACCAACATTTTTTGACCAGAAATCAAAAACTTTTTGCATAATTTCGGCAGGATTCTGCAATTTTTAAACGGAGTGACATAAATGGAAAAACGAGACGCGCATATTCACACGCCATTTTGCCCTCACGGCTCGAAGGACGAGCTGGCACAATATGTTGAAAAAGCGATCGAAAAGGGCTTTGACTCCATCACATTTACAGAGCACGCCCCGCTCCCTCCGTCTTTTCAAGATCCTGTGCCGCTTCAGGACAGCGCGATGGATTCAAGGCAGCTTGAAGCCTATTTAGATCGGCTTTCGCAATTAAAAAAGGAGTATAAAGGGCAAATCAGCATTCTTACCGGGCTTGAAACAGACTACATCACGGGTTATGAAGAGGAAACCGCGGCATTTCTTGACACATACGGCCCCTCTCTTGATGACAGCATTTTATCCGTCCATTTCCTGAAGGCGGGCCCGGCCTATTTATGCCTCGATTATGATAAGCATACATTTAAAGAACTGATTACGCGCTTTGGAAGCACAGAAGCCGTGTATGAACAATACTATCAAGCCGTTTATTCCTCAATTGTAACACCGCTTGGCCCCTATAAGCCAAAACGGGTCGGCCATATTACGCTTGTTAAAAAATTTGTGCGCCTTTTCCCTTACCGCATGACACCGCATATAAAGAATCTCGTGTCCCGCTGCCTTGACGCTGTGAAAGAACACGGAATGGAGCTTGATTTTAATACATCAGGTCTCAGAAAAAAATTTGCCGGGGAAGCGTACATGGAAGATTGGATGGCGGATCAGGCGAAGCAAAAAAAAATCCCGCTCATATTCGGGTCGGACGCCCATCAAGCGGAAGATGTCGGCTATTCATATGAGACTTACAGAAGCACGGTTAATTCATAAGCGCCGCATCGTTTTGATGGAACACGCTTTTGATCCAAATTGTCACTTCTTCAAAATACCTTTTATAAAAATACGGCTCGTGCGGCTGCATATAGAGCACCTCCGTAATATATTGCGGCTGAAGATACGGCATCATCAGAAGAGATTTTAACTGCAGGATGAAATGCGGCACGGGCAGCGTCAGCCGTTCATGGCGTTTTTGCCCTTCCTCGATCATCAGCTGCAAAATATATTTTTCTTTCATTAGATAAGTAGACATAATTTCCCTGATGAGCGTGGAATCAATCGTCACTTCCCGGTAAACAAACCGCGTTAATTGACGGTTGTCGTGCTGATAGGATAAAATATCGAAAATCACCCGCAGGATGCGCTCCTGTGTGTTTTCGCCGATCATACTGTCTGCGGCTTTTTCAAGCGTCTTGCTGTAGCCTTCGTAAAACTCGGAAACTAAATATTCCATTAAGCCGCCTTTCCCTTTAAAATAGTAGGAGATGTGCGCTACATTTACATCAGCTGACTTTGCGATTTCACGGACGGACGTGCCAGAAAAGCCTTTTTGGTTAAAAAGCAGGACAGCAGCATTAATAATTTTGTCTTTGGTGCTTACTTTCATACGGCTCACCCCTTTATTACTTAACAATTCAAGCAGAAGGGCCCCGTTCCTGTAAGAACTTCTCGACAAATGCCGGCAGAACGGCCGGAACTTTGTTTTATATTATAGAAAAAGTGAGGGTTTTCCATGTTTCATGTCGAAAAACAATCCGGAGATAAAGAAAAAAGTTATCAGCTTCTGCTTAAACAGCTCGAAGCCATGACAGAAGACGAAACTGATGCGATCGCAAATTATGCAAACGCATCTGCGCTTATATACCATTCGTTATCAGAAGTTAATTGGGCTGGATTTTATTTCGCCAAAGAAGGCGAGCTTGTGTTAGGACCGTTTCAGGGCCTTCCCGCTTGCGTGCGTATCCCGTTCGGAAAAGGCGTATGCGGGACTGCCTTCTCAGAAGGCGCCGTACAGCGGATTGCCGATGTGCACGCATTCCCGGGCCATATCGCCTGTGATGCTGCATCCCAGTCTGAAATCGTGCTCCCGATCCGCGTAGACGGTGAAGTTATCGGCGTACTGGACATTGACAGCCCCGTCAAAAACCGCTTTGATGAGACGGATGAAGCCTATTTAGCACAGTTTGTCGAAACGCTTGAAAAAAGATTAGGATAAAAAAAGGAGTTCGGCCATCAGGCCGACTCCTTTTTTTGTCAGGGTGCTGTTTTATGGACGATCAGGCGGTTTTTGCCGGTCCGCTTGGCGGTGTAGAGCGCTTCATCCGCATGCTTGACCAGCATTTTTAACGGCATCGGCTCGGTCTTTGTCCAGCAGGAAACGCCGCATGAAATCGTCACCCGGGGCTCCGTATTTTCCCGCACGGCGCGGACGAGCCGCTTAGCGATGCGTTCTCCGGATGCCACATTGACATTCGGCAAATAGATGGCCAGCTCCTCGCCTCCCCAGCGCGCGGCGACATCATGTTCCCTGATATGGTATTTCATGACGGAGGCTACTTGAATTAATATAGAATCCCCCGTCTGATGCCCGTATGTATCATTAATGCTTTTGAAATTATCAATATCAACGAGAATCAAAACACCCCGTTTATTAATTTTCATGCTGTATTGGATTTTCTCATCCAAGTATATTCTTGAATACAGCTCCGTCAGCTGGTCCGTCTGCACAAGATGCTCAAGCCGGTCACGCAGCATTGAATTCGTCACAGCCAATGTGGCGTGATGCATAAGCGCTTGAAACAGCTTGTACATTTCAAACGTAAAAGCATACAATTCCTTTTTCAGCAAAATGGCGAATCCGAACACGGCATCGTTTTCTATCATCGGCACTGCCATCAGCGATCCATAGCCGTCTTCGCCGAACAAAGCTCTGCCATTGCCGATAAACACACCTTTTTCTCCTTCAAAGAGCTTGTCTTTTACTGCATTGATGTACTTGTCTGCACAATCCGTCTCAAAAAAAGCCGTATGTCCCGGCAGGCGGTTTTGCGCTTCAAAATGATCAATATGAAAAAAAGCCACTTCTTCTGCGTGAAACGTTTGAGTCATAATGGCGGCGAGCTCCCGCATCGTATCCGTCAGCCTGAGCCGCTGATTAAGCTGGCGCGATGTTTCATTAATCAGTTCCAGGTTCGCAATGCTTTTTTTCGACTGCTCGTAAAGCTGCGCATTCTCAAATGCTTTTCCCGCGGCGCTTGCAAGCAGCAGCATTTCACTCAGGTGGCTGCATGATAGCACGGCCTCCTGCATTCCTTCAGCCTTCAGAACCCCGTATGTCCCCTGCTGGCCTTTGATCGGCAAATATGCGGATGTTTTCCCCTTCCTCTGCATTCTGCCGGACAAATAAACCTTCAGGGCATACGGATCCGCATCCTTTCCTTCCATATGCAGTTCTTTTGCGAGAAGCTGTCTGTCCGTATCCTGATCCTGTGAGATGAACAGTAAAAAACGGAAGGACTGAAAAGCCGCGCTCAAGCTCGCCTGCAGTTTTTCAAGCACTTCATTTTGATCCAGCAGAGAATGGAACATTTCTGTCATCCTGTGAATTTTCCGCTGATGCTTTGTCTTCTCAAACAGGCTGCTCTGCCTCACAGATTGATTGATAAACTGGGTAATAAGCTCAGGCATGCACTCAGGAATCGCCAGTCCGCTTTCCGAACAAAGAAAAAAACATCTGCCGGACGTTTGATTTTTTATGATAAATGATGTGTCACTCTCTTTTAGCGGAGCATAATTCGGTTCATCTTCTGATTTTATGGTGAAATGGGATGATTCAGCCGGTGAAAGGGTCAATGAAAGAGATGCAAAGCAGGATTCAAGAGCTGAGGCCAGCCATAACAGCGAGTCGGACAGTGAGACGGATTCAGATTTCGTTAAGAAGAACGTCAGCATCTTCTGTTGAAAGGCCGTCACTTGATCGGTTGTTTGTTTTTTCATTTTTTATCACCTAAACATGTACTGCTCATTTTTGTTCATTATATCATAAACCTTTACTCTTCATGGAGAAATGGTTGACGGCAGGAAAGAAAAATCATATAATGTTCTTTGTGTGAAATATTGCAGCCTTTTTGTTCAGCTTCTGTGTTTTCATTTTGTTCCTTAGCGGTAAGGTGTATCGTGTAACTCTCTGCTGCTGGAGCGAGGATACATGAAAACAAAATGAGCACGGTCGAATAGAGCAGACGGTTTTTATTTTCCACAAAAATAAAACCAAAGGAGGAGTCAATTATGGCTCGCTATACAGGTCCATCTTGGAAACTGTCACGCCGTTTAGGAATCTCTCTAAGCGGAACAGGTAAAGAATTAGAAAAACGCCCTTACGCACCAGGTCCACACGGTCCGGGACAACGTAAAAAACTATCAGAATACGGTTTGCAATTGCAAGAAAAGCAAAAACTTCGTCACATGTACGGTGTAAACGAACGTCAATTCCGCACATTGTTTGACAAAGCTGCAAAAATGACTGGTAAACACGGCGAAAACTTCATGATTCTTTTAGATTCACGCCTTGATAACGTTGTGTACAAGCTAGGTCTTGCGCGCACTCGCCGTCAAGCACGCCAATTGGTAAACCACGGTCACATTCTTGTTGACGGAAGCCGCGTTGACATCCCGTCTTACCAAGTAAAACCTGGTCAAACAATCGGTGTTCGCGAAAAATCAAGTAACCTTTCTATCATTAAAGAATCTGTAGAAGTAAACAACTTCGTTCCTGAGTACCTTACTTTCGACGCTGAAAAGCTTGAAGGTACATTCACTCGTCTTCCAGAGCGTTCTGAACTTGCTCCGGAAATTAACGAAGCGCTTATCGTTGAGTTCTACTCTCGTTAATTAAAATGCTCTTTAAAGAGCATTGAATTAAACCCTCGAAACGTTGTTATATCAACATTTCGAGGGTTTTTCTTTTGTGTTCTGATATGTATTTTCCCCTATATAATTGGGGGAGATTTAAAAATGATGGACAGACGCTCCCTCCCTTTGCAATAATATCTCTTATTGACTCACCAACAAAAAGGTGACGTATATCTCTTTTTATAGAAACACGTATAGAAAAAAGACTAGAAATTGAATTGAGTCCTCTATTAAGAGGTCTTTAGTTTCGCCTTAGCATGAGGCCGTAAATGCAGTCTAGAGTTAAGCAGAAAAAAGAGCCCTTTTTTGAGTAAGGACTCTTCTCTCAATACCCAGATAAAAAAAGTTGATTTTTTATTTAAACCAAGCTTTCTTTAAATTGTTGGTAAAGTTACTATCATTAAACGGAACATTTGCTTTGCCGAAATCTGTTGTATTTAATGCATTCCTTGCGGCAGGAGTTAAATCATCCCAGCCGATTAACGGTTGAGTTCCACCTACAACACGATCGCTCATCATCAATTCGTGGTTAAGCGGCCACGTGCTGTCATAGGCAATCAAAGGATGAGCGCCATCTTTCATGTTGCTTCCGCTTGGTGCTACATTTGTGAATTTTCCGTGTCCAGAATATGCAATTGATAAAACTTTTGGATTTTGATTTGCCGGATTATCAACCCATACAACGATTCCTTCCCAGTCATGTCTGTGACCTAAACTTGGAGAGGCTTCATCTTTAGGAAAATACCAAGAATACATAATTGCCCAAACCCCATTGTACCATGCAGACCGCGAATATACTTGTCCAGTATTTTTACTGCAATGTCCTTCAGACGCTCCAGTAGGGTGTAAACCTCCGCTCGTATTGCCTTGAGCATCTACTGCGGGAAAAGGCACACAGCCGCTATAAACCTTTAAATATGGTTGAAAACGTTTCGCCGCTTTTTGAGAAACAGTGGCAGGTGCCACCTCTTTAAAACCGACAACCTTGTCATGATCGATTACTGCTGCATTTGCTGTTGAAACAATGCTGATAGAAGTGAATACAGATAAAAACAGAGCCAAGAAAAATTTATTCATTACTTCAACCCTTTCAAAATTTAGATAATTATTAATTACCACAAATTTTAAATATCATCAATATAAAAATTACATATTTAACATATTTTGTTACAAAAGTATTATTTCATTTTTTCTCATGTCTCAATTTTAGTAAATAATACTCACTTCAAAAACGTTTATAAACACAAAAAAAGCCCTATCCATTAAGGGACTGACCCCATTAAATGAAATGGTATAAAGCAAGCGAAATCCACCGTTTTGAACAGCCGGCGGGCAAGTATTATTCCTTCGGAGAAGGGCCTGAATGTAAAAGTGAAACAGAGAAACTGAAGGCGGAAAACAGGTATTTGAAACAGCAGATTGAAGAAGTACGAAGAATGGAGAGGAATGATCTCGGAAAAAGCCGTAAAACTCATCCGTCAGGACGACATATGCCGGCATCTTGGTATTTCGAGATCCGTCTATTATCGCTGGAGGAGGAAGAGCCGGGAAGAAACAGCTAAGCAGGAAATCGGAACGTTGTGCCAAGATCATAAGTTCCGATACTGCCGGAAGGGTGCATCCTGACAGTGACCAGGGGTCTGTTTACACATCTTAAGCGTGTCAGCAGGCGTCAAAGAAAAAGGCATTATCATGAGCATGTCCCGTAAAGGAACACCCGCTGATAATGCCTCCATCGAATCGTTTCATTCCTCGCAAAAATCTGAAACGTTCTATCTCGACGAGTTGGAGAGCACTGCGACGGCCATCGCAGTGCCACTGTCGAAACCTATATTCACTACCGGTCATATATGCTTAAAGGGGTTTTGACCGCCCGGAAATCGAGTGCTGAATGTAAACAATCATGCCATGCTCAACTGAGGTTCAAATAATTCGTAATGAATTGAGTCAGGTACGGCATTTAATTCAGAAATCAGTTTCTGCATTTGTTTAATAAAAGACGGTGACCCGCACAGATAATAATCAGCATCTTGATTTGCGATCACTTCTTTTAAAAACTGTTTGTTAATCTGCCCTTCACGGAAACGAACATTACTTGAACGGTCTTTCTCGGATGGCTCACTATAAATAAAGACAGATTCAATTGATGAATGTTCTGCAGCTTCCTCTACTTCATGCCGCAAAGCATGATATTCACTATTCTTAGCAGCATGGATAAAAAGAATGTTTCGTTGCGGCTGTTTCTTAACAGCTGTTTTTAATAAGCTTATCATTGGCGTAATACCGACCCCGGCACTAATAAGAACTAAATCTTTTTCAGAAGACGAATCCAAAATAAAATCTCCGGCTGGCGCACTAATTTCTATTGAATCTTTCTCATTTAATTGATCATGCAAATATGAGGAAACGATCCCCTCTTTTTTAACTGAAATACGGTAATATTCCTTACCGGAAATATCTGATAAGCTATACTGACGAATATGGGTATAACCTGATTCCGGGATAAAAATTTTCACGCTGATATATTGCCCTGCTTCAAACTCGGGCAGAGGTTGTCCATCTTTCGGCTTTAAATAAAAAGATGTAATTTCTTTACTTTCCTGAACCTTTTTCTCAATGTTGAACGCCTTATATCCTTTCCATCCTCCTTTTTGTTTTTCTGCTTGTTCATACATTTCCTTTTCAATTCCGATAAAAGCATTTGCGATGACGCCGTATGCCTCTTCCCATGCCTGCATAATGTCAGGAGTTGCAGCATCCTTTAAAACATCCTTAATGGCAATTAATAAATATTTCCCCACAATTGGATAATGTTCAGGTTTAATTCCAATACTTCTGTGTTTATGACTAATTTGTTTCACAACAGGAATAATATTTTCCAGACGGTCAATATTAGCAGCGGCTGCAATCACAGCATTTGCTAAAGCAGTACGCTGCGTTTTTTTCTTTTGATTTGTTTGATTAAATATGTTCAAAAGCTCAGGGTGATTTTGAAACAACAGGTCATAAAAACGTCCTGTAATTTCTTCCCCGTGTTTTTCTAATACCGGTACGGTGCTTTTAATAATTTCAATTGTTTTTTCTTTCAGCATCCTGTTTACCCCCTAAAGATGTATCTTATATACATCTTTAAATTAACTCTTTTTCCGAACAAAAGATATATTTAAAATGAATCTTTAAAAGAATTGACACAACTTTGTTAATTAAATGGTATTTTCAACTCTTTTTTATAAAATCCCCTCGATAACAAGAGGCTAATCGACCCAATTTAAGCCTTCAAAAAGAGAAATTTACAGATGATATCAGGATAAAAGCAACAAATAAACAAATAATAAAATTCGTTTAGTGATCCCTTTAGACCGCCCGATTTCACAGTTGTGACACTCTAAACAGATCATTTCACGCTTATCTTGATCAAATGCTCCCACAACGTAATGGTGAACCGTGTCCCTCGGCTCCGGCATTCACAACGCAAATAGCCGTCCCTGAACAGAACGGCTTTTCTTACTCGCTTCCAGCGTGCAGTATTATAGATTTTGTTTCATTCGTCTCGTTGTCTTGCCTATCTTATTCCTGATTCTGTTTAACCGAATAGACCGCACATGATATAAAGCGTAATAAACCATGACGCTGCCGCCGTACCGGATGCAGTTTGAAAGCACATAAAAAAGCACCCTGATAAAGAGTGCTGAATTTGTAATGCTTTATTGGTGTAAAAGCCATTTTATCCGCTCATGTGAAGCAATGTAGTGCAGCATGATAAGACAAAAAAAGATGAAGCTGGCTGTTTTTAAATGACTAAAATACAGCGCAGCAACAGCCGCTGCGAAAATCAATAACTCAATAATCAATCTAGTCATCCCGTTTACAGCTATTACAGTTTGACCGCTTCGGCTTGGATCATCGGGAACTGCAAACACGGACCAGATAACCATTACCGCAATTGGCAGAACTAAAGTTAAAACAAATCTAATATAACCATTGAAGTGAGTCCAAGCAAATAACCCTAAAACGATCAGTGCCGCGACTTCAAGTGAGAATCTTAAAAGCAAATTAATTTGATTCAATGTTTTCAGCTCCTGCTGTATAAAAAGAAACCCGCAGCATGATTTAGTTTTTTTTAATTCACATTACTTTTAACTAACCATTCTACTTCCGTTAATTTTTGTTTTTGAACATTTTTTGTGTGAGGTTTGGTGAAATGGGCTTTAACAGCTTCTTCGTTCTCCCAAATCTCCCAAAGCATTATTTTTCTTTCTGATGGTTCAAGAGGATAAGCATGGAATGTAATACATCCTTCTTCTTTGTTAGTTGCTTCTTCAAGCTTTTTGAATTCCCCCATTATTTCATTAAGGCCCTTATCACTAATAATTTTCAAGCATGCAGTTATGTAATGCATCGAATCCCCCCTCTTTCAAATCAGTTCTATCTTTTCATTATAACGTTTCTTTGAACCACTTCAGTCATTTGCAGAATTTGTCGAACGAAAGCAGTCCTTCATAAGGGTGACGGACTTCATACAAAAAACCCCCCTTTGGTGACCTGTGTTACTTAACCCGCTCTCTAATATTATCGGTTACAAAACTTTATAAAGCTTGTAAACCTTTTGACTTTCTTTGAGAGATTATCCCCAGTTTTTCTCCGTTATCAATCCACGGCTGTAAAAATCGATATATTACAAGTTTTCCTTTAATCTCAATTGACTGCCTTCTTTTCGTGTTCACAAAACATCAACATAAATTTACATGGACAAATTTAACAACATATGTAATAATACAACTGTATTAAAAAAGAAAAAGGAGTGTTTAAAATGAACTTCAAAAAAGTGTTAACTGGTTCCGCCCTGTCTCTGGCATTACTTGTTTCTGCTGCTCCTGCTTTTGCTGCCGGTCCTGCTAATTCATCCATCACATCAACACAAGGAGAAGCTTCTGCACAATTGATTAAAGATTCTTTCACTCAAGATTTTGTTTACAGATCAAATATCCCAAACGTAACGATTAAAAACGGATATAAGTATTATCTTAAATCTGTAGAAGTTGTAGAAGGGTTTTATCGAGCGACTTATGAAGGTTGGATCGACTAAAGAAGGGGCTTCCCCCTTCTTTATTTGCAGACAAGACATCAGTATCCGCTTGCTGAGCATTGAATTAACCCCAGATCCCTTATGAGAGCAGGAGAGCTGGGGTTTCTTTTTTATCGGCTATGTTTCTTGCTGAAGCAGATTTATAATAAAAAAAGACTCATAGAGCAGGCTCTTATTCACTTCAGCGAAATATAAACTCCTGTTTGATTACGATCAAATGAACTTGGCATGAATCTTGATCTGAAGTGACCTCCACCTATGCGGCTGCTATAAGAATGATTTATCCGGCCAGTCACTTCCCCCCGGATAAAAAGTAAACAAAACACGATCGCTTAGACCTATTCTCCCCTTCATACAACATAAGTAAAATATATAAAGAGCTTGCGCTTTGGCTTTCCATTACATGAAGGGGGTCTGCTTGTGTGGATCATTATTTTGCTGCTAATTATTTTAATCGGTTTTACCGGAAATATTGTATCGCTTTTGAGAGCGCAAAGACATACCAATCAAAGAATCATTGAGCTTTTAGAAGAGAAGAAAAATAAGTGACCTCCGGCAATGGGGGCTTTTTTTATTCCGGTTTTTGTCAATAAATTATTCATTCATCCTCTCACCCGTAATAGTAAAAATAGTTTCTGCAGATTTCCTGAAAAATGATTTGGTGCCCTATTTCGTTCGGGTGAAGGCCTTCTGACATGCACATTTTGCGGAATGCCGGATTATAAGGGTCAATTAAATCTGTATAAAACAGGTCAGCATACGGCACGGAAAGCAGCGTACAGGCTTCTTTTTGGGCATCCACATAGTCGGCCAGCGTCAGCCCTAATTTATTTTTATCGGTATCGCGCCGGACAATCTTTCCCTCTGAGATTTTCGCCTGCCTCGTAGCGGTCACGACAATGATGCTGCACCCTTTGTTTCTGCTGCGCAGCTGCTGAATGACTTGGCAGAACCCTCCGTAAAATGTGGTAATATCCTTTTCGTCTTTACCAATGCCGATATGGTTGCACCAATCGTCATCCGTTCCCTGCACAATAATGACTTCATTGCCGGACGTCTTAAGCGCCTGCTGATAGATGTTATTTTTTCCGTTGTTGCTCATATTGACGCCGCTGACAGAAAGATTCGTAATCTCGGCCTTTGTCCGGTCTTTCAGAATATCAGCGAAGCCGTATTGTGCGCGCAGGCCCCGGGCGACGCTATCACCCAGAATAGCGATTTTCTTAGCGTTTCGGAGCCCGCTTTTTTGGATAAAGTCAATGCTTATATGCCCGCTGTCTGTAATATGTAAAAGCTGGCTGCTGATATTTTGTGCATGGGCTGTTTCTGCGGAGAAGTGATTAATGGCTTCCTCTGTTTTTTCAAAGTTCGTGTTGAGCGGTTCTTCTGGTACATTTTTATTCAGATGAAACATAACATCATCCTTTCGTTTCTATGATCCGGCATAACCGGTCATTTATTTGGCCCTGAAATCAAAAACGGACACCAAACAAACAGCGCAATGTTGTAAGTTCAGTGTCCGCAGGCTTTCCTGCTTGGAGTTTCTTGGAAGTTCTTTCTTTATTCAATTATAGCAGATACCGTTCCTTATTCGCATCCGTTAAACATAGGAGATTCCATGTTTAGCATTTAAAACAGCGTTTGCGTGAAGAACGTTTTGTACGTTTATGGCTGCGAGAGCGGCGTGTGCGTCTCGTACGTCTGAAACTGCGAGAGCGGCGTGTGCGTCTCGAGCGTCTGAAGCTGCGGGAGCGGCGTGTGCGCCTCGTACGTCTGAAGCTGCGAGAACGGCGTGTGCGTCTCGTACGTCTGAAGCTGCGAGAACGGCAAGAACGATGGTGCTTGCGCTTTTTTGAACGGCCCGAACTTTTTCGGGAAACCGGTTCTTGGTGTAAATAATCTCCTAAACCTTCTCTATGAGCAACAGCAACTCCCTGTTGAATATCGTTATGAGAAATACAGTTCATTACTTTCACCTCCTAGAGAAAAAGGAATTGTTTCCCTTTTCTCCTAACATAACGTATGAATCCACCCCCTCAGATGTATAAGCTACTTGCTGATTTCAAAAAAAATAAGTCATCTATATTAAGAGTCACAAGGATATCCACCCTAAGTTTTACTATATTTCAAAGAAATGTTGGTTCAAACCCGTTTGAAGATGTTGACTTGTGTTACCATAAGGAGCGTTAAATTTCGCCGCAAAAAAAGAGACCCTCTTTGATGGGCCTCTTTTTAGGAATGTATTAAAATATCAAATACCAATACAGCGCAGCTTCATTTGCATGTTTTTTTATCCCTTTATACAGGCAAAAGTCAAAACCGCCAATCTTAAAACCGCAGCTCTCATAAAATTGACAAGCCTTTACGTTTACATTTTGTGTTTCCAGCATGATGCCCGGCATCTTATGTTCCTTTGCCCATTGTATGACCTGTTCTACTAATGTCCTGCCGATTCCTTGGCGCCTGTGCTTGATATCGACTTTCATATCTTCAATATACGCATATTCATTCCAGTTGCGTTTTACCGTAACATACCCCGCAAGCTGATCGTCTATATACGCTGCATAAACCGCCTGATCCGGGTGATCAATATATGCCGAGAAGTCGGACGATTCTTCAAGCTGTTCGTCGTCCTTATAGCTTTTTATATAGCCGGGTATATTTTCAACCGTATAGTGAATTTTATTTTTATCCATAGAGAGGACGAGAATCGAATCTGCTGTAAACCTGTCATCAATTTCAATCAGCTGATCCTGATCCTCCTTTGTCATCTTCCTTATGGTCAGCTCCACGTATACTCTCCTCCTTGGAATATGGCTTGATTTTCAATTTGTGCTTGAAAATTTTTATGATTGAAAACTCCTTCTAACTTATGTTCCTCCGCATGCCTGAAACTCCTCGATATGAATAGTCCGGATTTTCTTAAGAGAGGCCGAACGTAATTTCATAACGGGGTTGATAACTTCTGTTTTCCTCTTATCTATCGTTCACCTCAAATAAAGTCAGCCTGACATCATGTCAACCGCGAATAAAAAACACCTCTGAGGGTGCTTTTATCAGTAAATCTTAATGATTTCTTTCAATTTATTTATTAAATAGTTGTTGTACTGGCTTTTTTTATAATAATTATGCAGCTCTTGATTGTATTTCTTTTCAAGCTCGTTTGCTTCTTCGGCCAAATCATCGTAATAAAAATGGGCCTTAAAGCCGTCTCTTTCCTCTGCTGCATACTCATTTGCTATCAGTTCCAGCATTTCTTTACGTGAATTTTTTTGTAAAAATTCCTTTTGAACCGCCTCGAATTTTTTTCGCAATCGTTCATTGCTTTCTTCAATTTCAGCAATCCATTTTTTAAACGTTTCGATTGATTCTGCAGCTTTCACTGCCTTTCACCCCCTGCCTTTATTATGAGTGAAAGGAAGTTGGCCAGGGAACGGTTTGCACATTTTGTCGAACGATTAAACACCGGAAACGGCGGTCCGGCGACACCGCTTTTATTTTTTCCTTTCGCTTTCTGGCTCAGGATGAATCAGCACTTGAGCATTTTTAAATTCATTTGTGATTTCCTTTTCGATACGGTCGCATAAGCCGTGCACCTCTTCTATAGTAAAATGAGATGATACGACTAAGTGGAAATCGATATACTCCTGCGGCCCTGAGCGCCTTGTACGAAAATCGTGTATTTCAATATATTCGCGCTTGAAGGAGGTAATAATCTTTAAAATTGTCTCCTCCTCCTCGCCGGATAAACGAGTGTCCATCAGCGGAGGGAATGCTTCTTTCATTAATTTAAAGGCTTCAAGCATGATGTAAGCCGCAAGCACCAGGCCTATGACCGGGTCAAGTATGTACCACTCCGTTAAAGCAACAAACAGAAGGCTTACTGCAACGCCTAACGATGTGTACACGTCCGTCAGTAAATGCAGGGCATTTGATTTCATGGCCACGGAGTTGACCTTTCGGGCTTCTTTTCCCACCATTTTCGATACGACAAAATTAATGACCGCCCCTGCAAGCATCACAATGATCCCCAATACAGGCAGGTGAACAGGCTCCGGGTTCACCAATTTCTGCACGCATTCATAAATCATCCAAATACCCGCCGCAAAAATTAAAATCGTCTCAATGGTCCCGGATATATTTTCCACTTTTCCATGCCCGTACGGATGCCCGGAATCAGCAGGCTTTTTAGAAATCCTCACAGAAATAAAGGCGATAAAGGCAGCTATTAAATCTAAAAAAGAATGGATGGCCTCAGAAAGAATCGCCACCGAACCGGTTAATATTCCGACGGCTATTTTAAGCAATACGACCAAAGAATTGCTTACCACTGATAAAAAGGCAATTTTAGAGGTGTTTTCCACCATGATCCTCCTCTTCTGTTTCCATGAACATATCGTATCAAACCTTATTTGTGTGGGTCTACAGCAACGTTTTTCACAACAGCCATACATGTAACTCGCCCTAAAATATGTTGGAAAGCAACAAAAAATAGGCTTCCATCCATTCTGAAAGACCCTATAACACGGTCCCATTGACAAAAATAACCGCTTACATTATAGTGGTTTAATGAATAACCACTACGGAGGTTTTTTATGGAGGATGTACTGAAAGAATTACAGAAATTCGGTTTTTCTCAATATGAATGCAAGGCATATATCGGTTTATTAAAACATTCACCTATTACAGGTTATGAGATAAGTAAACGGTCCGGCGTCCCTCGCTCAATGATTTATGAGGTATTAGGAAAGCTGGTTGATAAAGGCGCTGTCCATATCGTGCCTTCTGATCCGGTTACATACGCTCCGTTAGCGGGAAGGGAATTAATTGACCGGCTGCGGCACGATTTCGAGAGCTCCTTCGGCTATCTTGAGGAAAAACTATTGGCGCTTGAAAGCGAACAGGAAATGAACGTCATCCGCCGCATCAGCACCAATGACCATGTAATCAATGAAATGAAAGATATGATTGAAAAGGCAGAAGAAGAGCTGTGGCTGTCCGTTTGGGAGCAGCAGGTTCCTTTTATTCAAGAAGCCATTAACAAACGCGTCGCAGAAGAATTGCCCGTCTTTTCGATTGTATTCGGCCCTCCGGAGATGAAGATCGGGCTTACGACACATCATAATATGTCTCCTGAAGTGGCTGAAAAACGCATGGGCGGGCGGTTAACAATTGCCGCCCGCGATAATAAAGAAGTATTGATCGCTAATTTTTCTCCTCAGACAAATGCGTGGGCCATCAAATCAGAAGATCCCGCCCTCGTTCTCGTCGCCATGGAATACATGAGGCACGATCTCATGTTTGCGGAGCTTGTGAAAGAGGTTGGCGCTGAAAAGGTAGAAGGGCTGATGAAACAAAATCATTCCTTATTTCATGTAGTAACTGGAAATCGGTTCATTTAATGTGAACCGTATTTTCTTTGATTTTTTCATTAGTAGTTATCATTATAATCTCTAAAAAAAGGAGCTTACACAATGATTAACACGGAAGTTCAAAAAACGGTTTCACAGGAAATCAATGATGATACTTTTTTACAAGGGGTGAAGGATTGTGTTCCTACATTGCTCGGCTATATGAGCATCGGCTTTGCTTTCGGCATTGTAGGAGTTTCCTCTCACCTTAGTATTTTGGAAATCTCTTTATTATCCTTGTGTGTATATGCCGGGGCTGCTCAATTTATTATTTGCTCGCTCCTTGTGTCCGGGAGCCCGATTTCAGCCATTATTTTAACGACGTTTATCGTCAATTTGCGTCATCTTTTACTGAGTCTGACCCTCGCGCCGTATTTTACGAAGTACTCTTTAACGAAAAACATCGGGTTCGGCATTTTACTCACAGACGAATCATTCGGGGTGGCGATTAACAGGCTGGCTAAAAACGGCAAGCTTTATGACAAGTGGATGAACGGCCTTAATCTTACAGCTTATCTGTGCTGGGTGATCTCTTGCGTGCTGGGGGGGCTGCTCGGGCAGTGGATCTCCAATCCTGAAGCGCTCGGTTTAGACTTCGCATTGCCTGCCATGTTTGCGGCGCTGTTGGTGCTGCAAATACAGACGGCCGCATCAGAAAAGCTGAAGCACAATCTTTCTTTGATTGTCTGCATGGTGATTTTTATGATCTTATTATCCTATGTTGTTCCGTCACATGTCGCTGTTATCGTCTCAACCGTGATCGTCGCAACTATCGGGGTGGTGACGGATAAATGAGCATCAGTATGCAAATGATCTGGATTATACTTGGCTGCATGATTGTTACGATCGTGCCTCGCATTCTGCCGTTTATATTTGTGCGGAACATCCAAATGCCGGAGCTGGCATTAAAATGGCTTTCTTTTATTCCGCTTTGCATCCTTACCGCCTTGGTAACCGAAGGCATGATCGTGAAAACAAATCACGCTTTGGCCTTTGATTGGAAATCAATCATTGTTCTTATCCCGACATTGCTATGTGCGATGTGGACGAAAAGCTTATCGGTCACTGTGATAACAGGGGTTGTGCTTATGGCCGCCGTCAGACTGATATGGTGATGGAATATATTCAATAAGCCCCCATTTCGTTAAATGGGGGCTTATTCTTTAAACGCTTACATACAGGTTATGACGTCGTCTCTTCCTCTTTTTGCTCCGATTCATCTGCAGGGGTGTCGGCCGTATTGTTTTGCTGCTTTTCCCAATAATCCCTTTGCAATCTTTCTTTAGCGATGGTGCACATGAAATTCACGGCGCAGCGCTCCTTCCCGATATTTGTTTATGTTTATACCGTGTAATGTACTCATTTCCCGAAACGGTATTCACAAAACATAAAAAACAGCCTGCCGCGGAAAACGGCAAGGCTGCTGTTCGTTTTAGTAAGTGATCAGGAAGTATTTTTTCTTTCCGCGGCGCAGAACGGTAAATTGATCTTCGATGCGGTCCTCTGCAGAAAGAATATGGCCGATATCTGTTTGGCGCTCGCCATTAATGTAAACGGCTCCGTTTTGAATGTCTTCGCGGGCTTGCCGTTTAGAAGGCGACAATTTCGATTCTACGAGCACGTCTACTAAAGCAGATTCTTCATTGCGGTCTTTTTCAAGCGAAGGCACGTCTTTGAAACCTACCTTGACGTCTTGAGCGGACAGCTCTTTAATATTGCCGCTGAACAGCGCTTGAGAGATATGAACGGCCTGCTCCAATGCTTCACGTCCGTGAACAAGAGCCGTTACTTCTTCCGCAAGGCGTTTTTGCGCTTCCCTTTTCTCAGGAGCCGTCTCGGTTTTTTCAGCGTATTCTTCAATTTCCTCTTTTGATAAGAACGTGAAGTATTTTAAGTATTTAACGACATCGCGGTCATCTGTATTGATCCAGAATTGGTAGAACTCGTACGGCGACGTTTTTTCTTTATCAAGCCAGATCGCGCCGCCTTCCGTTTTACCGAATTTTGTACCGTCTGCTTTAGTGACGAGCGGAATGGTGAGGCCGAATGCTTTCGCCCCTTCTTCTTCCGATTTTCTGATCAGCTCGAGGCCGGCCGTGATGTTGCCCCACTGGTCACTGCCTCCGATCTGCAGCTTGCAGTTCTTTTCTCTGTACAGATTTAAGAAATCGTAAGACTGCAAAATCATGTAGCTGAATTCCGTGTAAGAAATACCGGATTCAATTCTTGAGCTGACGGTATCTTTCGCAAGCATGTAGTTGATTCCGAAGTTCTTTCCGACATCGCGAAGGAAATCAATGATGCTCATTTTTCCGATCCAATCAAAGTTGTTTGCCATTACGGCGGGGTTTTCCCCTGAATCAAAATCTAAAAATCGTGAAAGCTGATTTTTAATTTTTTGCGACCATTCTACAACGATATCCTGAGTATTTAACGTGCGTTCCGCTTTTTTTCCGCTCGGATCGCCGATCAGTCCTGTCGCGCCCCCAACAAGCGCAATCGGATGATGGCCTGCGAGCTGGAAGCGGCGCAGCGTCAAAATCGGCAAAAGATGGCCGATATGGAGGCTGTCAGCCGTCGGATCAAACCCTGAGTATAAACGCATTTTTTCTTCGTTCAGCTGTTTGTTCAGCCCTTCCTCATCTGTCATTTGCTGTATTAAGCCGCGGAAAGATAAATCTTCTAATAAGTTAGTCATTTTGTCTGCTCCTTTTTTATGAAATAAAAAACGCCCCTTCGTTTACACGAAGGGACGATATAATCGCGGTACCACCCTACTAATAAAAGCCTTTAGAGGCTCCTATCACTCTTCTTGATAACGGACGGCGTCCGTTCTTTCACTACTGAAAGCCTTTAGGCGGCTTTGTTTGCAAAAGCGGTTCATGAGTGTATTCGGCATATCTTATGTGCTGATTTTCACCGGCCATCAGCTCTCTGGAACATTCGGATACCCTACTTGTCTCAATCTCAACCTTTTCCTATTTAGCTTACTCATTTTTAACATAAATAAAATATGATGTCAACTGCCTTTAATCTTCCATCGTGGACAAGTCGCCTGCGGGTAAATTCAGCTCCCACGCCTTCAGCACCCGCCGCATGATTTTCCCGCTCCGTGTTTTCGGCAGCTTATCTTTAAATTCAATTTCCCGCGGCGCGGCATGGGCAGCGAGCCCCTGCTTCACAAAGAGCCGGATTTCTTCCTTAAGCTTATCGGACGGCTCGTGCCCTTCTCTGAGCGCGATGAAGGCTTTAATGATTTCTCCGCGGACAGGATCGGGCTTACCGATGACACCCGCTTCGGCGATTGCCGGATGTTCCACAAGTTTGCTTTCGACTTCAAACGGACCGACCCGCTCACCCGATGTCATGATGACATCATCAACTCTGCCTTGGAACCAAAAATAGCCGTCTTCATCCATGTACGCTGAATCTCCGGAAACGTACCAGCCGCCGGGCATGAAATAAGAATCATATTTTTCCTTATTATTCCAAATGGAAGCCATCATGGACGGCCAGCCCTTTTTAATGGCGAGATTCCCCATGCGGTACGGCGGGAGCTCGTTTCCTTGGTTGTCGACGATTGCCGCTTCAACACCCGGGATCGGTTTTCCCATTGAGCCCGGTTTTATTTCCATACAAGGATAATTACAGATCAGCTGTCCGCCTGTTTCCGTCATCCACCACGTATCATGGATGCGCTTGCCGAATACTTTATGCCCCCACTTAATAACCTCCGGATTCAGCGGCTCACCGACACTCAGTACGTGACGAAGGGAAGTAAGGTCGTATTTGGCCGCCATTTCATCCCCCGCTCCCATGAGCATCCTGAAGGCCGTCGGGGCGCTGTACCATACGTTGACACCAAGCTTTTCAATCGTGCCGTACCAGTTTTCCGGGCTGAATCTTCCGCCGACGATCACATTCGCCGCTCCGTTCAGCCACGGAGCAAAAATACCGTACACAGTTCCGGTCACCCAGCCGGGATCTGCGGTGCACCAATAGATGTCGTCTTCTTTAAGATCAAGCACCCATTTGCCTGTCTGATATTGCTGGATTATGGCTTCATGAACGTGAAGCACTCCCTTAGGCGTTCCGGTAGATCCGGACGTATAGTGGAGCAAATAGCCGTCCCTTCTGTCCATCCACTCAATTTCTAGCTTTGTGCTTTCCTTTTTTGCCGCTTCGTCATAATGAATGACCTTATCGCCGGCTGTCCCGGAACCGCCTACGATGAAGATATGCTGCAAGTCAGGCAGGCTGTCGGCCGGAATCCGTTCCGCCAGCTCAGGCGTTGTCACGACCACTTTTGCCTGGCTGTTTAACAGGCGGTCTTTTACGGCCCCCTCCATAAACGCTTCAAATAAAGGGCCGGCAATGGCGCCGATTTTAATCGCGCCGAGCATGATAAAATAGAGCTCCGGCGAGCGCGGCATGAAAATAAAAACGCGATCCCCTTTTTCCACGTTTCCATACCGTTTCAGTACATTTCCGGCTCTGTTGGATTCCTCCATCATTTCTTTAAAAGTGTATTTTTCTTCCCGCTTTGGATCCTGGTAATAAAGCGCCACTTTGTTTTTGCGAAATGATTCGGCATGGCGGTCAATCGCTTCGTAAGCGGCATTCAGCTTCCCTGTTTTATGCCAGGAAAAGTCCGCTTCGACTTCTTTCCAATTGAATTGACGGTATGTTTCTTCATAATTTTTTAAGTGATAATTCCCCTTCTCCGCTGGCAACGCTTTCAAATTCATGCAACATCCCCCTTTGCGTAACTATAGACCTTATTATAGTAGAAGTTCACAGTTTTCTCAATTTTTAAAATATAAATTGTTCCGCTATTGAAAACGCTTTATATTTTGTTATGCTTAAGGGAGACATGTTTTTATTAAGAATCGACAGGCGGTGAATCAGTGAAACATCATAAAACATACCATTCTTCAGACATTCAGACAGCAGCCGGCTCTCTTTTGATAGAAGGGCCTGTTCCTCCAGAGGACTTAGCAAAATATGAGTTTCATGAAGGTCTGACAGCCTTTCGCCTTCCTCACGAGCAGCACAAAGCGTTAATTGAGATAGCCGGGCTTCCCGAAGGACGGATTATTATCGCCAGAGACGGGCAGACCATAATCGGCTATGTGACATATTTATACCCTGATCCGCTTGAAAGATGGTCTGAAGGGAATATGGAAGACCTGCTTGAGCTCGGCGCAATCGAGGTCGCACCGGGATTCAGGGGCTGTTCCGTCGGAAAAAACCTGCTGACAGTCAGCATGATGGATGAACAGATGGAACGGTATATCATCATGACCACGGAATATTACTGGCACTGGGACTTAAAAGGGATGAATAAAGATGTATGGGCCTACCGAAAAATGATGGAAAAGATGATGAATGCCGGGGGCCTCGTCTGGTTTGCAACGGATGAACCTGAAATCAGTTCCCACCCGGCGAATTGTCTGATGGCCCGCATCGGAAAGCACGTCAGCCAGGATTCAATTGAACAGTTCGACAGGCTTCGTTTTTATCAGCGTTTTATGTATTAACTGACATAGACAAAGGGGATAAAAAGATGATTGCAGAACAAATCATGAAACGGGACGTCATCACCGTCACAAAAGCGGATTCCATTGAAACGGCCATTCACAAAATGAAAACGCATCATATCCGCCATCTCCCGGTCACAGACGAAGAACGGCATGTAATCGGTATAGTGACCGACAGGGATATCAAACGGGCAAGCCCGGGCATCTTTGAACAGAAGCATCGGAGCACTTTTCTCACAAACAGGGTAGAAACCATTATGGAAGAGGATGTCATCTGCGCTCATCCGCTTGACTTCGTTGAAGAAATATCGGCATCTTTTTATGAGCACGGAATCGGCTGTCTGCCAATCGTTATGAATCAGAAGCTTTCAGGCATTCTGACCAAAACGGATGTACTGCGCACGTTTGTCCGGCTGACAGGCGCGGGACAGCCGGGGTCACAAGTTGAAATCAAGGTGACTGATATCACAAAGAGCCTTGCTGACATCAGCTGTATGTGCCGTGATCTTCAGCTTCATATCCTGAGCGTGCTCGTCTATCCTCATGATGCTCCAGCATCAAATATACTCGTCTTTCGCATTAAGACAATGAACCCGCTTCCTTTTGTCCGCGCCGTTCATGAAGCGGGATATCACGTCTTGTGGCCGAAGAACTTGAGGGATCAGCTATGAGAGACAGTGTCTTTATTTACTCGCCTTCTTATCAAACTTATCAGTTTCATCAGGAGCACCCGTTTAATCAGCAGCGAGTGCTTTTGACATATGACCTGCTTCAATCGCTGCATGCATTTGAAAACGGAGATATCGTTCCTCCCCGTATGGCATCAAAAGAAGAGCTTTCTCTCGTTCATACGGAAGATTACATACAGGCCGTGGAACTGGCCGGGGCAGGACAGCTCCCGGTTGCAGAAGGAGAAAGCTACGGGCTGGGCACAGAGGATACACCCGTTTTTGCCGGTATGCATGAAGCGGCATCACTTCTGGTCGGCGGAACCTTAACCGCGGCTGATTATGTCATGACGGGACAAGCCAGACATGCCTGCAATTTAGGAGGCGGCCTTCATCACGGCTTCCGCGGAAAAGCGTCGGGCTTTTGCATCTATAATGACAGTGCCGTGGCTATTCAATACATCCAAAAAAACTATGGAGCAAAAGTGCTTTATATTGATACGGACGCCCACCACGGTGACGGTGTTCAATTTACGTTTTACGACAGCTCCGATGTCTGCACCGTTTCTTTTCACGAAACCGGACGTTATTTATTTCCCGGAACAGGGCAGGTGCAGGAAAAGGGAAGCGGCCAAGGCTACGGCTATTCCTTTAACATTCCGCTGGACGCTTTTACTGAGGATGATTCTTTTCTTCACGCTTACCGAACAGCCGCCTCCGAAATTGCGGCCTTCTTTAAGCCGGATGTCATCCTCACCCAAAACGGAGCGGATGCTCACTACTATGATCCGTTAACGCACCTGTCCAATACCATCTCCATTTATCGTGAAATCCCCCGGCTTGCCCATTCGTTAGCCCACCATTACTGCAGCGGAAGATGGATAGCAGTCGGCGGAGGGGGCTACGATATGTGGAGAGTCGTCCCGAGGGCGTGGAGCCGCATCTGGCTTGAGATGAAAGGAATTGACCCGGGAGACTGCATACCGCAGGAGTGGATCAATAAATGGCAGAAACATTCTCCCGTCACTCTGCCCGCTTTTTGGAATGATCCGGACCATTTATACCCGCCGATCCCCCGCAAAGAAGAAATCACCGAGAAAAACGCACGAACCGTAGAAAAGGCGCTCTTTGCCATTCGGTCTGAGCGCCGGCATAAAACAAATTAAAAAACGACCTCTTCATAAGGTCGTTTTTTTAATGACAATTTCCACGCGGCGGTTTTCCATCATATGCCCGGCTGTTTTGTTATCTTTCACCGGCTTTGTATCCGCATATCCGACGGAAATAAACCGTTTAGCGGGAAAATCCTCTTTTACGGTAAAGTACTGAATGACGCTCGCGGCTCTCGCAGATGAGAGCTCCCAGTTCGACGGGTACTTAAAGGTGGAAATACGCCGGCTGTCCGTATGGCCTTCTACCTGTATCGCATTCGGAATCGTTTTGAGCAGCACTGTAATCTGGTGCAAAAGAGGCTCCGCATTTTTCAGCACCTCTGCTTCGCCTGATTGAAACAGGACGGCTTCCTGTAACACGAGAACCACCCCGCGCTCATCACGTTTGGCCGTCATTTTCGAGTGCAGATGATGAGTTTTTATGTATGTTTTTACGTTTTGCAACAGCTTATCTTGTTCGTCTTTGCCGGTTGCAGCGTGTGATGATGCCGATTCAGCATCCTGTCTGCTCCCGCTGCTGTGAATGGACTTAACGGCTGAATTGAATTTTTTTGAGTCAATTTGCGACATGGAAAAAAGTAATATAAAGAACACCAGAATCAGCGTGATTAAATCAGCAAACGTCACCATCCATTTTGGTGATGCATTGCTTTTTTCCGTTTTGCTTCTTCGTTCAAACCGTTCTTTTCTAAGCTTCATGGACAGCGCCCTTTTTCTTGTTCACAGGCTGTCCTTTGCGCCAATCTTCCCTGGAACTGAAAACGACGAGCTGGCTTTCAAGGTTGCGGGGATTTTTTCCGGATTGTATACCGACAATTCCCTCAATCATCACCTGTTTGATGAAAATCTCGCTTTCCGTCTTTTCTTCAAGCTTTGCTGCAATCGGAATAAAAACCATATTGGCAAGCAGCGCACCGTACAGCGTCGTCAATAGCGCAACCGCCATATTCGGTCCAAGCGTGCCCGGATCATTTAAGTTTCTAAGCATCAGCACAAGCCCGACGAGCGTTCCGATCATTCCCCATGCAGGCGCAAAATCCCCGGCTTTTTCGAAGACACGCCTTCCTTTTCGATGCCTTTCTTCCATTGCAGCGATTTCAGAATCCATCACAAGGCGGATCGTTTCCTCATCCCAGCCGTCTATCGCAAGCAAAAGCCCCTTTTTTAAGAAAGGGTCCTGTATGTCACGCGCCTCTTCATCAAGAGATAATAACCCCTGTCTGCGCGCTTTTTCAGAAAGCCCGACGAAGACTTTGACAAGTTCTTTGACATTGTCGTCCTGGCGGGAAAACACCTGTTTTAATACCGAAGGCGTTTTCTTTAAATCGCGCGGGGGAAAACTGATAAAGACAGCCGCACAAAGCCCGCCTGTTACGATTAAAAAAGAAGTCAGATCCAGGAAAGAGCGAATGCCCGTGATTCCCGAGCCTAAAAGAATGCCGATTGCGACAATGACGCTTCCTAATACAAATCCAACGGGTGTCAGGTAATCAAAACGTTTCATATCTTCTCCTCACTCAAGTAAAAAAGCAAGGATTCACCCCTTAGAGTGAAGCTTGCTTTTTCCGTTTTTCTTATGACTTGGTTGATTGTCTTAATTCAATGCGGTGAGGCAATTCGACAATATGCTCCTCAACAGGCTCTTTGTTCATCAGCTTTGTCAAAAGTCTCATGGCCACGGCACCGATATCGTACGTAGGCTGCACGACTGTTGAAAGCTGAGGGCGGACCATCAGGCTTAATCTCGTATTATCAAAACCGATAATATCAAGGTCGTCAGGTATTGACAGGCCTTGGTCTTGAGCCGCATGAATAATGCCAAGCGCCATTTCGTCCGTCGCAGAAAGAATCGCCGTCGGTTTTTTATCAAGGCTCATTAAGCTTTGAAGTGCTTCCATACCGGAATCATAGGTGTAATCGCCTTCGGCTGTGAATTGTTCGTTAAACGGAATACCCGCTTCTTCAAGCGCCCGTTTATAGCCCTGAAGTTTTTTCGAGCGGTTAATCGGCTCTGCCATCGGCCCGGAAACAAACGCGATGTCACGATGCCCTTTTTCAATGAAAAGCTTTACCGCATCATAAATCGCCTGCTCATAATCAATGGCAACAGAAGGCGTTTTTCCCTGCTCTTCCACTGAAGCCGCAAGCACGATCGGCACAGGAGAACGTTTAAATTCCTCTACATGCTCGTCCGTAATATTGCCGCCCATAAACACGATGCCGTCCACTTGCTTGCCGAGCATCGTATTTAACAGGTGCAGCTCCTTCTCAAGGTTTTGGTCTGAGTTGCTTAAAATAATGTTGTATTTGTACATCGTTGCAATGTCTTCAATCCCGCGCGCAAGTTCTGAATAGAAAATACTTGAGATATCCGGGATGATAACGCCGACCGTAGTCGTTTTTTTGCTTGCCAAACCTCTCGCCACTGCATTCGGCCGGTAGCCGAGACGGTCAATGGCTTCCAATACTTTTTTTCTGGTTGTCGGTTTTACATTCGGGTTGCCGTTTACGACGCGGGAAACAGTCGCCATACTGACATTTGCTTCTCTGGCCACATCGTATATCGTAATGTTGCTCATACTGAAACCACTCCTTTTACTGGATACACTTATCCTTATCTATAGCATAAACACTTTATGTAAAGAAATGTCGTACGATTTCGCATTCTGTCGTTTATGATTGTAAGCGTAAGTCAGTAGTGTACATTATTTTTCATTATTCATCAAATTTAAATACTTCTCATGAAATTATACACGTTTTTGCCAGCAATGAAAACGTTCACTTCATTTTATAATTAAATAAAATGAAGAAATAAAAAAGGCCGCACAAGGCGGCCATTAAAGAACGAACACTGTATTATGCTTTTACTTTCACCATCGGCTTTAATTCATTCAGCCATTTTTCGAATTCAGGAATATCCATTTGCTGCGCAGAGTCGGAAAGCGCAACGGAAGGATCAGGGTGAACCTCAGCCATAACGCCGTCAGCGCCGATTGCAAGCGCAGCTTTCGCTGTCGGCAGCAAGAGGTCGCGGCGGCCCGTTGAATGCGTAACGTCAACGAAGACCGGTAAGTGAGTTTCCTGTTTCAAAATCGGCACTGCAGAAATGTCTAATGTGTTTCTCGTTGCTGTTTCGTACGTTCTGATTCCGCGTTCACAAAGGATAATCTGGTCGTTTCCTTGTGACATGATGTATTCAGCCGCATTGATGAATTCTTGAATCGTTGCAGCAAGGCCCCGTTTTAACAGAACCGGCTTTTTGACGGAACCTGCAGCTTTCAGCAATTCAAAGTTTTGCATGTTCCGTGCACCGATCTGAATGACGTCAATGTAGTCAATGGCTTGCTCTATATGAGCCGGCGTAACGATTTCACTGATAACAGCGAGATCATATTCATCAGCGACGCGTTTTAGAATTTGAAGACCTTCAACGCCGAGGCCTTGGAAATCGTAAGGGCTGGTACGCGGTTTGAACGCGCCTCCGCGTAAAATTTTAATGCCTTGTTTTTTCGCGGCCGCGGCTACCTCCGCCACCTGCTCATAGCTTTCTACGGCACAAGGTCCGACGATAAATCTTTGATCGCCGTCACCGACTTTTTCGCCTTTAATGTCCACAATGGTATCTTCTGCTTTTTTCTTCCGGGAGACGAGCAACGCTTTGCTGTGATCCTCTTCTTGAAGCTCCAGTCCGGCTTTGAAAATTTCTTTGAAAATGTGCTGAATTGTTGAGTTTTCAAACGGGCCGTCGTTATTTTCGATAATGTTATTAAGCATTGTGCGCTCTCTGACAGGATCAAATCGGTTGACACCCTGCGCTTCTTTCGCTTTACCGATTTCTTTTACAACGGCTCCGCGTTCATTGATTAATTTCAGAATTTGTAGATTTAGTGAGTCTGCCTGCTGTCTTAGGGTCTCTAACTCCGTGTTGCTCATCTTTTTCATCCCTTCTGTGCAATTGTTTTATTTTAATGGTTAACATGCATCTTACTACAGTTATGCGAAAATAGGAATATGAAATAATAAATTTTTTCACATTTTACTTTACTGCAAAAACGCTTTTAAGCTTTTATGCGTTGAAGTAATGTATAATGCTATCCTACATGATATGCCTGAAATGTTCAATAGTTTTTCAAAAAAAAAACCGCCAGTTTTATCCGGCGGCTTACAATTAAGAAAGATGCTGCTCAATTGCGTTTTTTGTAATTTGTGAATGGGAGGCGTGCCATTTCACTTCTCCGTTTTGTATGACGAATACTTGCGGGCTTTCGTGTTTCACGCCGTATGTTTCAGCGATGTAGTCAGAAAGCGGCCGGCTTTCCTGTACCTGAAGGTAGCAGGAAGGGACCTCTGTATGCTCCGACGCAAAGGCGTCAAATTCGTGAAACGCGGCTTGACTGATCGGGCATGTTACGCTGTGTTTAAAAAACACAAGGGTGTTTTCTTTTTCAGCAGCGTTTTTGAATTCTTCCTCTGATGATATCAGCTGTTTTGTCATGTTAGTAACACTCCTTATTGAAGATCAGCGATTGATTTGGCCGGCCTTTTCTTGAGCGTCTTCCGCTTCGTCTTTTATGCCGTCTGCCGCACTCTGCATTTCGCTTCTCGTCTCTTCGGTTTTCTCATTTAGTGTGCTCTTTGAACGGTCTTTTAAGTCCTTCACTTTATTCATAATCTGGCCGGACTGGTCTGCAACAATCTGCGTGATATTTGATGTCTTATCTTTTGCGATGCTGACGTACTGAGAGCCTCTTTCTTTCGCATCGGCTGTCATTCTGTCCGTTTTATCTTTTAACGCTGAGGCCTGGCTGCCGAGATCGTCGCGCAGCTCCTTCCCTGATTTAGGCGCCAAAAACAGAGCTGTTGTCGCGCCGACAATTCCCCCGATCAGAGTCCCGATTAAAAAATCCTTACTATTGATTCCATCTTTACTCATTATGATTCCTCCTTAGTGGATTTTTCTTATGGTTAAAGCGATGTTTTTTTCTTCTGCTTCCACTTATCCCAAATCTCCATGGCGGCTTGGCTCCAAGTGACAACCTGATTAATCTTATCCTGATTCTCTCTTACCGAAGCCGAAACGGAACCGGCTGCCTGTTTTATGGATGTATTGAACTGCTGAACGGAAGTTCCCACTCCCTGTACAGCATGGACAACCGTATTTAATTTCTCTGATTTTTCCTGAATGTCCTCCGCAAGGCGATTTGTTTTATGTAACAGCTCTGCGGTTTCTGCGGTGATCCCTTTCATCTGCCCCTCAAGGCCGTCCAAAGTAGATGCTACGTTGGTTAAGGTCACCTGCAAGGACTTTAATGTTTTCGACAGATAAATGACAAGAATAAGAAATGCCACTGCGATGAGTGCGACGCTTAAGTAAAGAATGATGATCATCTAATACCTCCTTATTGCAGGATATAATGGTATATACCCAATTGTTAAAATCATAAACATATATAAAGGGCTTGTACATATAATTATTCTCCGTTTGTCACTGAATCCCTTTGCAAACAGCACAAAAAAGCAGTGAGAGACCCACTGCTTTTTCGTTACGCTATGACGTTTTCATAGGCCCTCATATATTTTTGAATGTCTCCGGCGCCCATAAAGATCAGTACAGCGTCCTTATGTGCTTTTAAAACGGTTGTATCATTTTCTTCAATCAGCTTTGCGTTATCTATTTTTTCCTGCAGATCCGTGATGGTCAGCTTGCCGACATTTTCACGGGCAGAACCGAAAATATCGCACAGATACACACGATCTGCGGCGCTTAAGCTTTCTGCAAACTCATCAAGGAAAGACTGCGTCCGTGTAAAAGTGTGCGGCTGGAATACGGCGATAATTTCACGCTCGGGATATTTTTGCCGCGCCGCCTCAATGGTGACTTTAATTTCTGTCGGATGGTGGGCGTAATCGTCTATCAGCACCTGGCTGCCGATCAATTTTTCATTGAATCTGCGTTTGACGCCGCCGAATGATTCAAGGCCGAGCTTAATCATGTTCACGTCAATCTCTTCATAATGGCAAAGCGCAATGACCGCTAAAGAATTGAGGACATTGTGGTGGCCGTATGCCGGTATATAAAAAGTGTCGTAAAACGTATTGCGGACAAAGACGTCAAATGTCGTCCCTTCCGTATTTTTCACGATGTTTCTCGCCTGAAAATCGTTTTCTTCGCCCGTTCCGTAATACACGACAGGCACATTCGCATGAATTTTCGGCAAATACTCATCGTCACCGCAAGCAATGATGCCTTTGTTGACTTGAAGAGCCATGTTTTGGAAAGCATCAAACACATCGTCAATGTTGGCGAAATAATCAGGGTGGTCAAAATCAATATTGGTCATGATCGCATAGTCAGGCTGATAGCTTAAGAAATGGCGGCGGTATTCGCACGCTTCAAACACAAAGTACTCGCTGTTTTCATTTCCTTTGCCCGAGCCGTCGCCGATTAAAAATGAAGTCGGCTTCGCATTTTGCATCACATGAGCCAAAAGACCCGTCGTTGACGTTTTTCCGTGCGCGCCCGTTACAGCGACACTTGTATATTTTTTCATATAATCGCCTAAAAATTTATGATATCTGATTACAGGAATTCCTTCAGAAAGCGCCTTTGCAATTTCCGGATGAGAATCCGGGAACGCGTTTCCGGCAATTACCGTCAAGCCGGGCTTGATGTTGTCGGCGCTGAACGGATAGATTGGGATATTTCTTTTTTCAAGGGCAGCTTGAGTAAAAATCTGCTTTTCTATATCAGACCCCTGCACCTGATATCCTGTATCGTGAAGGATTTGAGCGAGCGGGCTCATACCTGTCCCTTTTATTCCAACAAAATGATAAACAGTCATAATCGTACCTCCAACAAACGTCTATCTGTTCCCCAGTATATGACGTTCATTTCAATTTGCGACCGCTGCGGGGCAAAAAGCCCGCCCAGCGGTATCTTCCATTTATTTTTACATTATCGTCAGTATCTGTAACTTTCTTTTTGATTAAACCTGCTGCATGATATTTCACCGCATAACAGCGCTGCAGTTTGAATGATCCATCCATTATCATACCATGTTTGTGAGAAAAATGAACGATATTATTATTCCTGCGAAATGTCAGCGGCCGTAATCAGCACTTCACGAGGCTTGCTGCCTTTCGCTTCTGATATCATGCCTTCCGCTTCCATCATGTCAATCAGCCTTGCAGCGCGGTTATATCCGATTCTGAACCTTCTCTGCAGGCTTGAAGTGCTCGCGCTGTTTTGTTCCACGACGAATTCGCAGGCTTCCGGAAACAGCTCGTCTTCTTCCTTTAAGGCAGTCCCTTGTCTGATCAGCTCTTCCTGTTCGAATAAATAAGAAGGCGGCAGCTGCTGTCTGACATGGGAAACGACGCGGTCGATTTCTCTGTCGGACACAAAGTTGCCCTGCAGGCGGACCGGTTTTCCCGTGCCGTTTTCCCAAAAGAGCATGTCCCCTTTTCCGAGCAGCTTTTCCGCACCGGCCATGTCGATAATAGTTCTGGAATCAACCTGGCTTGATACGGAGAACGCGATCCGCGTCGGTATATTCGCCTTAATCATACCTGTAATGACGTCCACCGACGGGCGCTGTGTGGCGACCAAAAGATGAATTCCGCAGGCTCGCGCTTTTTGCGCGATTCTGGCGATGCTTTCTTCTACATCGTTTGGCGCCACCATCATTAAATCTGCAAGCTCGTCAATGACGACTACGAGATAAGGCAGCTTTTCACCTGTCTTATGGTCGGCTGATAACTCGTTAAAGCGGCCGATATCCCTTACACCTGAATGTGCAAACAGTTCATAACGCCGCTCCATTTCTTCCACAACCCATTTTAAAGCGGCTGTAGCGGCTTTTGCGTCAGTGATGACCGGACTGATCAAATGCGGAATTTGATTGTAAGGCGCAAGCTCCACCATTTTCGGATCGATGAGAAGCACTTTAACATCGCTCGGATCCGCCTTATAAAGCAGGCTCACCAAAATGGTGTTGATGCAGACGCTTTTTCCCGACCCCGTCGCACCTGCTATCAGTCCGTGCGGCATTTTTTTCAAATCGATGACGACCGGATTGCCGGAAATATCAACGCCGAGCGCGGCTGTAAGAGGCGATGGATTCGTCCTGAAAGCGGCGCTTCTGATCATCTGCCGTAAATCAACCACCTTGCTCACCCGATTCGGGACTTCGATCCCGATGGTATTTTTCCCTGGAATCGGCGCTTCGATCCGAATATCCTTGGCAGAAAGACTCAGTTTTATATCATCTGCTAAATTTGTAATTTTGTTTACTTTTACGCCGGGCTCCGGATGCACTTCAAACCTTGTGACGGAAGGCCCTTGTGTGACATGGACGACATGGGCGCGCACATTAAAATTTTTCAGCGTTACATTTAAAAGCTCGCGCTGCTCTTCAATCCACGATTGGTCGTCCTGTTTTTGCGCGGGCGGCACGTCAAGCAGTGAAACGTTCGGAAATATATAGCTTGTGCCGCCTTCAGGAAGCTTGCTCTGTTTATGCTTATCGCTTTTCAGCATCATGACGTTAAACGGAACGCTCCGCTCTTTCGGCCGTTCTTGTTTTTCCGGCGTTTTCGGCAGTGCTCTTTTCATTTGCATGTGCGGTGATTCAGACGGCTCTGTATTTCCCGCATTATCATCAGGCTGAGCCGTCGGGAGTTCTTCACTTTCTTCCGCAAGCTGAGCTGTTTCGCTGTATGCGGGCTGCGCTTCTGAGTCTTTTCTGTTTTCAACAGCGAGTATTTCTTCATTTTCGTGCCGGTCTGTTTGCGGCTGTTTTCGCTCATATGGCTGAGCTTCCTTAGTGTATGCAGGCTGCGGTTCTGGCTCCTCATGCAGTGAATCTTCCGCGATTCCGGCAGGGAAGGCTGCTTCAGGCTCTTGCTGAATATATTCTTCCTGCTGTTCCCCTTCCGCAGGCTCAGCTTCGCAACTGTATGACTCCTCACGCACTGGTTTTTCTGCATTTTCAGCAGGCAGGCTTGTTTCGGGCCCGTGCTGAATATATTCTTCCTGCTGTTCTTCAAGCTGAGCTTCTTTACTGTATGCCGGCTGCGGTTCTGACTCCTCATAGACCTGCTCTTTTTGAACAGCCGGGATCTGTTCAGCCTCTTGTTTCATGGATCGTTCAGCATGTTCTGTTATGCCGGGCTGAGCAAAGACCGGCTCTTTTTCCGGTTCAGGCCGGGCCTTTGGCGGAACAGCCTGTTCTTTTTTGATTTCCTCTGACAGCAATGTTAGGCTTTCATCATTTTGTATCGCGGGCTTGGCGGCCTTTTTTATGCTGTGCTGCGACTGGAAGCCGTAGACCGGTGAAGGGATGGAAGTCGGTTTAAAAGGCTTTTTCACCGTCTCAGGCTCTTTGTATGTATGCTCTTTCCGTTCTGTTTGCTCCTTCTGTGCGGTATAACCGCCGGACGGAGCACGGCGGCGTTCCTGCCTCTCCGTCTGTCTTTGTTCCGTGCGTTTGTATCCGTCAGGAACGACAGGAAAGCGAAAATTCCCTTTCGGATATTCATAATATATTTTAGGATCTTCCATGCGCGTTAATGCGCCTTCAGGCTGATCCGGTGTCTGCTGTTTCTGGACTTGAACATGCGCGTTTGCTTCACGTTCATGTTCTTCTTCTTTTTCACCTAAAAATAAGTCAAAAAATTTATTCAGCCAACTCATGTTTAATCACTCTCTAACTCCCTTTATATTATTCTGGGACGATATTTAGTATACCATTGCTCGGCGGCTCAGAAAAGATTAAGCTCGCAACAGAAGAAAGCCGTTAAGCAAGTGGGCTTAACGGCTTTCTTTCACATCATTCGATGCTTTGCGCTTATTTATGGGAGTCTAGAATTGAAATGCTTCTCCGGCCTCGCGGCTGTCTTCCAGCACAAGGATGCCTTTTTCCTGAGGTGCATCCGGCAAAGCGAGTTCTTTAGCGGAGCAGATCATGCCGCTTGACGGAACGCCTCGCAATTCAGCATCTTTTATGACAAGGCCGCTCGGCATAACCGCACCGACTTTAGCGACGACGACCTTTTGTCCTTTATCCACATTCGGCGCACCGCAAACGATTTGAAGGGTTTCTTCCCCTACGTTCACTTGGCAGATGTTCAGTTTATCGGCATTCGGATGTTTTTCTTTTGATTCCACATAGCCGACAACAAACTTCGGAGAAAGGTCAACAGTTAATGTTTCTGAGACGCCGTTTCTGTTCAGCATTTCATTCACGTCTTGAATAAAAGTCTCAGACAAAGCGACGGGTCCGTTATCATCAATTTGCAAGTATGAAGACACGTTGAAAATATTGAAACCCGTCGTTTCTTTTGTGTCCTTGTTAAAGATTTTCACGACATCGCCTGCTTTTTCAAAGCCGATTTCTTCGCGCGCTGCGTCTTTAAGGGAGATCAGAAGCGTATCTCCCACACCTTCTTTATTGTAAAAAGCGTTCATAAGAAAAATCCTTTCTAATCCTTTTTCGGCCGGCTTTTCGCCATGATAAACACAGGTTCCAGTCTGCCTTCATTGTATAAAAATGAAAGGGCCGTAATCGGCACCGTGCCGCTTGCAAAAAAGCTCATGGACATTTGCCCTAAAATATCATAACCTGATTCATTTCGAATGTCAGCAAGTATTAATACGTCCTGATGCGGAACTGATATGGCTAATTCGCCTTCTGCATCCTGTTTATATTCATTAAGAATCGTTTCATTGAGAATCCGGCTGGCATCGTAGCCGTCATTCGCTCTGAAAAAGTAAAAACAGTTGCCCGCCACTGTATCTTGCTTTACGACGGTCGGAAGTGAGCGCAGATTAAATAAAGCCGTTTCTCTGATCCGCTCTTTTGTCCAGTTTTCCTTCTCAAGCATCCGGCTGTCAATCAACCGGTACGTTTTGCCAAGGTCGAGGGCATAATAGATTCTTGTTTCTGCTGTGTGGTCATCGAACACAAGCGGAATGTCATCGCTTGTCTTGTCAGGAAATGACGTGGAGCGGATAACCGGATAAATTCCCGCTTCCTTCCCGGTCATTTCCTGCCCGCTTCCTTCCATCGCCGCCATCGCTTCTGAAACATAATAGACGATTTCGTCTATAGCTTCTTCTTTTTTCGTCTCCCATTTGGCGATAATCGGCGGGAGCTCCAGTGTAATTCCTTTTTTAGTCATTTGATCCTCAACACGGAGGGTGTCTTTTTCTCTGTCAAAAAAGAAGGATCGGTTCTCGTGCTGCAGGCGCTGTTTTAATATATCCGACAGCTTCCTTGACGTCATTTTCAAATCCCGCGGCCTCCTTTATGCTTTAGCAAGGGAATCGGTTAAAAATTGCTCAATTTCTTCTTTCGTTTTGCGGTCTTTGCTCACAAAACGGTTTACTTCTTTTCCGCTGTTATAAACAACAAAGCTCGGAATTCCGTAAATTTCCCATTCCGCACATGTATCTATGAACTGATCGCGGTCAACGTAGTAGTATGTGAATTCCGGGTAATTCGCTTCGAGCTCAGGCAAAAACGGCTCCACAAAGCGGCAGTCCGGGCACCAGTCCGCTGAAAACATAAATACTGCCCAATCGTCCTGTACCGCTTTTTGCAATTCTTCCGTGCTTTCAATTTTTTTCATTGTGATTCCTCCATCTGATTATGATGATTTTTGTTTTTATGCTGATGTTTGTCCACTTGGATCATACCAAACTGTTTACAGCAAGACCAACTATATGCAATATCATTATCATATTTCATTTGCATTATCAAGCAAGTTTCGTTTACCATTTTGCTATAAAGGCAGACGAAGGTCAAAACGTTTACATAAGGAGGAACAGATATGCAGTATGTCGTATATTTGGCGGGCGAAATCCACAGTGATTGGCGGGGCGAAGTAAAGAAAAAAGCGAAAGCATTAAACTTGCCGATCACGTTTGTCGGCCCGATGGAAAACCATGAGCGCTCTGATAATATCGGAGAAGAAATCATGGGAGTGCAGCCTAATGCCGTTCTGAAAGACGCCAGAGCTTCTGATATCAATAATTTCCGGACTGAAGTTTTAATGGAGAAGGCTGACTTTGTCATCGCCCTGTTCGGAGAGAAATATAAACAGTGGAATACAGCGATGGATGCTTCGTATGCGATCGCAAAAGGAAAACCACTCATTCTCATCCGCCCGGAAGCGCTGCATCATCCATTAAAAGAGCTTTCAGGCAAAGCGAATATTACCGTCGAAACCGTGAATCAAGCGATGAAAGCACTCTCTTATTTGTTTGAGACAGAATAAGCAGGCCGCCTATGGCGGTCCTGCTTTTTTACATATTAAACATTTTCTCTGATGGTTTCCACTGTCTGTTTGTCGCTTGCCATCACCAGCTTGATCAGCATTTCTTTTGCGGCGGCATAGTCATCAACGTGTATGATGGCGGCGTTTGTATGAATGTATCTTGAACAAATGCCGATAACTGCAGACGGAACGCCGCTGTTTGAGATGTGGACTCTTCCGGCATCGGTTCCTCCTCCTGAAGCAAAATATTGATAAGGGATGTTGTGTGTTTCCGCCATATCAAGAACGAATTCCCGCATACCGCGGTGCATGACCGTTGTTCTGTCGAGTATGCGAAGCAGCACCCCTTCACCGAGCCGGCCAAACTGGTGCTTATCGCCGCTCATATCATTTGCCGGACTTGCATCAAGGGCAAAGAACAAATCCGGTTTAATCATGTTGGCGGCTGTCTGCGCCCCTCTTAAGCCGACTTCCTCCTGAACGGTGGCGCCGGCGTAAAGGTTGTTCGGCAGCTCTTTGCCGTGCAATTCTTTTAACAGTTCAATGCTTAATCCGCAGCCGTAGCGGTTATCCCACGCTTTAGACAATATTTTTTTCTCATTCGCCATCGGGGTAAACGGGCAGACCGGCACGATTTGCTGTCCGGGTTTAATGCCCAGCCGGATTGCGTCTTCTCTGTCATCGGCTCCGATGTCAATCATCATATTTTTAATATCCATCGGTTTAGTGCGCTGCGCATCTGTTAAAATGTGCGGCGGAATGCTGGCAATGACGCCGATGACAGGTCCGTTATCCGTCTGCACCTCGACTCTCTGGGCAAGAAGCACCTGGCTCCACCAGCCGCCAAGCGTCTGGAATCTCAGCATGCCGTTATCTGTAATCTGCGTCACCATAAATCCAACTTCATCCATATGCCCCGCCACCATAACGGTCGGCGCGTCCTCGGCGCCGCGCCTGAGTCCGAAAACACTTCCCAGCCTGTCCTGCACGATATCATCCGCGTATTTCGCAAGCTCTTGTTTCATAAAAGAGCGAACTTGGTGTTCATTCCCCGGTGCACCGGGAAGCTGCGTCAGTGTCCGGAAAAGCGCTTTCGTTTCCTGATTCATGTTTTCCCCTCATTTCTATGTAGTCCTTTTATTTTATTAGAAAAACAGTTGTTTTCCAAGCACCCTGAATGAATGGGCTGTAAAACCGCCGCTTTACTTAACACGGTTTGGCATCTTCTGTATAATGAAAAGTACGATATATTTGGAGGTGCTTCATGTTGAAATTACGTCATTTTCTCTTAGGTGCAGGACTAGGATTATGCGCTGCCGTGGCAGTGAAAAAGTATGTGATGAAACCTTATATTTCATCAGAAAAAGCGCTCCGCATCGTGAAAGCGGCTTTTAAGCAGCGCGGACCGATTGACGGGTCGTGGATTTACACTGAGCCGGAGCCTTACCATGTAAACGGAGAAACCATTCACGTATACAAAACCGGCGTGACGCGCTCGGCATTCGGCGAACTGGAGCAATATGAAGTCATGGTCAATGCAAGAACAGGACAGATTGTCGATGTGATTGATTCTGTCGCCTCTTAATCGGACAAGCAAAAATAAAGCCCAAAACCTTCAGCGTTTTGGGCTTTATTGCTCTTACATCGGCCGGATCTGCTTATATACAGGATGCCACATCGCGTCCTGCACCGTTTGAATCAAATCCTCAGGCTCTGATTCTGCCACACCGTCTTTTATCGCGGCTTTCGCTACGGCTACGGCAACAGTAGCCGACACAGTCCTGAGATCCTCAACTTTCGGCAGCATCGGCGCGCCCGGCTTCCCGACATCCACCATACCGGCTATGGCATTGGCGCAGGCAACGAACATACTGTCTGTAATCAGCCTCGCCTTTGTCACAATCGTTCCGAGCCCAAGTCCGGGGAAAACGAGCGCATTGTTCGCCTGCCCGATATGATAGGTCACACCATTATATTCGACAGGCGGAAACGGGCTTCCTGTCGTGATAAGCGCACGGCCTTCTGTCCATTTAATTAAATCTTCAGGTTTTGCTTCTGATAAAGTGGTCGGGTTTGACATCGGCAAAATAGCGGGCCGCTTGACATGAGAAGCCATTTCTTTGACGATTTCTTCCGTAAAAGCGCCTGACACAGTGGATGTTCCGATCAGAATCGTCGGCTTTGCCTGTCGCACCGTCTCCGCCAGATCAATAGATCCGCCTTCACCGCCGCGGCTGTACTCTTTTACTTCTTCAGCAGGTCGGGCGTATGGAACTTGGAAATCACGCAAGTCCTTCATATCATCGGTTAACAGCCCGTTTTTGTCGATACACCAAAAACGGCTGTACGATTCTTCTTCACTTACCCCGTCGTGCACCATGGCCTCGCGAAGCTGCTCCGCGATTCCGATCCCTGCCGTTCCTGCTCCGAAGATGACGACTTTATGTTCTTTTAAAGGCATTTTCGATGCTTTTGCGCAAGCTAACACAGCCGCAAGCGAGACCGCGCCCGTTCCTTGAATGTCATCGTTAAACGTACAAACTTTATCTTTATATCGTTTTAAAATGCCGCGGGCATTAGCTGTGCCGAAATCCTCCCAATGAAGCAATGCATTCGGGAACGTTTCCCTTGCAAGCGCGACATACTCATCAATAAATTGATCATACTTTTCCCCGCGGACCCTTGAATGCTGGTTTCCGACATAAAGCGGGTCATTTAAGAGGCTTTCCTGGTTTGTGCCCGCGTCTAATACAACCGCGAGCACTCTTGACGGATCAATTCCCGCAGCTGCCGTATACACCGCAAGCTTTCCGACAGAAATGGCGATGCCGCCGACACCCCAGTCGCCGATTCCTAAAATGCCTTCCGCATCCGTCGCAACGATTAAATCAATGTTTTCATTTTTTCCGAACTGCTTAAACGCGGCACGCATTCCCTCAGGGTCATCAATGGATAAATACAGCCCGCGCGGCTTTCGGTACTCGTGGCTGTACCGCTGGATGGCCGTACCGACTGTCGGAGTGTATACGATCGGCAGCATTTCGCCTAAATGGTCATTTAAAAGCTTGTAAAATAGTGTTTCATTCCGATCATGAAGAGCGGTCAAGTACACGTTTTTGCTTAATTCATCAGGCTGAGAACTGAACTGCTCGTATGCCCGCTTCGCCTGCTCTTCAATGGTTAATATCTTCGGCGGCAGAAAACCTTCCAGTCCAAGTTCTTTTCTCTCCTCCTGTGTAAAGGCCACCCCTTTATTTAAAAAAGGCGTAGAAAGCACTTCCAGTCCGCGTAAAGATGTTTTGATTTCTCCATCTGATGTCACTTGAAATTGATTCACCTGTCTCTTCCTTTCAAAGCAATTTGTCTTTAGGTTTGCTTTTATTCCCGAAATTCATACAGGTAAATCAAATTCAGCCTATTGTCTCTCCCGTTTGACGGATGCCGTGATTTCGCCGTCTTCTCCCCATTTTACGGCTCTGTATATCGCGTCATGATAAAAGATCAGCCACGCGTCTTTTTCTTCGGCGAAGGCCTGCCATTTTTGCTTTTGCGGAATGGAGGTCATCGGATAATCGTCATACGCCAAAACCCATAACGGATTTTTGTGGGCATTTGTCGGCATCAGATCGGCAAAATGCACAGCGGTTTCTCCCCCGTCTTCTAAGACGATGACGCTGTGGCCGTCACTGTGGCCGCCGGTATGATGCATGGTGATGCCCTCTGTCAGCTGATGCGCATGATCAAAGGTTTTAACCTGGTCTTTTACCGCTTCCCAATTTTCTTTCCAGTATGTACTTTTTGATCTGATATTGGGATGCCGCATTTCATTCCATTCTGTCGCGGATGCGATGATGCTGGCATTCGGAAAAACAGAGACGAACTCACCCGCGCGGTATTCCGTCAAACCGCACGCATGGTCAAAATGAAGATGGGTCATCGCTACAATATGAATGTCCTCGCAAGACAGGCCAAGCTCGGCAAGGGATTGTTTCAGATTGGATTCCTGTGTCACTCCGTAGTTTCTTTTCTGTTTTTCTGAAAACTTTCCTGATCCGATTCCCGCGTCAACTAAAATATTCAGGCCGTTCTTTTGAATCAGAATAGGGTCTGTTCTCAATTCAATTTGGTTCTTGTCATTTACGGGGTATTTTCTTGACCATAAGGGCTTCGGAACAACGCCGAACATCGCCCCTCCGTCCATATGCGTTACGCCGCCGTCAAGCCATGTTAATGAAATATTGCCAATATTCATTTTCTCCATCATGATCCCTCCTGATGTAATGGTAGCAAATGGCGCCATAAAAAAACAGACTCCCGTATCAGAGTCTGTCTTTTGTTCTCCATTCAGCTTCTGCGCGGTAAATCGGCTGGCCGAGCGCGGAGAATTTCTCTTCGTATTCTGTCATGATATTGCCTTCGGGATTGCTGTTGTGCAGATCGAGACTGACTTCCGTCAGAAGAAGGCCGTACTCGGAAAAACTTTTCAGGGAGTATTCAAACAACCCGCGGTTATCCGTTTTGAAATGAATCGCGCCATTCTCGCCCATCACTTCTTCGTATTTTTTCAAGAAGCTTTTAAACGTTAAGCGGCGTTTTTCGTGACGGTTTTTCGGCCAAGGGTCAGAAAAGTTTAAATATACGCGCTTGACTTCTCCCCGGTCAAATACATCACTCAGTGTTTCAGCGTCTATATTTAACAAACGGACATTGTCTGTCCCGCTGTCTTTTACTTTTTGGACTGCCGTTACGATGACGCTTTTAAACAGTTCAATTCCAATATAGTTAATATCCGGGTTTTGTTTGGCCATTCCGGAAATGAATTGCCCTTTTCCCGTTCCTACTTCGATATGAATCGGATTGGCGTTGCCAAAGACTGTGTCCCATTTCCCTTTATACTGAGCCGGATCACTGATGGCAATGTGAGCATTCTCTGCCAAAAAGTCATTTGCCCAAGGTTTATGGCGCATTCTCATATGATTGACACCTCTATCTATAATTTCGAGTAACAACATACCATGAAACAAAAAGAGCCGCAAGCGCGTTTTCAGGCCCGCCAGCATAAAAAAAGAGGTTCCCCGGTCCGGAACACTCATGTGATGCATAAAACCGCACCGCTTTGCACAATGTATGACACAGAAGGGATGTGTATATGAATCATGGGCTTAACAAGCGAACATCAGGTTCGGTTATTAAAGGACATATTAGCCGACCATCAATTGGATTGCTGCGGAACGGTTGCCGAATACGAACAGCTTGAACGCGTCATCAAATCATTAATGGCCAATACCGGGCTTGATTCAAATATAAAAAATGTGCTTGAGGATGTGTACCGTTACAGCCAATCCGGCATCACGGCCGATTCCATCGACACGCATATTCAGGAGCATCGAAATCACTTGTCCCAATGGATGGAGCAAATGGATTCGTACTCCTGACTACTTGACAATCCGCTTCATCAAGGCATGAAGCTCTTCCATGGCGTCATGACACCCTTTATCGTTTCCTTTTGATTTGTGCCAGGCGATGAAGGTGATGGTTTCTGATAAAATGTACCAAGCCATGCGCAGACGCAAACCGTCCGTGAGCTTCATGCCGTACATTCCAAGCCAGCTGTCCCACGCTGGCTCTTCAACGTAATGATACAGCAAAGGGCCGAGATCCATGGCCGGGTCGGCTATCATCGCGCCGTCCCAATCTATTAAATACAGCTGGTTGTCTTCAGACAAAAGCCAGTTATTATGATTCACATCACAATGGCAAACGACTTTCTCACCGAATTGCACCTCATCTACATGCGCTTCTAAATATGCGAGGCCCTCTTGAATAAGCGGCGAAAATTGCTGCACGGCAAATACGGCCTGCTTCAGCTGAGACAAAAGAGCGCCCGGATTGAGCGGTTCTTTTCCAAGTCTTCTCAGCATGTCCAACAAGGCTTTAGATGTGTGGATTTTGCGAAGCAGCTCAGCCACCGGGCGTCCGCTCATATCCTTCGGCTTCAGCTCTCTGCCCGCCATCCAATGCTGAGCCGTAATGACATCGCCGTTTTCCATCCGTTTCGTCCAAACCAGCTTCGGAACAATGCCTTCGGCGGATAACACGGCTAAAAAGGGCGAGCTATTACGTTTTAAAAAAAGCTGTTGGCCGTTATGTTTCGCATAATATGCATCTCCTGTAGCTCCTCCGGCGGGGAAGATCTCCCAATCGCTACCTAGTAATTGTCCCAACCAGTTCATATCAATGTTCAACCCATCATTTCTTAAAATATTTTAGAATAGACCTCCGCCTTTTCCAGCAGCAGATCGGCCTGTCATAAACAACCTCATGAGAAATAAAAAAGACAGCTATTGAGAGTCTCATATGCTAATCAATAGCCGTCTTATAAATTTTAGCGCTAGAGCACAAACTTCGTCAAGCAAAACTCGTAAGAACGCCGTGTGAATTCTAAGATTTATATGATGACGGGTTTATTTGTTTCCTATGTTTTTATCCTTAAAGGCGCTGAACCCGGCGTTAAACGGAACGGTGTGGTTCCGATCAGCTCGCCGTCTGCATGAAACGGAATTTTCCCCGACGTCTCAAAAGTGATTTCTTTTTCCTTTAAAACCGTGACGCCGTCCATGTTGATATGCCTGCCAAAGCTCATCGCGAATAAAAAACGATACAGCGAGACAAAAGACAAATGCTCCGCAATGACAATATCAAAGTTGGTTTCACGGGGATTTGCAGAAGGCGCCGCTTTCATACCGCCGCCGTAATAAGGATGATTTGCCGCGATGACAAACCAAACGTTACGGAATTCGCGCCTTTCTCCGCCTGCCGTGCAGACAAACGTGAACGGCTGAAATGTGGCCGCCGTATATAAATGCGCAAGCGGATAAATCAGAAATCGGAGACGCAGAAATCGAAGGGCGCGTGAAAACGGAAAGTTCACGGCTGCCTTCAATACGCAGGCGTCAAATCCGACTGAAAGATGGTTTAAAAAGTAAAGATATTGTGCTTTATCATGGAAAAAGTTGACGTTTCCCGTATAAAATTTCCGTGTTAACGGACGGTGCTGCCGTTTGATTTCTTGCAGAAGAGCCGCCTTTTTGACGGCGAACCCTTTGGAGAAATCATTATACGAACCGGCAGGCACAAAGGTCAGCTCAATTTGGCCGATTCCTTTCAGCCCGTTAATGACCTCATGCATCGTACCGTCGCCGCCGATCACAAACAGCCGCTTCAGCTTGTGATCCTGCATCGTTGAAATCTGTCTCGCCAGCACCTCCGCATGTCCCGGATGTTCGGTCAAAAAAGAACGGTGTTCCACTCCCCGTTTGGACAGCTCTTTTTGAACGGACTTCCAGACACGCCGGCCCCGGCCGCGCCCGGCGGCCGGATTAATAATAAAAAACCATTGACTCATCGTTTGTTTTCACCTGCTTCATATATGAGAAAACTGCCGGGAAGCGTCCTGCTTAATCAAGCCACTCCTGCCTCCGCCTTGAATTGGACAGGCCGTAAGAAAGCAGGGCATTTGCCGCCTTCAGCTGATGATGCTTGATCGGCGCCGTATTTTTCTGCTGCTTTTGCAGCCACTCCCCGGCAGTCCGTTTGTCCGCTATGTCCAGCCCGTACGGCGGTTCGGGATAATCAATATACGACGTTTTGCTGAGGAGGAGCTTTTTGACGGGAATGTCAGCCCCCTTCTCTTTGACGATTTGCGAGACGACAGAGCCTGTCCGGTTCAGGCTGAGAGCCGGATTCAACACCGGACGCGCGCCGCCGGAGGTTTTCTTTTCCCAAAAACGATTTTTCGATCCGATATACACGCTGTCTTCCTCAGCTTCCAAAAAAGCAACGCAAAAAATCTCCAGCGGGGAGATAATGATGGTGCTTAATTCGACAGATGCCTGCTGAATTTGAAAAACGGGATGATACATCACGAAATAAGAATCAGGAAGCTTTTGGGTCAGCATTCTTAAAATCCCGTCCCGCTTGACCTGATAAGAAAGCTCAGACATCTCGGAAAGCGTGGAGCTCGCCCACTTTAATTGAAATTCATACAATTGATTTTTAAAGAAAGGCGCGAGCTCTTCCCTATGAGACGGAAGATTCAGCATCAGCGCCTCCTCCCCGTCCGGCTCCTCAAACCATTGATGCCTCTTTTCATTTATATCGGACGAAATCTCCTCTTTTCTCTTCTTTAAGAAAAATTTTTTTCTGCTTGGCTCGGGAGCCGTTTCGCCCGATGCAGCCATTTTTGTTTCCTGTTCCTCCGCTTTTCGGTCAAAGGCTTCCAAGAGAGCTTGCCAGCGTTCTTTTTTCAAACGGATAAACTGATTCATATAGTGATAAGGGTCTAGCTCATATCTTGATATACAGTCGTGAATTTTGATGATCTGTGCCATGTCATTTCCCCACTCCGAATATTTGTTTATGTCAGTTGAAATTGTGCAATTTCTTCGTACTTAGGCGACCGGTCAAGATGGGTTTGAAACAAGGAAAACCGGGTGACGGCGCTTGAAACCCTGCCGCTTTCAAACGGAACATGAGGCGGGAACGGTTTATCTCCGCTCCATTTCCGCGCCATCGTCATGTGAGGATGATACGGACGCTTTTCCACTTGAAATCCGGCTTTTTGTACAGCCTGCTTTGTTTTTTCCCGTAAATCGAACAGATAATCATTCGGTTCCGGCTCTAAATGCAGCACTCTCGGCTGCTTGCGGGCGCCGAAAATCTCAAGGTTGTGAAATTGAACGGTAAACGGCTTTGTAAGAGCTGCGATTTCCGCAAGCATGGGCTTTAAGCTTGTAAGCCGCGCTTCATCCGCTGCGCCGAGAAAGATTAAGGTGATATGATAATCAAGCGGATGCACCCACTTTTTAAATGTTAATACAGGTTCCTTTCTGGCTGCTTCCCAAATCGGTTCAGCAATATCAGCCGGAATCGGAATGCCGAGAAAATAATGCGGCAATGAAGCTTTCATACGAGGGACTCCCTCCTTAGGTTATGGTGTTATTATAAAACGGATAAGCGGGAAGGAGAACCCTGTCCGCTTATATGATAGGATATTATGTACCAAATGTTTTATACAGAGAGGAATGAGACGGGCTTGAAAATCGTTAACAACACAGCGGATTTGATCGGCGATACCCCGATTGTAAAGCTGAACCGCCTGCAGCCTGCGGACGCAGCGCAAGTCTATTTAAAATTAGAATCTTTTAATCCGAGCGGCAGTGTCAAAGACAGAGCGGCTTACAATATGATTATGGAAGCCGAGAAAAACGGACGTTTAAAACCCGGCTCTGTGATCATCGAGCCGACCAGCGGCAATACCGGCATCGGTCTGGCCATGAACGCAGCGGCACGCGGATATAAAGCCATCCTTGTCATGCCTGACACGATGACGAAAGAACGCATCAATCTGCTTAAAGCATACGGCGCGGAGGTTGTGCTGACACCGGGAGCGGAAAGAATGCCCGGCAGTATCAAAAAGGCGAAAGAACTTGCCGAACAGATCCCGGGAAGCTTTATACCGATGCAATTTGAAAACAGCGCAAACCCTGATGCACACCGGAAAACGACCGCCGCAGAAATTTATGAGGCGGTTCAGCAGCTCGGCAGACCGCTCGGCGCTTTTGTCGCCACGGCGGGAACGGGCGGCACGATTACGGGAACCGGAGAAGCGCTGAAAGAGCTTTTCCCGGATATGACCGTTCATGTCGCGGAGCCTGCGGGTTCACCCGTTTTATCCGGCGGAAAACCCGGCGCCCATAAGCTTGTCGGGACAAGCCCCGGTTTTATTCCCGATATATTGAATCAGAATGTTTACGATGAAATCATAAAAATATCTGATGAGGATGCATATACGACAACACGGCGTCTTGCCGCTGAGGAAGGTATTCTTGTCGGTCCTTCGTCAGGCGCAGCATGCTTTGCGGCTGTTGAAACAGCAAAACGCCTGCCTTCTGACCAGGTTGTCATCTGCATGATGGCAGATACGGGAGAACGTTATTTATCTTCGGATTTATGGTCATTTGAATCATAAAAAGGGATGCCGCAAGCGGCCTCCCTTTTTTGTTTTATCATTTTGCAAGCTCATAGATAGCCTGAGCGTATAAAGCCGTTGACCGCAGGAGATCATCAATTTCAATGTACTCGTCCTTTTGATGAGCGCTGTCAGGACGGCCCGGGAACAGCGGCCCGAACGCGACGCCTGCTGAAAGGGATCTTGCGTACGTTCCTCCGCCGATTGAAATCAAGTCTGCTTTTTTGCCCGTTTGGCCTTCGTATACCTTTTGGAGTGTCTTTACTAACGGATGATCGGCTGATACGTGGTGCGGTTTGCTGTCTTTGAATTCCCCAAGCTGAAAATCGTCTGCCGCCATAAAAGCATCACGAATCACTTTGCTGTCTGATGTGACGGGATAGCGGATATTGATGCCGAGCTCTCCCCCCAGACCCTTTTCATATGTAAAGGTGCCGACGTTCAACGTAAGCTCACCGCTGATGTCATCTTTACAGTCAATGTTAAGCTTTTTCCCTCGTGTATCATGTAAAAAATAATCGGCAACGGTTTTTATAAAGTGATTTCCGGCTTCATCAAGCTCCGCCCCCTGCAGACATTCAGTGAGCTTTAACCCGGCATTCACACCGTTATCCGGCTCCATCGCGTGGCTTGATTTTCCGTAAACCCTCAATGTCAGCCTGCCGTTTTCCGCCTTCGCCTCACCCTGTGTATTTGTTTCTTCCAGCCATTTGCTGAAATAGGTGCTTACAGCGTCAACATCAGTTCCCTCAATGACGGCTTCCGCCGCATCCGGAACCATATTTAACCGCAGTCCTGAACGAAACGAAACAAGCCCGTTTTTGGCTTCACGGCCGGCGGCTTTTGATACAATGCGCAATGACGCGTCAATGATTCCCTTTTCCGCATTGATAATCGGAAAATCAGCGTCAGGAGCAAAGCCGATATCAGGCATTTTTTCATGCTTGAAGTAGTGCTCCACACATCTCCAATCACTTTCCTCATCAGTCCCGATAATGACCCTCACGCGTTTGGATAAAGGCAGCTGCATATCTTTGACGATTTTCAGCGCGTAAAGCGCCGCCATCGTCGGCCCCTTATCGTCAATTGCCCCTCTTGCGTATATCCGCCCCTCACGAATGTCGGCGGAGAAAGGATCACTCGTCCAGCCGTCTCCGGGCGGCACGACATCCACGTGGCAAAGCACGCCGACGATCTCATCCCCCGTTCCCCACTCAATATGGCCTGCATAGCCGTCAATATTTTTTACGGTAAAGCCTTCCTTCTCACCGAAATCAAGCAAAGATGTGAGACACTCATTGATGCCTGAACCAAACGGCCGGCCTGGACGGGCTGTTGATTCATCCATCACACTGTTAATTTGCAAAAACTTCTGTGTATCACGGATCAGGTCTTCTTTTTTTCTGATTACTTCAACTTCCCAGTTCATCACAATCCCCTTTCTTTATAAACGACTTGCAAAATGTTGATAAAACGAATAATATAGATGATGTTTTGAAAAAACGTTCGTCATTGGAGGTACTTATGTTTCATCTCGACAAGCATCAAACGACAATAAAAAGAGAAATTACCGCAGGACTGACTACCTTTTTTACAATGGTTTATATCATTGTGGTCAACCCGGTGATCCTCTCGAACGCGGGGGTTCCGTTTGATCAGGTATTTACCGCGACGATTATCGCATCGATTGTCGGAACGTTGTGGATGGCTCTGGCTGCGAATTATCCGATTGCCATTGCTCCCGGCATGGGTTTAAATGCATATCTTGCGTTTCATGTCGTCGGCGCCGGCACCGGCATTACGTACCAGACAGCTTTCAGCGCTGTGTTTATCGCAGGAGTCATCTTTATTATTTTATCTTTAACTCCATTAAGAAAACAACTTATAGAAGCGATTCCGGACAATTTAAAATACGGGATTACGACCGGCATCGGTTTATTTATAGCGTTTATCGGCTTGCGCCAGGCGGGAATCATCACAGCTGACAAGTCTAATTTAGTCGCCCTCGGCGATCTTCATTCGCCCGTTGTCATCTTAACGCTGATCGGGCTTATCATCAGTATTGTACTGATGGTGCTGAATGTAAACGGAGCATTATTTATCGGCATGGCGCTGACTGCCATAATCGCCTTTATCACCGGGCAGATTCATTTCACGAAAGGATTTATCTCTTTCCCGCATTTGCCGGAAGGGCTCTTGATTTCAAATCCGTTCGCCGCCTTCGGTGATGTCGTTCACCACGGCCTGTACGCCGTTGTCTTCTCCTTTCTTCTCGTCACCATTTTTGACACGACAGGCACGATGATCGGCGTTGCCGAACAGGCGGGATTGATGAAAAACAATCAGCTTCCGAATGCCAGAAGAGCGCTATTGGCTGATTCGACCGCTACGACGGTCGGCAGCATCTTCGGCACAAGCCCGACGACCGCGTTCGTGGAATCTTCAGCAGGGGTTGCAGCCGGCGGAAGAACGGGGCTGACGGCACTGACAATCGCAGTCATGTTTGCCGTTTCCATGTTTTTCAGCCCGCTTGTCAGCGTCTTATCCGAGGTTTCTGCAATTACATCACCAGCGTTGATTATTGTCGGCAGCCTGATGATGGGAGCAGTCTCTAATATCCGCTGGAATGAGCTTGATGAAGCTTTCCCGGCGTTTCTGGTCATTTTGGCCATGCCTTTGACATCCAGCATTTCAACGGGAATTGCACTCGGATTTATTTCATATCCGCTTGTTAAAGCCGCAAAAAGAAAGTGGCGCGATATTCATCCTTTGGTCATCATTTTTGCCATTCTGTTTTTTATTCAGCTCTTTATACTGAACGGACATTAAGAAAAATCCCTCTCCGGAAAAGGAGAGGGATTTTTTACATATAAACAGCAGAAAGGACCGCTGCAAGAAGGCACCAGCCGACGCAAATGAATTGAATGGTATTCAAAGCGCCTTTTTTCGCCCGGAAATAATCGTCACTTTCTTTATCAATGCCGCTTACTATCGGTTTGTCCATGATCCGGTCAAAGAGAAGCGACAGCACATATCTGTTGACTCCGGTAAACAACATTAAGACAATCAGCTTCAGCCAAATCGGCAGAACGACAATGAGAGCGGTGAACGCCGCCATGAAAAGATAAAGCTGGCGGACATACTCACTGTTTCTGATCAACACTTTGAAAAACAATTCCTTCCACGCCGTAAGTGCCGACCGTTTTTTAAAAATACGCTTTGACTGAGGGTAAAGCAGCGGCTTGCTCCGTCTTTTATCTTTTACATTCGGCAAATGCACATCCTGGCTCAGCATCATGACAGAGGCGGCAAATGAAAGCTTGCGTTTTTTCTCCTCAAGCACCTCTTCATCAAACGCTGACAAAGACGCTGTTTCTTTCAAACACGACACGACTGAGCAGACGAAAGATATACACCCTAACAGCCAAAGCCAATACCATTGGGCAAAGCCGATAAAAACGAGTGAAACGACAATCAGGGCGGCCCCTGACAGCCAGCCGGCCATTTGATTAACAAGTGTCTGCCGCTTTCTTTTCCATTTATCGTTTACCGCGATCACCGCGATATGGAAGCCGAAAAGGCAGATAAATATTCCCGCATATGCCGACGGAGAACTTTCACCGTATTGACGCCATAACGGATATAACAGCACAGCGAGCAAACTCCACTTTATACATGATATGAAGACCGAATACAGAAGAGCATATCGTTTCAGCTGTACCAGCAGGTGTTTTGTATGCATAAAAAAAACTTGATCCGCCTCAAGCAAAAAGGTATGGATAAAGCCTGTGCATAATAGCAGCGCACTGAACACATAGAGCCAGTTCCAGCCCAGAATCCCCGCCCCTTCAAATAAAAGCCCTTTCCCCTTCAGCCATTCCGAATACTGATACACCAAAAAGCCAGCTGCCGGAAGAACAATATACAAAGCGACCGTCCAATCAATAACCGTGCGGGACACCCTCCATTGATACCGCCAATACTCATAAAGCCTTTGAAAAAATAAAGCACGGCCGGTCATTGATGACTGCCCCGAACCGCCAAATAAAAGCAATCTAACAGTGAGCGGCTTCCCGTTTCGTCCTGAAGCTCCTTCAGGGTGCCTTTGAGGAGCAGAGAGCCTTTATCCATTAAATAAAACCGGTCGCAGATTTTTTCCGCGGTATCAAGAACATGGGTGCACATGAGAATGCCCGCCCCTCTTTCTTTTTCGGAGATCAGCATGTCGGTAAACAGCTTGGTCGAGATAGGGTCAAGCCCGATAAACGGCTCATCAATCACATAGATATCAGGCTTTGCCAGAAACGCCTGCACCAGCATCAGCTTCTGCTGCATTCCTTTCGAAAAAGTCGAAGGCAGGTCATGTTTTACAGACGTCAAAGAAAATTCATCAAGCAGGAGCTCGGCCCGCTTTTGGTATTCTTCTTCTCGGATGCCCCGCAGTGAGCTGATCAGCTCGATATGCTCCCAAAGCGTCAGTTCATCATAAAAGCTCGGCCGTTCCGGTATGTAAGCATAGACGGAGTTGTTCCACTCGATGTGACCCTCCATATCCCGGGACAGCCCGAGAATCGCCTTTATCGCCGTGCTTTTCCCTGCGCCGTTCGCTCCGATTAAGCCGACAATCTCCCCGGCTCCTACAGACAAAGAAACATTTGAAAGCACCTTCGGCCTGTCAGCGTAGCCCGCGCAGATAATATTCGCATTCAATAATTCTCCCATGCCTCTCCCTCCCTCATTTATATACGGGGACGTATAAAAAAAGTTTCAGTTTCCATAATATTAGGAGCGGGTCAAACATAGTAATGCACAAAGCCTGCCGACAATTGGCAAAAATTCTCTGCGCTTATTCCTAGATTCATGTCCTCTATATCGTGTATAATGGAGGCAGCAAAAAAGAAATAAACAAAATGTCTGCCTTTGTTACTTATTCGTACGAAGTTTTAGAGTCGTGAGTTGTGGTATATCAAGTCCATCCGATCTTATGATAGGGAGTGGTTTTTTGAAGCCTTCAACAAACCGTATGCTAACTCGGATCAAATCAGTTTACATGTTCATTCAAGAAAAAGGTCTTGTGACAACACAGGAACTGGTTGACGAATTCGGTATTACACCAAGAACCATTCAGCGAGACTTAAATGTGTTAGCATACAATGATCTTGTTCACAGTCCTAGCCGAGGCAAGTGGGAGACAACACGAAAGAAAGTTAAAATTACATCATAAGCGAACAATTACATAGGACCGTACGTCTGGTCTAATATGCTGCAAGGCAAAGCAGCCTCTTTGCCTTGCTTTTTGTTCCTCCATAGATAAAAAGCCCAAAACAGATCTGTTTTGGGCTTTTCTGATGCCGTTTTACGTTTCCGTTTCTGTCAGCGCTGCCAGCTCTTCTTCAGTCAGCTCCCGGAACTCACCCGGGGCAAGCGCCGGGTCTAAAGAAACCGCGCCCATTGAAAGCCGCTTTAAATAGGTCACTTCGTTCCCGACGGCTTTTGCCATCAGCTTCACCTGATGATATTTGCCTTCTGTAATGGTCAGATGAATCACCATATCATCCGGGCTTTGTGTGATGGTTTCAACGGCTGCCGGTTTTGTCTTGTAGCCGCCTTCAATGATGACGCCTCTCTCGAGATTGGCGATTTCTTCCCCCGACAGCGGCAGTTTTAAATGGACCTCATACGTTTTCGGAACATGCTTTTTCGGCGAGAGCAGACGATGAGCGAGCTGACCGTCGTTTGTGAGAAGCAGAAAGCCTTCCGTGTCTTTATCCAGACGCCCTGCCGGAAACGGTTCAAACCGCTGCTCTTCCGGCGTCAGCAAATCAACAACCGTTTTTTGCCGGCTGTCTTCGGTGGCGGACAGCACCCCTTGCGGCTTATTCATCATAATATAAATAAATTCGCGATAGTCTGCCGGCTCGCCGTACACAGTAATATCCTGCACATTCGGGTCCACATGCGTTTTAACATCCTTCGCCGGCACCCCGTCAATCATTACCGCTCCTGCCTTGACGATTTTTTTCACATCTTTTCTTGAGCCGAATCCGCTGTTGGCAAGCAGCTTATCAAGTCTCATTCTATCCTCTCCTTTAATAAGAAAAGCCCGCAAAAAGCGGACTTTCTGTCACATATTTTAATGGGCGGAGTGTCTGCCTTTTCTAAAAACGCGCGGCAGACGGTTTCCGAACATTTTCTGTAAAAATCCGATTCGGTAAGCCGCATACATATACACCGCACCGCCGACAACCGCACAGATAAAGACGACGATCGCCGCATGCAGCTGGCCGCTTTGATAAGTAACGAAGAAGCCGAGCAGCCATTGTGTCAATTTGACCGCTACCGCCATCACGACGGATAAAAGCGCCATTAAAATAACCCGTTTCAGCAGCACCGAGTATGAATAACCTGCATGGCGCTTGATCATGATAAATCCGTACAGAAGTGAAGCGATATAACCGAGCGCCGTTGCTAATATGGCACCGTCTCCCTGAAACAGCTTAATCAGCGGAACGTTCAGCAGCACTTTTATGATAACACCGATAAAAAGGCTGACTACCGCAAACTTTTGTTTATTAATGCCTTGTAAAATCGCGGCATTAACGGTAAACAGAGAAAATAAAATCGCTACAGGCGCATACCAGAACAATATGTCTTGTCCGATATCAGGACGAAGGCTTTCAGAGCCATAAAAGAACGTATAGGCGGGTCCTGATAAAACGGACATGCCGACGACGGCCGGAATGACCAAAAACAGAATGATTTGCATCGTTTGGTTAATCTGCTGGTTTAACAGTTTGTAATTTTTGCTCGTAAATGATTCGGTAATGGTCGGGATTAACGTCAGACCGAAGGCGGTCGCCAGTGATACCGGAATCATGACAAGCTTCGGCACATACAGCGTGACTATCGCCAGCATGTCCTGGCTGATGTCTTTATGGCCGGCCGCAATCATTGCTTTATTAAATGTATTCGTGTCGATGTACGAATACAAAGGGATAGCCAGTCCGACAAACACATACGGAGCGGCATAGCTGAAAAGCTCAATGAACATTTTCTTATAGCTTAAGTCAGCCGACGGAACGAGATTGGGCTTCATCGCCAGCAAATCGCCCTTCCGTTTATTCCAGTAAATATAGAGGACGACAAGTCCGCCGAATGAACCGATCAAAGCTGCAAAAGTCGCATAACCGACGGCTATGACAAGGCCTCCGTTTATCACTTTTAAAATGAGGTAGGTTGCTCCTAATAAAAAGATGATCCGCGCAAGCTGTTCGACAACCTGAGACACGGCTGTCGGCCCCATCATCTGATGACCTTGGAAAAACCCGCGCACAAGACTCATGATCGGCACAACCAAAAGGGCCAAGCTGACCATGCGGATGACATAAACGACGTGATCAATTGTCAGTCCGTTGTTACTCGTACCCCCAAGCGACGTTTCCGCAAAAAACGGCGCCGAAAGATAAAGAATCGTAAAAGCGATCATCCCTGTAACGAGCATGACCGACATCCCCGCTCTCAGCATCCGCCTGCTCGTCTCATAATCGCCTTTGGAATTATATTTCGAGACAAACTTTGATACCGCCGCGGGAAAACCCATCGTGGCAATGTTTAAAAATAATGTATATTGATTATATCCGTATTGAAACAAAGCTCCGCCCGTCGCTCCGACCATTGCGCCGAAGGGGATCAGATAAATCATACCTAAAATCCGCGATATATAGGTGCCGAGCGTTAACACGAACGTGCCCCTTAACAATTTGCTTGACATGTTTCCTCATCACCATTTTCTACGAAGATTCAACTTTTCTATTTTAACACAATTGGGCATTTAGACGGTAATAATTACAGCGGGAAACTTTTAGAAAGCTCTTAAAAAACAAAATACGTTTAAGGGAAACCCTTCTTTCGCTATAATAGCAAGAAGCGGACATTTCCGCCGATTACTATGTGAAAAAGAAAGTTGTTGATGAAATTGAAACATTATGACGTGATTGTGATTGGCGGCGGCCCTTCCGGCTTAATGGCTGCGATCGCCGCGGGCGAACAAGGGGCAGACGTCTTGTTAATTGATAAAGGAAACAAATTGGGGCGGAAGCTGGCGATTTCCGGAGGCGGGCGCTGCAATGTGACCAACCGCCTCCCCGTTGAAGAAATCATCAAACATATCCCCGGAAACGGACGTTTTTTATACAGCGCGTTTTCTGAATTTAATAACGAAGATATCATTGTCTTTTTTGAAAAGCTCGGCATTCAATTAAAAGAAGAGGATCACGGACGCATGTTCCCGGTGACGGACAAAGCGCAAAGCGTGGTCGATGCACTCTTGAATCGCCTGAACGAGCTCAGCGTCACCATCCGCACGAACGAAAAAATTAAAGAGGTTCGCTACGAGGACGGCAGGACGGCAGGTATTACGACAAACAACGGCGAACTGATTAACGCAAACGCCGTTATTATAGCGGTCGGCGGGAAATCCGTTCCTCATACCGGAAGTACAGGAGACGGCTATGCATGGGCTGAAGCAGCAGGTCATACCATTACGGAGCTGTTTCCGACAGAGGTTCCGGTCACATCGGCCGAACCGTTCATTAAGAAAAAAACGCTTCAAGGCCTGTCATTAAGAGGCGCGGCAGTCAGCGTGTTAAACAAAAAGGGAAAACCCATCGTTACACATGTGATGGACATGCTGTTTACCCATTTCGGCTTATCCGGTCCGGCCATTCTCCGGTGCAGCCAATTCGTTGTCAAAGAGCTGAAAAAGCAGCCGGAGGTGAAGCTTCGCATCGACCTGTTTCCTGACATCAACGAAGAAGAATTGTTTCAGCGGATGTACAAGGAGCTGAAAGAAACCCCGAAAAAAGCGCTGAAAAACGCACTGAAACCATGGATGCAAGAACGGTACCTGCTCTTTTTGCTGGAGCGGAACGACCTTGACCCGCAAATGTGTTTTACAGATTTGCCGAAGGATCCATTCAGAGCCTTTGTCAAAGATTGCAAGCAATTTACGGTTTCTGCAAACGGCACTCTTTCTCTGGACAAAGCTTTTGTCACCGGCGGCGGTGTTTCCGTAAAAGAAATTGAACCGAAAAAAATGGCTTCTAAAAAAATGGAAGGGTTATATTTTTGCGGGGAAATTTTAGACATTCACGGATATACCGGAGGATACAATATCACCTCAGCCCTTGTCACGGGGCGGCTGGCCGGTTTGAATGCGGGGCTCTTCTCACGTTCGCTTTAAGGATGGTTAAAGCGCTTTTTATCAGTAGCCCGGTTGATAACTGTCCAAAAACATGATAGAGTTTTTTACGTTTTGTTTCACCTGATTGAGGGAACAGGAAGAAAGGAATGATCTGTAATCGTACGACCATACTAAACAAAAAAGGCGTACTGAAAAAAAGTCAGAGGGTGAGAACGTTTGAAGAAGAATAACATTTCCAGTGTTTTTTGGATTGTGATTGTTATCACAGCCGCGGCTGTTCTCTGGGGAGTATTGTCTCCGAAGAGCCTCCAGCGGGTTACTGATACAGTGCAAAATTTTATCACAAATTCTTTCGGCTGGTATTATTTACTGGTTGTTTCTATATTTGTGGGATTCTGTCTCTTTCTCATTGTGAGTCCGATCGGCAAAATAAAACTCGGAAAACCCGAGGAAAAACCTGAATTCGGTTTATTATCATGGTTTGCCATGCTGTTTAGCGCCGGTATGGGAATCGGTTTGGTCTTTTACGGCGCTGCGGAACCGATCAGCCATTACGCTATCAGCTCTCCCTCAGGTGAAACAGAAACGCCTCAGGCATTCAGAGATGCACTCCGGTTTACCTTTTTCCACTGGGGGCTTCACGCTTGGGCTATATATGCGGTCGTCGCTTTATGTATTGCATATTTTCAATTCCGAAAAGATGCTCCCGGCCTGATCAGCAGCACACTGACACCGCTTTTAGGCGATAAAGTAAACGGACCGCTCGGTAAAGCAATCGACTGTATCGCTGTGTTTGCGACCGTTGTCGGTGTAGCGACAAGCTTAGGGCTCGGCGCCACTCAAATCAACGGCGGCTTGCATTACTTATTCGGAATCCCTAAAACTTTTTCCGTTCAGCTGGTTCTGATTGCCGTCGTGACCGTGCTTTTCTTAATTTCTGCATGGAGCGGCATAGGCAAAGGAATTAAATACTTAAGCAATACCAACATGGCGCTTGCCGGTATTTTGATGATCTTTATGCTGATTGTCGGCCCGACCGTGCTGATCATGAACTCATTTACCGATTCCATCGGTCAATATATCCAAAATATCGTGCAAATGAGCTTCCGCCTGTCGCCGAATGATCCGCAAAAACGGGAATGGATTAACAGCTGGACCATTTTCTACTGGGCCTGGTGGATTTCCTGGTCTCCGTTTGTCGGGATATTTATCGCCCGCGTGTCAAGGGGCCGGACCATTCGTGAATTTTTAATCGGTGTGTTAGTGACACCTTGTATTCTGGCCTTTTTATGGTTTGCGATATTTGGGGTATCGGCAATGGATCTTCAGCAAAAAGGCGTGTTCAATGTTGCTGGCCTGTCGACGGATACGATGCTTTTCGGCACACTCAGCCATTATCCGCTTACAATGGTGACATCCGTATTAACGCTTATCCTGATCGCTGTTTTCTTTATTACATCAGCCGATTCAGCGACATTTGTACTGGGAATGCAGACGTCTTACGGCTCGTTGGACCCGTCCAATCGCGTAAAAGTCACATGGGGAATCATCCAGTCGGCCATGGCTGCGGTTCTTTTATATTCCGGAGGCCTTGCCGCACTGCAAAACATGGCCATTCTCGCGGCGGTTCCGTTTTCTATCGTGATTCTCCTCATGATTGTATCCCTGTATAAATCATTGGCGAGTGAAAGAAAAGGACTCAGACAAATGGAGAAATATCAAAAGCCCAGAAGTCCGCGTGTCAAAAAAGCATAATACGAAAAAAGCCCGCCATCGGTGCGGGCTTCTTTATTTTCGGTATACAATTAAAGCGGAAAAGCAATAAAGCTGTTCACCTTCAGGATCACAGGCCGCCGCTACAGTATATTTAATATCAACGAGCTGTTCCTCTGAAATTCCTTTTAGAAATGAATTGACTTCAGTCTGCAAATCTTTTTCATGCTCCTCATCAAAAACCGCTACCTTCAGCATGTACTCCCCGCTCCTTTCTCTATCAATTTATTCCGGTTCAGACGAATTATGATAGAGAAAGCTGAATTCTTCCTGGTGTTTCTATATTACTTTGATGAAATCTTCCGCTGTATCATTTTACTGAATTTTACTAAAAACAGCCAAAATTAATTATTGAAAACGCTTACTAAACCATGATATCATCTTTTTAACAGAAACAAGTAAATGTCATTTTAGTAAATTTTTATCTGAAAAGGAGCTGCAAAATGGTCCGTCTCAAAGATATCGCTTTACAGGCTCATGTATCCAGCGCGACAGTATCAAGAATTTTAAACCGGGATGACTCTCTTTCCGTGACGGAAGCAACAAGAGAAAGAGTTCTTCGGATCGCGGAGGATCTCGGCTATCAGCCGTCAGCAAAACGGAGAAAAACCCGCGGATACGGCCGGGATTCCGCGCCCCTTATCGGAGTGGTCAGCTGTCTGTCCCCGGAAGAAGAGCGACAGGACCCTTATTTTTCCACCATCCGAAAGGGTGTTGAAGATGAATGCTTTAAACAGGAAATTTTCATTACGTCATCCATCCACCTCGGTTCCTTTCAAGAGAATATGTTTCACGAGCTGGACGGCGTCATTGTGATCGGCAGCCTGCATGATGAGGCGCTTACGAGCATCAGCGGCACATTCAAGCACGCGGTGTACATTAACAGCACACCCGATCCGGCACGCTATGATTCTGTCAGCGCAGATTTTTATGCCGCAGTACAGCAGGCCATCGAACACCTTACTTCTCTCGGCTATGAGCGGCTTGGCTATATTGGCGGGCAGGAAAAAGAACATACCGTAAAAAACGGTGTAAACAGCAAGAGAACGATTGAAGATAAGCGGCTGACTGCTTTTTTGAAGACTGCCCGTCCTCAGCCGGAGCATGTCTTGATCGGCGAATACAGCATGCATGAAGGCTATCGCCTGATGAAAGAAGCTATTGCGGGCGGCACCCTGCCTGACGCCTTTTTTATCGCGAGTGATTCGATGGCAATCGGCGCGTTAAAAGCGCTGCAGGAAGCAGGGCTTCAAGTCCCCAGGGATACAGCCATTGTAAGTTTTAACGGCATTGAAGAGGCCGAATTCGCCAGCACGCCCTTAACCACGGTAAAAGTGTATACAGAAGAGATGGGCCGGACGGGCGTCAAGCTTCTCCTTGACCGCGTGAACGGCAGAACCATTCCGCTTACCGTTACGCTTCCCGTTTCGCTTATTGTCAGACAAAGCTGCGGATCATCAGAAAGGAGGTGACGTTTCCCGCGGCGTTTCTATCATATTTTAAGGAGGAAAAGATGAAACGTTTACTGGTTTTGTTTCTTTCTTTTACTTGTATGATACTTCCCGGCTGCTCTGCCGAACAAAGCACGGCTGATCATAAGCAGAAAACATTGACGATCTACTCAACCATATCCTCAGACAGCGAACGAAATACATTCAGAAAACTGGCCGCTTCTTTTGAAAACGAACATCCCGACATTCAAGTGAAAGTTCATTTCCCAGGCAATGATTACGAAAATATGATGCGGGTCAGAATGGCGGCCGATGACATGCCGGACCTTTTCGACACCCATGGCTGGGCAAAAATCCGTTACGGGGAGTATACAGCCGATCTCAGAGGCATGGAATGGACAAAGCAGCTTGACCCGAATGTAAACAGCATGCTGAAGGATGCCAAAGGCAAGATATACGCTTACCCGCTGAATCAGGCAAAGGACGGTCTTGCCTACAACCGCACCATGCTGGACCGATACGGCATTAAACCGCCGGAAACGATGGATGATTTTATTCAGGCGCTGAGACAGATTAAAGAAAAGAGCGGCGGCACTGTCACCCCCTTCTGGTTTGCCGGATATGATAAAAGCTCGTTTGCCCAATATTTCGATCAGTTCGCCGCACCGCTTCTCATCACAGATCCCGCTCGGAACTACAAAAAACAGCTGCTTAACGGAACCTTCCGCTGGACGCACTTCACCTATTTATCTGACAAACTGAAAGACATGCAAAAGGAACACCTGGTCAATATTGATGCCGTGACGGCAAAACGATCCCAGCTCATTGAGCTGATGGCACAAAATAAAATCGCGTTTACAATGCAGGGCGGCACTCTCGGCCAAGACGTCGCCCAGATTAATCCGAAAGTAAAAGTCGGCATTATACCGACACCCGCCATTCATCAGGGCGATTCTCCGGTCTGGATCGGCGGCGAACGTTACACTTTGGCGGCATGGAAGGATTCTCCCCATCTGAAGGAGGCGAAACAATTTATCGCATTTATGGCCCGGCCCGCACACGCAAAAACATTAGCCGAAGCGACATCGCTTCCAGCCGGATTATTGAATGTTCAAGCGGAAATCTTTTACGCCGATGATTATAAGCAATATCAGCATATAAAGGTTCAGCCCTATTTCGACCGCCTTTATTTGCCGAATGGAATGTGGGATGTCATGGGAACCGCCGGGCAGGAGCTTATGGCTGATATTTTAACCCCCGCTGAAATCTCTGCAAAACTCGGCACAGAATATAAGCGGCTTCGTCTGCAATCTGATGAACAGGGAGCTGAAGGTGAATGAGTGATCTTGTAAAAGAAACCGCCTTATGTAAAAAACCTCCAAAGCACGCGTCACTGTGGTGGATGTATATCCCGGCCCTTGTCACTGTTTTCGTTTTCATGATTTATCCGTTTATCAAAGGGTTCTTTATCACCTTTACAAACTGGAATGGCTTTTCACAGACCTATCAGTGGGTGGGATTGACTCAATATAAAAGGCTCTTCACTGACCCTGATTCGTGGCTCATTGTGAAAAACACCTTGCTGTACGGCATCGGCAGCACTTTTTTTCAAAATATACTTGGGCTTCTGTATGCGCTTCTTCTGAATCAAAGCTTAAAAATGAAGGCGATTACAAGAACGATTGTCTATTTGCCGGTGATTATCAGCCCGCTGATCATGGGATACATTTGGTACTTTTTCTTTTCCTATGACGGCGGCGCGCTGAATGACGTGCTGGGCGTATTGGGAATCAGTCCTGTTAATGCCTTAGCAAGCCCGCAGGCTAACCCGTGGATTATCGTCATGATTAACACCTACCAGTACGCAGGCATCGCGATGATTGTTTATTTGGCGGGACTGCAAAGTATACCGAAAGACTATTATGAAGCTGCGAAAATGGATGGCGCAGGGGGGCTTCAGCCGTTTTTCACCATTACGCTGCCTTTATTAATGCCGGCAGTCACCATCAACATGGTCATCAACATTATCGGCGGACTGAAGCTGTTTGACGTGATTTTTGCACTTACCGCAGGCGGTCCGGGCAACTCCTCTCAATCCATGTCGACGTTTATGTATGATTTATATTTCAAGCGCCAAGATGCGGGATATGCCGCCACCCAAGGTGTTTTTATGTCCTTCATTATCCTCGTCATCAGCTTTTGCGCACTCGTGTATTTTAAACGGAAGGAGACGGAAATGTCATGAAAACAGCCGGCTCATCGCGGATACGGATATTAACGCTTTTAGCCGCCGTGATCTCGTGCGCTCATTTTATCCCCTTTTATATCTTGCTGACCACTTCATTAAAAGAAAAAGGAGACTACAGTTCTAAATGGTCGCTTCCCTCCGCTCCCTCCGCTTTCTCATTGCAAAATTTTCGGGAGGCATGGGAGCGGGCCTCACTCGGGCATTCCTTTCTAAACACGATCATCATTACAGCCGTTTCCGCTGTATTGTTAATTCTGTTTGGTTCGCTTGCCGCATACCCGCTCGCGAGAAGGAATACAAAGCTGAATAAGGCGGTCTTTGCCCTTTTGATTTCCATTATGATTATCCCGCCTTTGACCTCTATGGTTCCTTTATACAAGATGGTCGCCGATGCGGGGCTGATCAATACACATGCTGCCGCCATTCTCATTAATACTGCGGCCTATATGCCATTGACCGTTTTCTTATATTCAGGTTTTATCCGCTCCTCCATTCCGAAAGAGCTTGAAGAAGCAGCGAGGATGGACGGAGCAGGATTGCTGAAAATTTTCTTTACCATCGTCTTCCCTCTGTTGAAACCGATTACGGCAACGGTCTGTATCATTTCCTGTGTGTTCATATGGAACGATTACCAATTCGCCATTTTCTTTTTACAGGATCAAAAGGTACAGACATTAACCGTCGCCATGGCCGGCTTTTTCGGCGAAAACGCGAACAACCTGCACTTAGTTGCCGCAGCGGCGATTATGGCGATGCTGCCGATGATCATTTTGTTTTTGGCGCTTCAAAAATATTTTATCTCAGGCCTGTCTTCAGGCGCAGTCAAAGGCTGAGAAGAACAAGGAGGATTTTCTGATGAAAAAGATTACGTTTATCGGCGCAGGAAGCACGATTTTCGCAAAAAATGTATTGGGTGACTGTTTGCTGACTGAGGCTTTAAACGGCTTTGAATTCGCGCTTTATGACATTGACGCCAAACGGCTGAAAGAGTCTCAGCTCATGCTCGAAAACATGAGAGACCGCTGCAATAAGAGCGTGGCGATCATCCCTTACCATGACCGGAAACAAGCGCTGAAAAACGCCGGATATGTCATAAACGCCATTCAGGTCGGCGGCTATCAACCGGCGACGGCCATTGATTTCGAAATCCCGAAGAGGTACGGCCTTCGGCAGACAATTGCCGATACCGTCGGAATAGGCGGCATATTCAGAGCGCTTCGAACCATTCCCGTTTTATTTGACATCGCAAAGGACATGGAAGAGGTCTGCCCCGACGCGTGGCTGTTAAACTATACAAATCCGATGGCATCCCTGACAGGTGCGCTTCTCAGGCATACGAATGTAAAAACCGTCGGCCTGTGCCACAGCGTGCAGGTGTGTACAAAAGAGCTGTTTGAAGCACTTGACATGGATCATGAGGGAACCGAGGCACGCATCGCAGGCATCAACCATATGGCTTGGCTTCTGGAGATCAAAAAAGACGGCATTGATTTATACCCTGAAATTAAAAGGCGCGCCCGCGAAAAGCAGAAGACGAAACATAAAGACATGGTGCGGTTTGAACTGATGGATAAGTTCGGCTGTTACGTAACGGAATCGTCAGAGCATAATGCCGAATATCATCCTTATTTTATTAAAAGACAGTACCCGCAGCTGATTGATGAATTCCAAATTCCGCTTGATGAATATCCGAGGAGATGTGTGAAACAAATAAAAGATTGGGAGACGATGCGAGACGGTATCATCAACAATCAAAATCTTACACATGAACGGTCGAAGGAATATGGCTCAAGAATCATAGAAGCGATGGAAACCGATCAGCCGTTTACATTCGGAGGCAATGTGCTGAATACAGGGCTCATACCGAATCTTCCGGCAAAGGCTGTTGTCGAAGTGCCATGTGTCGCCGGCAGAAAACGGATTACGCCCTGCTTTTCAGGGGAACTGCCGGAACAGCTCGCCGCTCTTAACAGAACCAATATTAATACGCAGCTTCTGACCATCGAAGCGGCCGTCACATTAAAAAAGGAAACCGTCTATCAGGCTGCCATGCTTGATCCGCATACAAGCGCCGAGCTTTCCCTGCAAGACATCGTGTCTTTGTGCGATGATTTATTCGAAGCCCATAAAGACTGGCTCCCGGCTTATCAATAAACAATTCTTCTGATCCAAACCGCCCATGGTTTGGATCGTTTTATATGCGGAGCACCATTTTGACCGTCTGTAAGAGATGCCCTTCAAAATCCTCTTCAAATGCAGACACCCATTCAAACCCTTTCGCTTTGTAAAAAGACATTCCGGCCTGATTTTCTTTTTCCACATGAACATAAAGCTCTTTTATCCCGCCGGACTTTTGTACGCCCTCTTTAAGCAGCGCCGTTCCTATTCCGTTTCCCTGGTAATCGGGATCAATATAAATAGCGGCAAGCTCAGCTTTTCCGCCTTCTTGAACGGGGCTGAAATTGGCAAAACCTGCGATTGTCCCGTCTGCTGCTTCTGCAGCCAGCAGCAGAGATTGTTCAATTCGCCGTTCCATCATCTCATCATGATAAGCGGATTGGAGAAATTGATCCTGAATATGTTCAGGAATGATTCCTTCATACGTATGATGCCAGCTTTGTTTTGCGACTTGCCGGACTTGCTTTATATCGCCCGATTCTGCAGCACGGATAACCCATTCCATTCATATCCGCCTCCTCACTTTTCCCGTATTATACCGGTATACGGAAATTGTTTCAAAATAAAAAAGAAGAAAAAAGCTTAAGCTCTTTTTCTTCTTTTCTTTTTGATATTTACTGTTTCGGCTTTGTTTCGCCTTCCCATTCCAGCATGCCGCCTTCTACATTAACCGTTTGAAAGCCCTGCTCCTGTAAATACATACAAACGTTCATGCTTCTTTTTCCGGAACGGCAGATGAACACATATTCCTTGTCCTTATCTAATGTATCCATCTTCTCGGGGATATCTCCCATGCGGATATGCACAGCCTCCGGAATCATGCCTTCGGCTACCTCTTCGTCTTCTCTGACATCGATCAGATACAGCTCTTCCCCCGCTTTCAGTTTATCTTGCAGAGCGGCTGTGCTGATTTCATTTATCTTCAATTTGTGACACTCCTATTCGTCGTGATGCCTTTAAGTATACCAAAGGCGGCACGACAATTTCTATTGTTGAGGCTGAGAAAAACCCCTCTCTGTAAGAGAGGGGTCCATTCGGTCAGTTTGCTACGATATTGACCAGCTTGCCTGGTACAGCGATGATTTTTCGGATTGTTTTTCCTTCAAGCTGTTCTTTCACTTTTTCATCAGCCTGCGCGAGCTGCTCTAATTGTTTCTTATCAGCATCAGCCGGAACGGTTAATTTCGCTTTCACTTTTCCGTTCAGCTGGACAACGATTTCCACTTCATCGTCGATCAGTTTTGATTCGTCATACACAGGCCAAGCCTCGTAAGAAATAGAACCGTTGTGGCCGAGTTTTTCCCACAGCTCTTCCGCTAAGTGAGGCGCAACCGGAGAAAGCAGCTTCACAAAACCTTCCATATATTCTTTCGGCAGTTCATTCGCTTTGTAGGCTTCATTAATAAAAACCATCAGCTGAGAAATGCCCGTGTTAAAACGAAGGCCTTCGTAGTTTTCCGTCACTTTCATCACTGTTTCATGATAGACGCGCTCAAGTGTTTCACCCGCGCCTTCTGTCACTTTGCCCGTCAGCTCGCCGTTTTCCTCAACGAACAGACGCCATACGCGGTCAAGGAAGCGGCGCGCTCCGTCAAGGCCGGATTCAGACCAGGCAATGGAAGCGTCAAGCGGTCCCATGAACATTTCGTACAGCCGCAAAGTATCCGCTCCGTGAGACGCAACAATTTCATCCGGGTTGACGACGTTGCCCCGTGATTTACTCATTTTCTCATTGTTTTCCCCGAGAATCATTCCTTGGTTGTACAGCTTTTGGAATGGCTCTTTCGTCGGGACAACACCGATGTCATAGAGGAACTTATGCCAGAAACGAGCGTACAGAAGGTGCAGCACGGCATGCTCCGCTCCCCCGATATAAATATCAACAGGCAGCCATTTCTCTAATTTCTCAGGTGAAGCAAGCTGATCCGGGTTTTTAGGGTCGATAAATCGAAGGAAATACCAGCAGCTTCCCGCCCATTGCGGCATTGTGTTTGTTTCTCTTCTGCCTTTTTTGCCCGTTTCAGGATCAGTGACTTCCACCCATTCTTTAATGTTGGCAAGCGGTGATTCGCCCGTTCCGCTCGGCTTGATCTCATCGGTTTTCGGCAAAATGAGCGGCAGCTCCTCTTCCGGTACGGCCGTTGATGTTCCGTCCTCCCAATGAATGACCGGAATCGGTTCGCCCCAGTAGCGCTGACGGCTGAAGAGCCAATCGCGAAGACGGTATGTCACCTTTTTCTCGCCGTTTTTCGTTTCTTCAAGCCAGGCGATTATTTTTTCAATGGCGTCCGCTTTGTTCAGGCCGTTCAGAAAATCTGAATTAACGTGCTCACCGTCACCCGTGAACGCTTCCTCTTCAATGTTTCCGCCTTTTACAACCTCTTTGACAGGCAGGCCGAACACTTTGGCGAATTCAAAATCACGTTCATCATGTGCAGGCACAGCCATGACGGCTCCCGTTCCGTAAGTGGCAAGCACGTAATCAGCGATCCAGATCGGCATCTTTTCACCGTTTACCGGATTTACCGCATAAGCGCCCGTGAAAACGCCTGTTTTTGTTTTCGCAAGATCCGTCCGCTCGAGGTCACTTTTCGCCTGAACTTCTTTTATGTAAGCGTCAACCGCTTCCTTCTGTTCAGCCGCCGTAATGGTGCTGACGAGCTCGTGCTCAGGAGCCAAAACAGCGTATGCCGCGCCAAACAGCGTGTCAGGGCGTGTCGTAAACACAGTGAACGTCTCATCGCTGCCGTCAATGGCAAAATGCACGTTCGCCCCTTCAGAGCGGCCGATCCAATTGCGCTGCATGTCTTTAATGCTTTCCGGCCAGTCTAGCTCCTCTAAATCTTCAAGAAGCCTGTCCGCATAAGCGGTGATTTTCAGCATCCATTGCTTCATCGGGCGGCGTTCAACAGGATGTCCGCCCCGTTCGCTTTTGCCGTCAATGACTTCCTCATTCGCAAGCACTGTGCCGAGAGCCGGGCACCAGTTGACAGGCACTTCATCAACGTAAGCAAGGCCTTTTTCGTAAAGCTTGGTGAAAATCCACTGCGTCCATTTATAATAGTCCGGATCAGTCGTATTGATTTCCCGGTCCCAATCATAAGAGAATCCGAGGGCCTGGATCTGACGGCGGAAATTATCGATGTTATGCTTTGTGAACACTGCCGGATCGTTCCCCGTATCAAGCGCGTACTGCTCGGCAGGAAGGCCGAACGCGTCCCAGCCCATCGGATGAAGCACGTTGTACCCTTGCATGCGTCTCATACGCGACAGAATATCCGTCGCCGTATAGCCTTCGGGATGCCCGACATGAAGGCCGGCTCCTGACGGATAAGGGAACATGTCAAGCGCGTAAAACTTCGGCTTGTCCTCCTGTTCACTGACAGCAAAGGTTTTATGCTCCAACCAGTAATTTTGCCATTTCTTTTCTATTTTTTCGTGCTGAAAACTCAACGCAAAAACCTCCTTCTGATTGAATACGGCGTCTTTAGTCCAAGTATTGACGGGATAAGGAAATTTATATTCAGATTATTCTAAAACTAAAAAAAACTCCCTCATCCCTAAAAGGGACGAGAGATTTTTTGTTTCCCGCGGTACCACCCTCGTTAGTGCAGTTTTCGGCCGCACTCACTTGATACTTTTAACGCAGTTATGCGTCAGCGGTTTTCGCCGCTGCAACTCTGAGGTGAGTTCGGAAACAGACTTGATTGACTTTCACCGGCCGTCAATTCTCTGTATGCGAAATCTGCTTCTTACTGCTCCTCTTCACTGTTCTTATCGCTACCGTAATCTTACCTGTATTTTATAGAATTCTGTTCATAAGTGCAAGCAGGTTTGTATACAATGGGAATGTACCCTGAACGGGGTAAAGAGTGGGGATATTATTTAGATGGAGGATCTTTTTGCTGGTGTGGTTTTGCCTGGGCAGAGTCACTGTTTTGTTCTCTGACAAAATCAAAGCTTCTAAGAACAGCTTCACCGCCGTAGCCTGCGATTATGGATAAGATGACGAGTTGAATTCCTGAATCGGGGTCAGCGGATAAAACAAGTAAGATGGAAGCAGCCATTCCGATAAAGCACTCTTCCAAAAAACCGAGATAGATGAACCGCTTTGTCATTCTGGGTTTCTCCAGCCTGCCTCTCTTTTTCACATGACCGAGAATCCCCATGATTCCTCCAATTACACAAGCAATTAATACCTGATGCAGCATCTTCATCATCACCTTCCTAAAGCCCTTATTTAGTAAAGCGACTTCAGGCCATCCAGCCCCCTTACGAATACGATGATTTTCGATATCTACATACTGGCAATTCTGCAAGAAAGGAAAAAGCTTGTTTCTTCCATTATATGTGAACACATGATCGGTAAGCTTGATGCATTAGATTCATTTTTTATCCAGTGACAATGACCTAGTCAGTTACTTAGCGCTGAATATGCAATCCCCTCTATATTCAGTGTATATGAGGACAAGCCCGAATGACAAATTGAAAGCCGCGGCTGCTTGAATCAGAACATATGTTATGCTACGGTTACTGTAGGTTCATTTAAAAAGGGGAGTAACAATGGCTGAAAAGCTTTACGGCCAAAAGGGGGTTTTACATGGCTGACTCAAACTTATTCGAAAAACTGGAGCAGCTAGAGCTGATCAAAAAGGCGCTTGATCACGCACGTATAGGCGTGGTGATTACAGACCCCTCTCTTGAGGACAATCCCATTGTGTATACAAATCAGGGATTTATGGATATAACCGGCTATTCATCCGAAGAGATATTAGGTAAGAACTGCAGATTTCTGCAGGGGAAACAAACAGACAAAAAACAAGTCGCTAAAATAAGAAACGGCCTGAAAAACAAAGAACCGATTACGGTGCGGCTGAAAAACGTAAAAAAAGACGGCACACCGTTTTGGAACGAGCTGAACATTGACCCTTTGTATATTGAAGACAAATTATACTTTGTCGGCTTTCAAAAAGACATAACAGAGCAAAAAGAATATGAGAAGCTTCTGGAAAATTCCCTCGCAGAAATTACAACCCTGTCAACCCCGATTGTTCCGATTCGAAACGGCATCTCGGCTATGCCTTTGATCGGCAACTTGACAGAGGAACGATTCGATTCAATTGTTTCAACATTGACCGACATTCTGACCGCATCTAAAGATGATTACTTAATTATAGACTTATCGGGTTTGGCTGAGGTAAATGAACATACTGCAGATCAAATCTTTAAATTGCATCATTTGCTGAAATTAATCGGCACAGAATTAATTATCACCGGCATCAAGCCTTCCCTTGCGATGAAAATGAATCAGCTGGATGCCAGCTTTGCTTCATTAAAAACTTATTTAAATGTAAAGGACGCCGTCACCGTGCTTCCAGTCATATAGACAGCAAAAATCCCGCCGGGCAGCGGGATTTTTTTATAGAACGTTATCGCACTTGGACGTTTCCCTTATTTACGGTTTTTAACCGTTTGTCGTACAGCACTGTCGCGGCGATACTGACGACAAGGAGCGCCATCAGGATCAAAAGCAGCACAGACATGCCGTACTGATCAACAAGCACGCCGCCAAGCAGCGGTCCGATCATTCTCCCGCCCGTCGCAGCGCTGTTGACGAACCCTTGATAAAAACCTTCTTTTCCTTTAGGTGCAAGCTGATTGGCGATAGTCGGAACGGCAGGCCAAACGAGCATTTCTCCGATCGTTAAAATCACCATTGCGGCGAGATACATCGGAAATTGCTTTGCAGCAAGCAATACCCCAAAAGAGACGATAAAAATGCAAAAACCGATGACCATTTGTGTTTTTAAAGCGCCGGCCCACTTTTTCACAACAGCCCCGGCAAGCGGCTGTCCGGCGACGATTAAGATTCCGTTTACCGTCCACAGCACACTGTATAATGAAAGAGGCATTCCGATGCTTTGGGTATGAGAGGCAACGGTTGTTGACCATTGTGAATAAGCAATCCAGCCGAGAACATACCCGCTGCTTAAAATAAGAAGCGCCGTAAATTTTGTTTTATTGCTGACAGGTTCATAATCAAGAACGGACGCTTGGCCGGCATCTCCGGTTTTGATGTTTCGGAACCCGAAAAATACGATCAGGAAAAACAGCGCATACAGGAGCGCATTGGCTAAAAACACGTACGTAAAGGAATAAGCTGCGACCATTCCTCCAAGCGCTGAGCCGACGGCAACGCCTGCGTTTTGAGCGACATAAATCGCATTAAAAGCTTTTCGGCCGCCTTCCTTCCAAACCGCTCCCGCCATGGCGTAGCTTGCCGGAAATACAATACCGGAACCGAACCCGACAAGAATGAGCAGCCAAATATAAACGGGCCATTGATGAAACGAAACGAGTGCAAGAAGGCTCGCCAGCGTAATGATAATTCCCAGCATAATCGATTTGAACCCGCCGATTTTATCAAACAAAAATCCGCCGCATAAATTCCCCGCCACACTCGCGCCGGAGTTCAGCATCAGGACAATCCCCGCCACCGTCAGCGACTTCCCTAGATGATTATGAATATAGATCGTATTGAGCGGCCACAAAAATGATGCTCCCGTGACATTGATAAACATTCCGATGATTAATATTTTCAAAGCGCGCGGCATACCGATCCCCCTTTCTTTATAAAAAAACCCATGAAAAAACGGAAACCGCAAGCGGCGGCTCCGTATCGATCAAGTTATCATAGCACATTCATTCTATATCCGCCGCCTCTTTTTTTCAACATAGGAAACCGAAAAAAATAATGCCGGAATGTTGAAAAAATTACAAATGAATGGATTCACAAGAATGATCCGTGATCACGCCCTTTTCTTCTGAACCCAGAACGGAATATAAAGAATGAAAAAGCTCACGATCACTGCCGCTTCCATTGACAGAAGGTACCACGGCCAAGGACCGAGAACGTCCAAAAGGGAGGATGTCTTCGGCTTTTTCATCAAGTAGAGGTAATTTGCATTCAGGAGGTGATCAATGAAAAAGACGCAGGCGCCGTATATATTTACGATCAGCACGGAAGCCCAAAGAGCGCGGACTGTCGGCTTGTATCTTCGGGCGGCAGCCATAAACAGACAAGTAAGAAAAACACCTCCATGAGAGACGAAAAACACGATATACCGAAAATGCGGAAAGGAGTAGGCCCCCAAATCGGGAGTTGCCACCGCCTGGATCGCGCTGCCCAAACCGGCAAAATAGAGAAAGGCAAACAGCTTTCTGCTTTTCGTGATTAACAAAAGCATGGCCAGATACACTGAAATATCACTCAGCTGCAAAGGCAGGGACGTTCTCAGCGACCAGTCATGAAAATAAAGCAGCCAAATATGGTAGCTGATCTGTGACGCAGCGAGAAGAAACAAGAGCACGTACCGAATAAAACGATCCCGCTGATCAAGTTTACGCCGAAAGATGATCACACACGCCCCTAGCAGGCCTATGATCAGCAGTGTACAGATGTGTTCTTTAGAAAAAAGCTGAAATGGTTCGGTTTTAGGATTCATTTGAAAATATGTTTGCATATGCTCCCCCGCGTACAAAGAATGACATATGCTTATCGTGCTAAAAAATCCCCTCCTCTATTCAGAACCGCCGGCAAACAGAAAAAAAAGCCCCGTTTTACCGGAGCTTTTCTTTTCATCATGACAGTGCAGAATGAATGACTTTTTTATAATAAAGCACGGACAGCATTCCGAAGATGGAATACAGCACCGTATACAGCGCCATGACAATGATCATAGGCGTCCACACTTCCGTTCCGAATAAAAACCAGCCCGATTGAACGGCAAAATAGCTGTGGAAAAGCCCGAGAATCAGCGGAATGCCGAAATTATATACCTGTTTCCTGCGGATGCCTTTAAGAAGATCGCCTTGTGTAAATCCGAGCTTTCGCAATATCGTGTAATCAGATTTCTCATCTTCACACTCACCCATTTGTTTAAAATACAGGATACAGCCTGATGTGATGAGAAAGGTTAACCCTAAAAACCCGACAATAAACATGATCAGCCCCATATTTTTCTTTTGGGTGTCGGCTAAGTCAAAACGCGAGAGCTGATCGTCTGAATAGTGCTGCGCCTGAAACAGATCATTTGCTGTTTTTAATTCATCCTCATTCTTCAGTGTGATGCTGAAAAACAGCTTGGTTTTTTTCTGAATGGCCGGATCGATATCCTTTTCCAAACGGTCAAATACATGCTGGCTCACAATGGCAATGGGCAGTCCGCTTGTAAATATATAAGGCAATATGAAGTCACGTCTCAAGCCCGAATAAGACAATGATATGCTTTCCTTTTTGCCATTTATTTCGATGCGTCCCGACTCTTTCAAGCTCAGAAATTTTTGCATCATATCATTATAGCCTGTGAACACGGTTTCGCCGTCAGAAAGAGATACCCCTTCTGCGTCCTTTTCACTTACGATCGGCAAGGCCATGTGTGAGGGATCTTGTTTAAAATTACCCATATCGCCGTTTATAATGTGCTTCACATTGGCATCGGCTTGAATCGTCTTTATTTTTTTCATGTGATATTGAATCCCGTTCTCACGCAATAAAGCAGTAAATGAATCCGCCTCCTTTTGATTGTTCATCGCAAAATCCGCCGCTACATTTTGCTCGGCTGATTTTTCCGCAGAATAATACGAGATGTAGCTTAATGACAATAAACCGATCGAAAGCGCCGAGAGGGTTGTAATAATCGTCAGCAAAACGGCGTTTGACTTCATCCGGAACATAATGGAAGACAGCGAAAGCACTTCACTTACATTCAAATAACCGCCTTTTGATTTCCGGATAAGGTTTGCCAGAAAGCTGACTGAGCCTTTATAAAAAAGGTAGGTTCCGATAATAACTGATCCAAGAATAAATACCATCGCTAAAAACAGTTCATTCATTGACGTAAAACTGCCGCCGAATAATTTAGAGGACACGGCATACCCTGCGATAATGCACGCAATCCCAATAATGCCGATCACCATCTGGAACCAAGAGAGCGATGTCATCTTTTGTTCAGAGGATGATGCCGCCTTAAATAACGACAGAATGCTTTGCCGTTTGATAAACAGGTAATTCATGATCATAATCAGAACATAAATCACACCGAAAACGGCAAGGGTCTGAACCAGCGCCTTGCTTGAAAAAAACAGTGAGACAGAGGCTTTTACACCGACTGTGTGAAACAAAATCATCATGCATAATTTAGAAAAGGAAAAACCGACAAAAATCCCGATCCATATGGAAGTAAAATACAAAATGAAATTCTCCGCGCTGAGAATGCGGAAAATCCTCATTTTCGTCATTCCGATCAATTGAAATAAACCGATTTCCTTGCTGCGCCGTTTAATAAAAATCGTGTTGGCGTATAAAAGAAAAACAGACACGATCGCCACAAGCAGGATCGACGCCGCCCGAATCGCTGCCGCTCCTTTGATAGAGCTTTTCATTTCATCAAGAGCCGGGTCGTACTGCATCGTGACAAACGCAAAATAAAGGGCCGCGCTAAAAACTAAAGCAAAGACATAAAGATAATAGTTTTTGATGTTCTTTTTCAAATTCTGGAAGATCAAATGATTAATGTTCATGCTGAACCCCGCCTAACACACCTTGCGTTTTCATAATATCCTCGAAAAAGTCCCGCCTGTCCTGTCCGCCTTTATTAAGCTGCGTATAAATGCGGCCGTCCTTAATGAAAATCACCCGTCCGGAATAGCTGGCAGCAACCGGATCGTGCGTCACCATAACGATCGTGGCATTCCGTTTTTGATTAAGACGGCTGAGCTTATTTAACAAATCAGATGCTGCCTTGGAATCAAGCGCTCCGGTCGGTTCATCGGCGAAAATAATGCTCGGCTCGTGGATAAAGGCTCTCGCGGCTGATGTCCGCTGCTTTTGTCCGCCTGAAATCTCACTTGGATACTTATCTTTCAATTCATAAATGCCAAGCTCCTCTGCCGCCTCTGCAAATTTTTGATCGGCATCTTTTTTAGACATTTTCGTAATGGATATCGGAAGCAGAATGTTTTCTTTCACTGTCAGCGTATCTAATAGATTGTAATCCTGAAATATAAACCCGAGGTGCCGTTTTCTGAATTCAGCGAGCTGTTTTTCTTTCATTGCGGTGATCTCTGTCTGATTCAGTTTAATCGATCCCGCACTCACTTTATCAATGGAGGAGAGCACATTAAGCAGGGTTGTTTTACCCGATCCTGACGGCCCCATAATGCTGACAAATTCCCCTTTTTGAATCTGAAGATCAATTCCTTTTAACACCTCTTGTTTATTCAGCTTACTTCCGTAGCTTTTTTGAATGTTACCGGCTTCTAAAATCATCACGTTACGATTCTCCTTTATATTAGATACTTTTATTATAAAAACAGGACACGTTTTTTTCGTTTGATTGAGCGAACAAAAAAGAAAAGCATGTGACACTTTTGTCACATGCTGATCATTTTGACGGCATCGTTCCGCTTCGGAAAAGCCAAAGTGAAAACCGTGCCGCTTTCTGGCTCTGAGCGAACGCTGATACGGATCAAGAGCGGAGCCGCAGCTTTTTCAGCCAAATACAGCCCCATGCCTGTTGACGCATGATCGTGCCGCTTTCCCGTCGACGTAAACCCTTTTTCAAAAATACGGGTGATATCCTGCGGAGCGATCCCGATGCCGCGGTCTTTGATCTCCATGTACACCTGTCCGTTTTTTTCATAACTTTTCACAGTTATGTCATCTGCTTCACTGTATTTGACCGCATTGCTTAAAAGCTGTCTGATGATAAAAGAAAGCCATTTTGCATCACTGAGAACCACTTCCGCCTCAAGCTGAATGTCAAAGCCGATGCCTTTTTGAATGCACCAGGATTGTAAGGCTTTAATCTCCTTAAAAAGCAGCGGTTGAAGCTGAATGCTTTGAAACGATAAATCATTTTCTATAAAGGAAATACGTTTCTGATGCAGCTGCTGGTCAAGGAGAAGGTGAATCCGCAGCCATTCATACATTAAAGGGGCTTTTAACGGCTGTTCATCAAGGCGCTCGATCATAAGGTGCATCGCCGTTAATGGTGTTTTGACTTCATGAATCCAAGACATCAGCTCGTCCTTTTCGCGTTCCAGCTCTGACCGCAGTGCAAGCGAGCTTTCTCTTAATTGCCGCGTCTGGCCTTCAATGCTTTCCTCAATGACCGACTCAAACGGGCTGTCCGGCTCTTTAAGATAAGACACGTCAAGATTGGTCTCCCACTCTTTTAAGCTTTTATAAAACGCGGTTTCTTTGCGGAAGCGAAACACGAGAAAAACGAGAAATGCGAGAAGTGACAAATAGATAAAATACAAAACCGAAAAAAACGGAATTGACGGATCAATATATGCAACAAACAGAATGACGAGCTGCTGAATGAAAAACATCATAATCCAGCTTTTTCTCTCCAAAAGAAATGTCTTAATCATAGCGCCCGTTATCTTCCTTTGCGATGTAGCCTTGGCCGACTTTTGTTTCAATCATTTTCCCGATGCCTAATTGATCAAGCTTTTTCCGCAGGCGGTTGACGTTGACCGTTAACGTATTGTCGCTGACGAAGCGTTCATCATTCCATAAGCTTCTGATCAGATCTTCACGGCTGACGATTTTATTTTTTTGTTCCGCTAACAGTTTTAAAATCAGCATTTCATTTTTAGTCAGTTCAATTGAACCGTTTTCATGGCTGACGATATTTGTTTCAGCATCAATTGCAGCCCCGCACCACCTTTTGATGAGCGCCGGTTCTGCATTGTATTGATACACCCGCCGAAACACGGCTTGTATTTTAGCAATCAAGACGTCAAAATGAAAAGGCTTCTGAATAAAATCATCCGCTCCGAGCTGCATTGACATCACCATATCTGCGGGATGATCACGCGAAGATAAAAAAAGAATCGGCACGTTTGATTGAGAGCGGATCATTCTGCACCAATGAAAGCCGTCAAATTTCGGCAGCTGCACATCAATAATGACAAGATCAGGTTTGATCTCCGAAAACTCCCAGATGACCCGGCTGAAATCCTTTATACCGTGAACGGCAAATGACCATCCCGTTAAACGCTCTTTTATTTCGTGAAACAAAGTTTTATCATCTTCTATTAACAAAATGTGAAACATTGTAACCGCCCTTTTCTGATAGATAGAGGAAAAAGCCGGCTGATGTCCAGCCGGCTTTTTTCCTTTACAGCTCTCTTCTTAACGCGGTTAAGACATTTGTTTTTGTCGCTTTGCGGGCCGGATTCATACCGGAGAGAACCGCAACTCCCGCACAAATGACAACTGCGATCACAACGAGGCTGAGCGGGATATAGGAGAAGGTATAATGAAGATCTTCAGCTCCGGTCTTTCCCCCTACCGCTTTCAAAATAACCGGCACAGCCAGGTTGACGGCAAAGCTCACTCCGTAAGAAATAATAATGCCGATCACAGATCCTAAAATCCCGATATACGCGCTTTCCATCAAAAACATTCTGCGGATAATCGTCGGGCTTGCGCCGATTGCTTTCATAATCCCGATTTCCTGCGTTCTTTCTGTAACGGCCATTGTCATCGTGTTGAAAATCCCGATCGCAGAAATAATCACGGCAATGCACCCGACAAAGATCAAGCCGATTTTAAAGACGAGGAAAAATGTGTTGACGCCTTGCAGCTGGGTTGTGACGGACATGACTTGATAACCGTCATCACTCAGGTCAGTCGTTAATTGGTCAACATTATCAAATTTGTCAGCATAGACTTTTGTGCTTTTTTGAACATTTCCGTCTTTAAAATCTAAGAATTTCGAAAAATCCTTTTTGAATTGATCACTGATAAAAATATTTGTGTCTTCCATCCAATCTTGAGACGGTTTTTTTGTAATCCCGACAATTTTAAAGTCGTACGTTTTTGTTCCTTCCGTTTTTCCGGTATCCTTGTTCGTTTTAGAGATGCTCAGCTGTATGGTTTTATTCAGCAAATCCTTCGTATAGCCTTTTGGCTTTTTCACATCTGACGCGTCGTCTTGATGATCCATTAATTCTTTGTTATAGGCATCCGCCTCTTTTTTCGTCCATAAGTTCTTCGCGAAATTATAGCCGACCACAATTTCATTTTCTGATTTGGCTACTCTTCCCTGATCAAGCTCCATGTTGGCCTTTACTTCGTCTTTCATATTCGTTAACACGATCGTTGAATCTTCGTTTGTTCTGTTATCCAAGGTCGCTTTATTCGGTTCATTCACTTGGGTTCTTTCAACGACAGACTTGACATGCTGATATTTTTCTAAGTCAGATTTTTTTATCGGTTTGCCGTTCTCTTTGCCGAGCACGCTGATTTCGGTTACGATCTGCTGGCTCATGGTGATATCTGTAATCGTTTTTTGTATTCCGAATCCCACCGAGGACAGCACAACCAAAAATGCGCACGCCATCGTCGTGGCAAGCACCGTCATGAAAACACGCAGACGGTTTTTCTTCATATTTCTTCTGATAAAGTGAACCTGATCCTTAAATCTCAACAGTAACGCCCCCTTTTAATACACCGTCATGCAGCTGGAATTTTGAATGCGCGATCGAAGCGACTTCATCGTCATGCGTGATGATGACAAATGTAATCCCGCGCTCCCGGTTCAGCTGCTGAATTAACGCAAGCACCTCGAGCTCCGTTTCTGAATCTAAGCTTCCCGTCGGTTCGTCAGCTAAAATAATCGACGGATTTAAAATCAGCGCCCTCGCGATACTGACACGCTGCTGCTGGCCGCCTGACAGCTCATTCGGATAATGATTCGCATGATTCTCAAGCCCGACCCGTTTCAGCATATCCGCGACTTTCTGTTTGCGCTCGGACGGCTTAACGCCCTTCAGCGCAAGCGGCATTTCAATATTTTCATAGGTTGTTAAACTCGGAATGAGCTGAAAGCTTTGAAAAATAAAACCGAAATGGCCGAGGCGGAACTGCGCCCACTCTTTTTCACTGAATCCTGTCACATCAGTGCCGTCAATGACGATACGGCCCTTTGTCGGCGCTATGTAGCCGGAAATTAAATTCAAAAGCGTTGACTTTCCGGACCCGCTCCGCCCGACAATGCAGGCGATTTCTCCCTTCTCAACGGTCAAAGAAACATCCTTTAACACCGGAACCTCATTTTCTCTGCCTTTTCTGCCGATTTTAAATGAATGATCGATATGCTGTACATCTATCATTTACACCACTCTCCTTATATAAGCTTTGTTTTTTTATAGATTAAGAAATAACTGATCAAAAAGCCGGCCGCTGCTCCGATGAGCATGCCGAATGCATAACCGAAGTAACTATCTGCAGAATAATAACCAAAAGCGCCAAATCCCATTATACCAATAGAAATTACAATAATTTGAATCGGTCTCTCAAGCTTTTTCCACAAAAAGAAATGGCCTCTGCGCTCATTCGGAAGATGGATGAAGCAGAATAAACCTATGAGATAGAAAATAATACTCATAGCAGCGGGGATAAGCAAAATGTATTTGCTGTAACCCAGCCATGCAGAATGTATATAAACAATCGGTATAAAATAAATCAGAATGCCCGACCATGGAAAATCCAGTTCAGGAATTGCTGAATCGCCAAAGATGATTCCTGCATTAACCGCTAATAAAAGAATGATCAGATAAGGCAATACAGCAGCTGATAAAGCAGTTAAAAGCTGAGCGATTACATTTCCGGTTAAAGAGCCTGCAGCAAGCAGCAGAGAGTAAGCCAGCAGGCTAATGATCATCATTCCCGCAATATAGTGATGAAAATGATTGACCTTACCCGAATGTGTCAAAAAAATCATGAGCTCTGATAACAAGTAAGCAAAAAATTGTGAACCGATGATAATTGAAGCGCCAATGATGAATTTTGCATGAAACACCTGACTTCTTGAATAAGGCAAACTTAAAGTATACTCAAGTACTCCTCTACTCCGATCAATGCCTAATTGGATGACAGCTAAAATAACAGCAGGCGCTAAATGAAGCAAAGTCAAATCCATACCGGAAAAGTCTAAAGTATATTTACACTCGTCATCAGGGTATTGATTTTGCATATTCAGACAGCTTTCGTAATTGAAATAAGTATTAATGATTGATAACGGATTAAGAAAAACGATGAAAGCTGAAATCAAAACGAAAGTGACATGATTCTGCTTCCACTCTTTATAAAACAAACCGCAGTCTGACAATTTTACTTCCTCCCTGCGAAAACACTTCTTATGCTGTGTGGTAAGCCAGTCAAACTTACACATGCTTTGTTTTTTTATAAATGGTGAAGTAGCTTATGATAAAACCGCAGACTCCTCCAAAAATCATACCGAAAAGGTAACCGATAATACTTTGTTCTGTGGAATACCCAAAATAACCAAATCCAAGAATGCCTATTATAATAACTAGAATCTGAATAGGACGGTCAAGTTTTTTCCACAAAAAGAAATGACCGTTCCGTTCAACTGGGGATTTGACAAAACTAATGTAACCGAGCAAGAAAAATAAGATACTTATTACAGCAGGAATAACCAATAAGATCTCAGATTTGCTTACCCACTCGGGATATATATATATAATTGGCATAGAAAATTGAATCCAATCAGGTGTCCTATAATATAAAAATGATCTGATTCCGAAGATAATTTCTATATTAGCTGTAGGCACGTAAATAAATATAAAAAATGAAACTGACACAGTAAATGCCACTAAAAGCTGTGCAAAAATATTTCCGGTAAGAGAACCTGAAGCCATGACCAATGCATAAGCTAAGATCGTGATGATGATCATACCAATGGTGAAATGGTGAAAATGGTCTGCGTGAGCAGGTTTTAACAGCAAAACACTCCAATACGATAAGATATAACCAATGGTTTGAGGCAGAACCAAAGTCAAACTTCCCAACATAAGTTTCGTGCAGTACACCTGTCCTCTTGAATAAGGCAAGCCGATCGTAAATTCCAACGAGCCTTTATTTCTCTCAACTCCCAATTGGAAAACAGCAATCATTATAGCAGGAATCCAATTAAATGATGCAAAAGTAATACTCAGGTAATCGATATTGAAAATACAACCATTTCTAAGCGGGTTATTAAGACAGCCCTTATATGTTAAATACATACTCAAAATGTATAACACATTACTGAATGCTAAATAACAAGCAATAAGTATCAAGACGATCTGGTTCTGTCTCCATTCCTTGTATAATAAACCTCGGTCAATCATGCGCCTCCCCCCAAATTCTCTTTACATACGCTTTACTTTTTTATAAATCAATAAGTAACTAATGCAAAAGCCGATTAATGCCCCGAAAACCAACCCAAAGATATAACCAATGATGCTGTTACTTGCGGAATACCCAAACAATCCAAAACCGAGAACAGCTATGATTATTACCACAATTTGAATCGGGCGGTTTAATTTTTCTGATAAGAAGAAGTGGCCATTTCTCTCCACTGAGCCATTTATAAAGCTGAAATAACCTATGATATAGAATAAAATGCTCATAGCAGCAGGAATGAGTAATAATAATTTTCTTTCTTTTACCCAATCAGGAAAAACATACGTAATCGGTGTAAAATATATAAAATACCGCGAGGCGTAATACTCTTCAAAGAATGAAAATGCGTCTCCTATCTTGATATTAAAAATAACTTCTAAATGTCCGACAGGTAAACCAATTATCAAAAAAGGCAAAATCGCCACAGTAAACGCAGTCAAAAGCTGAGCAAATATATTCCCAGTCATAGTTCCAGCCGCCATCACCAAGGCATAAGCCATAAAACTGATAATAATGGCTCCAATAATAAAATGATTGAAATAGTATATTTTATCGGGTTTATACAAATGAAGCATCAAGGTCGCCAGCCCAAAACCCGCTGTCTGAGGAACAACAACAAACGCTCCGCCTAACCAAAACTTCGTATTGTATACTTGGCTTCTTGTATACGGCATACTCATTAGATGATCCATCATTCCTTTTGTACGCTCAAGGCCCAGTAAACATACTGCAAGCACTACACCCGAACCCCAGCTGTAAGAAAAAAGGCTTCCTTGTGAGTAATCAACAATAAATTCGCAATCCCTCGGGTCTGAGTGCAGTAAACAACTGTGATAATTTGAATGGATATTATAAATGGCGAAGGGGATTATCAATACTAAACATAAACTAACCAGGCAAAACACCACCCGGTGCTGCATCCATTCTCTGTAAAGCAACCCCCGGTTTACCATCTCCGGTTCCCCCCAAACTTCGCGATGAAGACCTCCTCTAAATTCACAGGCAGCTCGTTCCACACTTTCGGATTCAGCTCTTTCAGAAATTTCTTTTTGTCCTCATCATTTTTCGGGATCAGCACTGTATAAAACACACCCGCCGAATCAAGAATCGGTATATTTTGTTCTCTGATCTTCAAGTTGACATCCGTTTCAAACGCCATTTGAATCTTGATATATTCTTCTTTCATATCATCCAAATCCATCACATTTGTCAGCTGATTTCCTTCCAAAAATCCGATTCGGTTGCACATTCGTTCAATATCTTCTAAACGGTGTGAGGTAATCAGAATGCTTGTATCCCGCTCTGCCACCTCGTCCACCATGAGCTGCAGCACATCATGGCGCGTGACGGCGTCAATCCCATCCGTCGGTTCGTCCAGCAGAATCAATGCGGGGCGGGAAGCGAAGGCAAGGACAAGCGCCAGCTGTTTTTTCAGTCCTGTTGACAGTTCGCGGTATTTCTTCGTTTCCGGAATGTCATACCTGTTCATCAGCTCATTGGCATAAGTCACATCAAAGCTTGGATAGATTCTGCTTAAAATGGCGACAAGCTGCTTATACGTATACTTGTCATAAAAAGGGTTTTCAACAGGCATGTAAATGATATTCTGTTTTACCTTCGGATGACGTTTTATTTCTACATTATCAAATAAGACCGTACCTTTATCCGGCAGCAATATTTGCTGAATGAGCCGGAGCATCGTTGTTTTTCCTGATCCGTTTCTGCCGAGCAGCCCGAAGATTTCTCCCTTTCCAATGGTGAGTGAGATATCTTTGAGCACTTCTTTTCCGTCAATCGTTTTTGAGAGATTTCGCAATTCAATCATGATCTTTCCCTCCTTTCACATCAGCGCTGATTTCCTTTATCCATTCTTGCAGCTTCTCTAGCTCAACTCCCGCGTAATGGGCATCGATGATGAGCTTTTTCAGTTGCTCTTTTATCATCGTCATCTTCCCTTCAACCAATGTCGTTTTTGCGTTCTCCGATATATACGTTCCTCTTCCTCTCAGCGTTTCAATCATTCCTTCGCGTTCAAGCTCCTTGTACGCTTTGCTGACAGTATTGGGATTAGCGATAATAATCGTGGCCAATTCCCTGACAGAAGGAAGTTTATCTCCAGGCTTCATGATCCCTTTTAAACAAAGCTCTTTCATCTGCTGTATGATTTGTTCGTAAATCGGAGTTGAGCTTCTCGGATCGATTTGAATCATTTACTTCCCTTCTTTCTATACGAGCTGCTCTTTATAGGTTTAAATGTTTTGCCACTGGAACCCGATCATGACAAGAATGATAAACAGACTGCTGGCCAGAACCGAAGCTGCAATAATGAGAGGCATATCTTGCTTTACAGGTCTTTTGGTCTTCATGAAAGCTCTCCTTTCTTATGTTCGGGATTCATATGTAAATTCAGTATATATAGTGTTTGTTGTGTATTACATCAAGTAGTACACCTAATACAATATAGACACACCGGTACATTGTCAATTCTTTTTTTAAAAAAACCGCAAAAAAAGCCTGCCGGGATTCCGGCAAGCTTCAGTCCCTAAAGGGCTGCTTGTTAATAATCGAAATTACGCTGCAATATCATATTGTTTTGCAAGGTTTGCAGCTGTAATCTCATACGATAAAGCTGTTCTCTTTGCTGATCATTCGCAGATAATGACAGCTTGTTTAATTCATTCACTGCGTTTTCAAGCATCATCTGCGCTTCGCTGTACTCATTATCATTGTAATGCTCTTGCCTTGAAGCAATAGAAAATTGCTCATTCGCAAATTCATATGCCTGTTCGCTTCTTTGGAGATGTTCATCTACTGATTGTCTTGTTGCCAAAGAAACCCCTCCTAAGTGAATGGAAAATCAAGCTTAGTTTGAGCGTACAGCAAATGATTAAGTCATGAATGTTACAGGAAAAGAAACCAATTTTTCCGATGACCATGACCTGAGAATTAAGGTCAGGAATCATACTCATCCTATTCAGCAATAATAAAAATGAAAAACCTCGCATCATAACAATCGCGTATCGCTTTCCGCATTGTGAAGCCCCATCTTTCATGCTACAATTTTAGGATGCATCTGATGTGAGGAGGCTTTTTGAACATTGAACGAGAACAACCCTTTTCCTTATTCAAATACGGAAAAACGGTATCATACATTAAATTATCATTTGCGGGAGCATTTCGGCCATAAAGTGTTTAAAGTAGCGCTTGACGGCGGTTTTGACTGCCCGAACCGGGACGGCACGGTCGCCCATGGCGGCTGTACATTTTGCAGCGCGGCGGGTTCAGGCGATTTTGCCGGCAACCGGGCCGATGACTTATTAACGCAATTTCACGATATTAAAAACCGAATGCACGAAAAATGGAAGGACGGCAAATATATCGCTTATTTCCAAGCCTTCACCAATACGCATGCCCCTGTCGAGGAGCTCCGCGAAAAGTTTGAATCCGTGCTGAAACTTGACGGCGTTGTCGGAATGTCGATCGCAACCCGTCCCGACTGCCTGCCGGATGATGTCGTGGAATATTTAGCCGAACTGAATGAACGCACATATTTGTGGGTTGAGCTCGGACTGCAGACTGTTCATGAGCGGACGGCCCTTTTAATCAACCGCGCCCATGATTTTGACTGTTACGTTGAGGGTGTCAATAAATTAAGAAAACACGGCATCCGTGTCTGCTCCCATATCATTAACGGGCTTCCGCTCGAAAACAGGGATATGATGATGGAAACGGCGAAAGCGGTAGCCGATTTAGATGTCCAAGGCATTAAAATCCACCTTCTTCACTTATTAAAAGGTACGCCGATGGTGAAGCAATATGAAAAAGGCAAGCTTGAATTTCTCTCTCAGGATGAGTATGTCCAGCTAGTCTGCGATCAGCTTGAAATCATTCCCCCGGAAATGATCGTCCACCGCATTACAGGAGACGGGCCGATTGAATTAATGGTAGGTCCGATGTGGAGCGTCAATAAGTGGGAAGTATTAGGTGCTATTCAAAAAGAGCTTGAAAAGCGGGAAAGCTATCAAGGCAAGCTCTTCCGAAGAATCGGGGAGGAATCCGCTCTATGACGTTAATGCACATCCTTCCTTTCAGTAAAGAATTGCTGAAGTCTGCCGCACAAAAAGGAGATATCGCAGTTGACGCGACGATGGGCAACGGGCATGATACGTATTTTTTAGCAGACCTTGTCGGTGAGACGGGACATGTTCACGCGTTTGACATTCAAGCAGACGCTCTTGCTAAAACGAAGGAACGGCTCGGAGAAACATTCGGGAAGCGTGTCACATTGCATCATAAAAGCCATGATCAAATCAAGGAATCTCTGCCGGAGGAAGCACGCGGCCGGGTGGCGGCAGCTGTGTTTAATCTCGGCTATCTGCCCGGCGGTGATAAAAGCATTACAACAAAGGGACATTCCACAATTACGGCAATTGAACAGCTCCTTGAACTGCTGAAAGAAAACGGGCTGATTGTACTCGTTGTATACCACGGACACCCTGAAGGCAAGGCAGAAAAAAATGCCCTTATGGAATACTGCGAAAATCTTGATCAGCAGAAAGCCCGCGTGTTAAGCTACGGCTTTCTCAATCAGCGGAACGATCCTCCGTTTATTATTGCTATTGAAAAAAAAGCTCAAAACAAATAAGCTGATTTTTGAGGATTGGACTCTGTTATATACAGGTCTGATCCTTTTTTATACATTTTAAGAAGTGTTTCACTATTATCTATCATCTTTTTTGGTTAATCATGTTTACTTTTCAAAAAAATATATTAACATGAATTTATATCAAAAAAAAGAAGCAGCTTCAGTTGATTAAGAAAATGATTTTCCGCCGTATTCTTACTATCAGGCAGTTTCATTTTCCACTTATGAACTATCTTCCTCTGTACTCTTATAAAGCGGAGTTCATTAGAATGGCACCGGAATTGATTCATGAATGATACCTATTTATTTAATAGTGATCTTTGCTATACTTCATCAAAAAAAGATAAACCAATTTTTTCATCTGGGAGGAGCAGCAGTTTGAATATTCTTCGCATCGTCTTTTCAATTGTTCCATATATGATGTTTGTGATCATTTTATTAAGACATTTAGGATTTGAATTTGCAAAAACATATTATTGGTGGTTCGCTTCATTGTTCATCATTGGGATTATAGGCAAATTTGTATTGTTCTTTATGGCAAAAAAGAAGCCATTAAAAAAAGAGACAGCGTAATTCCTGCGCGTCTCTTTTTTATTTTATCTTTTTTGTGTAAGCAGGATACCCTTGAGCCTGACCAAAAAAATAAAAAACTGCACCATTCATTTGCCGTTTGACAGAAGTGAATGGCGCAGTTCAGTAATTATGAGCTTTTCGTCCAAGCCATCTTCTGAAATTTGCGGTAGGCTCTCCCGTTAATATAAAAGAAAAAAGACGTTTTTCCGCTTGCTCTGATCAGCTTTCTGGCAAGTCGGCCCATCTCTTTCTGACTCGCGACTTTATCGTCTGATAAATAGACGCCGAGCAGCCCCCTGTTAATCAGCCGGTGAAAATTTTCATGCGGAATGCCCTGTAAATGTTCATCCGCTTTTTCTATAAAATGCTTCAGCCTCTGCATCATTTCTTCATGAGACTCGTAATACGTACAGAAGTTCAGGTCTCCTTCAAGCAAATCCTCTTCCTGATCAATTAAATAATCGAGCAAAATGTGAAGCCCTTGTATGTAAGGAAAATAGCTGCTGCGGATTTTCTCAGCGGTATGTTCGTCAAAATCAGTCTGGAAAGAATATGCGACCAAACAGAAAATGCCTAACGTTGAACCGGCACAAGCGGAAAATTCATACCATTCCATTTCCGGCAGCTGTGATTGATACTGCTCAAACCACTTTTTTAGCCTCGGAACACGTTCATGCTCCACGACATGCTTATGAACCTGAAGGTCGCAGTAATAGCCGCACAGTTCAAGCAAGTAAGGTTTAATGATGTCGTAATGTTCAATGGAGCCGAGGACGCGCTGGCATGTTCTGACCAGCTCGTGCAGATACCCGCCGTCATCCTGCTCTTCTCTGTATTGATAGTACGGCTGCACTTCAGCGCCGACTGTCAGTGCATCACGCATTGAAAGATGAAGCATGCGGAAATCCTCGGGATCAAGCGAGGTGCTGCGGTCGCACAGATTGTCCAAATAGTCGCTGATTGTCTGGTACGCAATGATAAATTGCACACATTTCTGCTTTTGCTCCCCCGACAGCAGGGCCAAAATGCCGCCGCCTTCACAATGAAATGATTTATCCCGGATACTTGCGGCTGCCTGCTGCTGCAGCTCGGTATTTTTAATGGTTTCTGATTTTGCCCGCCACATGTCCAGTTCCTGATGGACGAGCGGAAAAATCTCCCGATACACTTTTGCCATTAGATTAAAAGGATGTTCCGGTACTGTCAACACATGCACCCCCAACGAATTCAAATATACTGATCTGTAAAGGCCTTTGCTGCCTTAAAAACATCGTCTCTTTCAGGTTCATTAAAAATTTCATGATAAAGCCCTTCCCACTCTCTGTAAGATTTATTATGGGAAGCCACGCCGGAAAACCATTTGCGGACCTTGATTTTATCGACAATTTTATCATCGCCGCCCTGCATGAGAAGAAGCGGCACCTTTAAAAAAGCATCGGTCGGCACCATAGCGGCATCAATGGTTTTTAAAAGCTCTCTGTACCATCTTACAGATACCTTTGTGACATATAAAGAGTCGTTTACATCCGCTTCGACCATTTCCGCATTCCGTGTCGCCATATCCGGTGATAATCCGGAATCCACTCTGAGGGAGGGCGCGAGGACATTCAGTCCTTTTGACGCGAAATCAAGCATTTTATTTACTTTGATTTGCAGCCCCAGACAAGGTGATGATAAAATAAGTGCCGTAATGCGGGGATTTCTCTGCTGTTTACACCATTCTATCGCAATCAGCCCGCCCATGCTGTGGCCCAAAAGAAAAACAGGCTCTTCAAGCGTCCTCGCTTGATCAATCCATATATCTACTTCATCAATGTATTCTTGGAAAGAGCGAATATGCCCCCTGGCGCGGGTGGATGTTCCCTGACCGGGCAAATCGCCGATCACAACGTTATAACCGGAAGATCTCCACATTTCAATTAACCATTTATACCGCCCGTGGTATTCGCTTGCCCCGTGGATAATGACAATCGTACCGACAGGACTGTCTGCTTTCCAAGTCCACATGCTGTTCACCTCTTACGATATTTATTAAAGAAAGAAGGATGAAAATGATAATCTACCCTTATAAACAATTTACGCCGGACATCCACCCTGAAGCATTTATCGCGGATAACGCCGTCATTACCGGCGACGTTGTGATCGGAGAACAATCAAGCATTTGGTTCTCGGCAGTCATTCGGGGAGATGTAGCGCCGACAAGAATCGGAAAAAGAGTCAATATCCAAGACTTAAGCTGCCTTCATCAAAGTCCGGGCCGCCCGCTTCTTATAGAAGATGACGCGACAATCGGGCATCAGGTTACACTGCACAGCTCTATCATCAGAAAGAATGCTTTAATCGGTATGGGCTCCGTCATTCTTGATGGAGCTGAAATCGGTGAAGGCGCGTTTATCGGCGCCGGGAGCCTCGTTCCTCCGGGCAAAACCATTCCGCCCGGCTGTCTTGCGTTCGGCCGGCCCGCAAAGGTCATTCGCCGGCTGACGGAAGAAGACATACAGGACATGGAAAGAATCAGAACGGAATATGTTGAAAAAGGCCGATATTATAAAACACTTCAAGAGAAATAAAAAGAAAAGCTTTGTTTTACTACTGTACCATTTTTCAAAATATTATTTAAGCGAAAACCATTTGCGTTTTGATGATTGTGCGGAAAACAGAAACAAAATGTTCAGGAATTTGTTTTATTCTTCCCCGATCACTGAGATCCTATGAAAAAAGAGCCCGTTCAAAAGGGCTCTTTCTTTATGCTTTTTCGGCGAGTGTTTGTCCGTTTTCCAGACTCACATGTTTTCTTTTATGGAATCCTTTCCCGTAGTACACCGCTAACAGGATACAAAACCAGATAGGGCCGATAATGACGGCGACTCTTGTCTCCGCATTATAAGCCATCAGCACAACCACAAAAGCGAGAAATGCCAGTGAGATGTATGAGGAAAAAGGATATAAAGGCATTTTATATTTTAGTTTTTTGCGCTCTTCCGGCTGTAAACTTTTCCGGTATTTCAATTGAGAAAGCAAAATAATCGCCCACGTCCAAATCGCTCCGAACGTCGCAATGCTTGTCACCCACGTAAATACTTTCGCCGGCACCACGTAGTTTAAAATCACTCCGACGCATAGTGCGCCTGCCGAAACCAATACCGCTTTTCCCGGCACGCCGCCTTTTGTGACCGTTCCGTAGGCTTTGGGAGCTTCATTTTGTTCCGCAAGGTTAAACAGCATGCGGCCCGTACTGAAAATCCCGCTGTTGCAAGAAGAGAGAGCCGCTGTCAAAACGACAAAATTAATAATGCCGGCTGCTGCGGGGATTCCCACTTTTTCAAACGTAAGAACAAAAGGACTTCCACCTGAACCGATTTCCTGCCAAGGGTAAATAGACATAATGACAAACAAAGCACCGACATAAAAAATGAGAATACGCCAAAAGACAGTATCGATGGCCCTCGCCAGCGATTTCTGCGGGTTTTTGACCTCACCGGCCGTTACACCTATTAATTCAATACCAAGATACGCAAACATGACCATTTGAAGCGACAGCAGCACCCCTTTTATCCCATTCGGGAAAAAGCCGCCGTGACTCCACAAATTACTGATACCCAGTGCCACGCCTCCATTACCAAGTCCGAAAACGATTATGACTAAACCGATCGCGATCATGGAGAGGATCGCAGCGACCTTGATGAGCGCAAACCAAAATTCAAGCTCACCATATGCTTTAACCGCCAAAAAGTTGACAGCCGTCATAATGACAAGCGCCGCAAGCGCCCAAATCCATGCCGGTACGTCCGGGAACCAGTAGCCCATGTAAATGCCTACCGCCGTAATTTCTGCCATACAGGTTACGACCCATAAAAACCAGTAGTTCCAGCCCGTTAAAAACCCGGCGAGAGGTCCTAAATAATCCCGCGCGTATCTGCTGAAAGATCCGGCTACAGGCTTTTGAATTGCCATTTCCCCTAATGCCCGCATAATAAAAAACATAATAAGCCCGCTGCAGGCGTAAGCGGCTAAAATCCCCGGCCCGGCAAGCTTAATGGCAGAAGCTGACCCGAGAAACAAGCCGACTCCGATCGCGGCACCTAAAGACATGAGTGAAATATGCCTCTCCTCTAATCCGCGATGCAGCGTTTTTCCTTTGTTTTGCATAACTCTCCCCCCCTGATTTTGACAGAGAACAACATAAACCGAGACGAAATAGCCAGAAAACGCTTTCCGGCAGACACCCGATTAGTCCCATTATAACTCTTTTCTGAATATTGTGTAATACTTTGTCAAAAACAAAGCGGAATAGACGGATTAGAGAACTATAGAAAAAAGGCTTTCGACAAATATCGAAAGCCTTCTTTATTAAACGAAAATAACTTCTTTCGGCTGGTGGTTCAGCTCTTCAGGGACGAGACGTTTTTCAACGTTAATGCTGTGCCAGATCATAAAGATCAGCACCGTCCAGATTTTACGGCTGTTGTCCGCTCTGTCGGCACAATGGTCTTCAAGAAGCTGAAGAACATAGTCCTTTTCAATGTAAGCGTCCGTTTCACTTTCACGAATGATATTGCGCACCCATTCGTTCATTTCATTTTTCAGCCAATGGCGGATCGGCACAGGGAAGCCGAGTTTTTTGCGGTTAAGCACATGATCAGGCACTACCCCTTCAGCGGCTTTGCGCAAGAGGTACTTCGTCGTACCGTTTTTCGTTTTCAGTTCATCAGGAATTTTAGAAGCCACATCAAACACGACTTTATCAAGGAACGGCACACGCAATTCCAATGAATTCGCCATCGTCATTTTATCGGCCTTTAACAGAATATCGCCGCGCATCCACGTATGAATGTCGACATACTGCATTTTATTAATATCACTGTATGTGCTGCTTTCCGTAAAGTACGGCTTCGTCACATCACGGTATGAAAGCTGCGGATTATAATGTTTCAGCAGCTGTTTCTTCACAGGCTCTTCAAAAATCTTTGCATTACCGATATAACGATCCTCAAGCGGTGTACAGCCGCGGACTAAGAGACTTTTTCCTCTCATTCCTTCAGGCATGACAGCTGCAACATGAAGAAGCATTTTTTTCAGGCCGGACGGGATGCGTTCAAACGGTTTAAGGGACAGCGGCTCACGGTAAATGTTATAACCGCCGAATAACTCATCCGCACCCTCACCAGATAAGGCAACCGTTACATGCTTCTTCGCTTCTTTCGCAACGAAATACAACGGAATCGCCGCAGGATCTGCAAGCGGATCATCAAAGTGCCATACGATTTTCGGAAGCTCGTTCATATACTCCTCAGGAGAAATGACTTTGCTGATGTTTTCGATACCGAGCGCAGCGGCTGTTTCCTTCGCTACATCAACTTCACTGAAGCCCTGCTGTTCAAAGCCGACAGAAAAAGTTTTCAGGTTGGGGTGAAACTCTTTCGCTACAGAGACGATAAAAGAAGAGTCGATACCGCCGGATAGAAACGAGCCGACAGGAACGTCACTTCTCATATGAACTTTCACAGAGTCAAAAATCGCGTCTCTGACTTCCTTAACAAGCTTATCTTCATCTGACTGAACAGGCTTGAAGTTCGCTTTGAAATACGTTTTAAACGCAATGTCGCCTTCCGGACGGATTGTAAACTGGCTGCCCGGCTCCACTTTTTTCACTTCAGCGTCAAGTGTGCCCGGTTCAGGAACAAATTGGAAAGACATATATTGCTGTAAAGAAGCTGTATCAAGGTCAATTCCGTTCTGAGCGGCCATTAAACTTTTTCTTTCTGAAGCAAAATACACCTTGTCTTGAATCGTTGTATAGTACAGCGGTTTGATTCCGAACGGGTCTCTCGCGCCGTACATGACTTGGTCAGCTTTGTTCCAAATCAGAAACGCAAACATTCCGCGAAGCTTTGAAGCCGCTTCTTCTTTATAATGGCGGTATGTCGCAAGCAGAACTTCGGTATCGGAATCTGTATTGAAAGTGTAGCCCTTTGCTTCAAGCTCTTCTCTCAATTCAATATAGTTATAAATTTCGCCGTTAAAAATGATCCAATATTTTTCATCTTCATATGATAAAGGCTGTCCGCCGTTTTCTACGTCAATAATACTGAGCCGTCTGAAGCCGAAGCCGACGTGCTCATCATGATAATACCCATCGCTGTCAGGACCGCGGTGAACGATCATTTGGTTCATTTGTTTGATTAGCTCTTCTTGATCTGCGGTTTGAGTTAATGGATGCTTATTAAAAACACCGACAAATCCACACATAATATAGCCTCCATAAGTGTAATTTTCTAATTGGACCCCCTTTTTATAGACGCTTTGCTCAATCATTTGTTTCACGTTATGTAAAAAAATAAACATGACAGCATCTACAAAAAGGGAAAGCCGCTTAAGTAAGCGGCTATATAATTATTCTCCTAGTGCTTCTTTGCGAAGCGTTTCCGCCTTGTCAGTGCGCTCCCAAGGAAGGTCCACATCATGACGTCCGAAGTGGCCGTAAGCAGCCGTTTGCTTATAGATCGGGCGGCGCAGGTCAAGCATTTTAATAATGCCGGCCGGTCTCAGATCGAAGTTGCTGCGTACGACTTCAATCAGCTTTTCTTCAGAAGCTTTTCCGGTATCAAATGTGTTGATTGAAATGGAAACAGGCTGCGCAACGCCGATTGCGTATGCAAGCTGCACTTCACATGAATCCGCAAGTCCGGCTGCAACAATGTTTTTCGCTACATATCTCGCTGCATATGCCGCAGAACGGTCTACTTTCGTCGCATCCTTACCGGAAAATGCGCCGCCGCCGTGGCGTGCATAGCCGCCGTATGTGTCAACGATGATTTTACGGCCTGTAAGCCCCGCGTCACCTTGAGGTCCGCCGATAACGAAGCGTCCTGTCGGGTTAATGAAGTATTTTGTTTCTTCATCAATCAGTTCCTCAGGCACGACCGGATTAATGACGTGCTCTTTCAGATTGCGCTGGATTTGCTCAAGCGTAATTTCAGGGTGGTGCTGAGTGGAAATAACGATCGCATCGATGCGGACCGGCTTGTTGTTTTCATCATATTCAACTGTTACTTGTGTTTTACCGTCCGGGCGAAGGTACGGAAGAATGTCTTCTTTGCGGACTTCGCTTAAACGGCGCGCCAATTTATGGGCCAGTGAGATCGGAAGCGGCATAAGCTCTTTCGTCTCATTACATGCATAACCGAACATCAAGCCTTGGTCTCCCGCTCCGATTGCTTCGATTTCAGCATCGCTCATTGTGCCTTCACGTGCTTCAAGCGCTTGGTCGACGCCCATCGCGATATCTGCTGACTGTTCGTCAATTGACGTTAAAACAGCGCAAGTTTCCGCATCAAATCCGTATTTTGCGCGTGTGTAGCCGATTTCTTTAATCGTTTCACGTACCGTTTTCGGAATGTCAACGTATGTTGATGTTGTAATCTCTCCGCTGACCAGCACTAAGCCTGTCGTTACAGATGTTTCGCAGGCTACGCGCGCGTTAGGGTCATTTTTTAAAATTTCATCTAAAATGCTGTCAGAGATTTGGTCACAGATTTTATCCGGATGCCCCTCTGTAACAGATTCAGATGTAAACAGACGACGGTTTTTACTCATGAATTTTTCCTCCTGAAAAAAGATCCATCCCAAGATCTTCTCATATGATACGGAACTCGCTCCCTCTTAATACAATGTCATACTATATCAGAGAATGTTAATTGGCATATTTTATGAAATAAAAAAACCTTTTCCACTCGAGGAAAGGGTTTGGTTTGTGTGCCTTTCACTCTTATCGCTCAAGGAAAATATTGAACCTTGCATCAGGTTAGCACCTTAGTTTCTCACAGTGTTTCCACATGCTTTTTAACAGAGAAACCGGTTGCTGGGCTTCATCGGGCCTGTCCCTCCGCCAGCTCGGGATAAGAGTATCCGCTCAATGAAATATCTTATCGTAAAAGTGTTTAAGGTGTCAATATGAATTAAAGCGATTGCGCGCCTTAATTTCAGAAAGCAATGGAAAAACACAAACAAAAAATAATAAATAGTATAGACTATTTTTATATATGTGTTATACTAATTTCACATTCAGCGAAACACAAATAAACCGGCAAAGGAAGGTTTTTATGAAATTAGTTGATTTAACCGCAGACTTACAGGCATTACTCGCAAGTCCGAATGTGCATCATAATTTATCCGCCCCAAGACTTACCGAAAAAGTGATCAGCCGAAATGAAGGAACATTAACATCAACGGGCGCCGTCCGCGCAACTACCGGTGCATACACCGGCCGTTCTCCAAAAGATAAATTTATCGTCCGGGAACAAAGCACAGAAGATCAGATTGATTGGGGGCCGGTAAACCAGCCCATTTCAGAAGAAGCGTTTGAACGGCTTTATTCAAAAGTCGTCAGCTATTTAAAACAGCGGGATGAACTGTTTGTATTTGAGGGATTCGCAGGTGCGGATGAAAAATACAGACTGCCGATTACGGTCGTAAATGAGTTTGCATGGCATAATCTATTCGCGCGCCAGCTGTTTATCAGACCTGAGACAGACGAAAGAGACTCCGGGGTTCAGCCCTTTACCATTCTTTCCGCCCCGCATTTTAAAGCGGACCCGGAAACTGACGGCACACATTCTGAAACGTTTATTATCGTTTCTTTCGAAAAACGCGTCATTTTAATCGGCGGAACGGAATACGCCGGAGAAATGAAAAAATCGATATTCTCCATTATGAACTTCCTGCTGCCCGCGCAGGATATCCTGCCGATGCACTGCTCAGCCAACGTCGGGGAAAAAGGCGATGTCGCCCTGTTTTTCGGACTTTCCGGCACCGGAAAAACGACGCTCTCAGCAGATGCAAACCGCAAATTGATCGGCGATGACGAGCACGGCTGGTCACACTCCGGCGTATTTAACATCGAGGGCGGCTGCTACGCTAAATGTATTAACTTGAGTGAAGAGAAGGAGCCGCAGATTTTCAACGCGATCCGCTTCGGTTCAGTGCTTGAAAATGTTGTGATTGACGATAATACGCATAAGGCGGATTACGATAATTCCTTCTACACGGAAAATACAAGAGCGGCGTATCCGATTGAGATGATCGGCAATATCGTGTCTCCAAGCCTCGCCGGGCACCCGTCAGCCATCGTCTTTTTAACGGCAGACGCGTTCGGTGTGCTGCCTCCGATCAGCAAACTGACGAAGGAACAGGCGATGTATCATTTCTTAAGCGGGTACACCAGTAAGCTTGCCGGAACCGAGCGCGGGGTGACATCTCCGCAAACGACTTTCTCAACATGCTTCGGTTCTCCGTTTCTTCCGCTTCCGGCCCACGTATATGCCGAAATGCTCGGGAAGAAAATCGATGAGCACGGCGTTCAGGTCTTCCTCGTCAACACAGGATGGACCGGCGGAGGATACGGTGAGGGAGAGCGCATGAAGCTGTCCTACACGAGAGCGATGGTAAAAGCGGCGATTGAAGGCAAACTGGATCAGACAGACATGGTGACGGACAGTATCTTCGGCCTGCACAGCCCTGTTCATGTCCCAGGCGTGCCCGACCATGTCCTTCAGCCTGAAAACACATGGAGCGATAAAAAAGCCTACAATGAAAAAGCGCTGTTCCTCGCTCATGAGTTCAAGGAAAATTTTAAAAAGTTCTCACATACCGACTCAATTGCCAAAACGGGCGGACCTCTCGTTTAACCAAAAAAGCCAAGGGCGCAAATGCCCTTGGCTATTGTTCATTAGTTTGTAGTGTAAAGCGAGGTAAGCCTGTATGTAATGCTTGTCCGTCCGTTCGCCCATTCGAGCTTTTGGACTTCTCCCGTACCCGATTTCTCGCCTGTTTTCGTTTTGCGCACGTCCATCGGAATATCAAGAGGATATACGCGGTAGCCCTCTTTTTCAAGGATGAAGATATTTTCCTCTATCCGTTTTTCGTTGCCTTTTGTCACAATCATTGTATTAAATTCAACAGGCATTCCCAAAATGAAAATCCCCTTTCGTTCTCTTTTTCTTTATCATACCATAAATCATTGGTCTTACTTTGATTTCATCCACTTGGTAAGCTGCCGGACAATGCGCCTGTTTTCGTGCGGAGGAAAATAATGCGTAAAACCGCTGTAATACCATGTTTCCACCAGCTTGCCCGCCTCTTTCAGCTTCTCTTCTATCATGCGGGCATGTTCAATTGATACATTTTGGTCCTCCTCACCATGAATGAGCAGCACGGGAGCATGGACGCGGTTTACTTTTTCAAACGGTGAGCGGCGTTTATATTCGTCCGGAACCTTTTTCGGCGTGCCGCCAATCACCCGCTTCATCATTCGCCGCAAGTCCTTTCGCTCCTCATACGTAAGCACCATATCACTGACGCCGCCCCATGAGACGAACGAAGCGGCTTGGCGCCCCATCTCAATCGCAGTTAAAAGCCCCATAATCCCGCCGCGGGAAAAGCCGAAAATATGGACTCTGCCTTTCCTTACGCTCGGATGCTCTTGCAGCAGGCGGAATGCGGAAAACGCGTCTTCTCTGTCCTCTCCCGCAAAATCCTCATTGCCCTCGCCTCCCTGATTGCCTCTGTAAAAAGGCGCAAACACGACAAAGCCTTGCGATGCAAATTGAATGATTCTTCCCGGCCGAACCATGCCGACGTTTTTAATGCCGCCTCGCAAATATAAAAAACCGTCATACTCCCCTGACACAGCCGGCTCAGCCATCAGCCCCTTCACCTTTAATCCTTTAGAGACATAACACACTGTATAGAGGCGGACATGCCGACTGGGAGACGGAAATCTTCTCTTCTCAACTAGCAAAACGAATAAGCCTCCTTGTCATTATCGGTTTTTTTATTCTTTCCCAACCTGAATATGGGCACTCACACATTTTTTATACCCATCATACGATATGTAAAGCAAAAAGGGTTATTTTAACGCTTAACACAAGGAGGTTATACCGTGAACAAATGGCTCAAAACGGGCTGCGCCTTCGTCATATGCGCTTTTCTTCTTCTTTTGCTCCCCGCCTGCAAGCAGGAAGAAAGTCTGACAAAGGTGAAAGTGGCAGAAGTCACTCATTCCATCTTTTATACACCTTTGTATGTCGCTAAAGCAAAAGGCTTCTTTAAAAAAGAAGGGCTTCTTGTCACTGTCAATACGACATGGGGCGGCGACAAAACGATGACATCACTGCTGTCAAACGGATCTGACATCGCGTTAGTCGGTTCTGAAACATCAATTTATGTAGAGGCGCAAGGAGCAAAGGACCCTGTCATTAACTTTGCTCAGCTGACACAGACAGACGGCACATTTCTCGTTGCAAGAAAGGATGTGCAGCAATTCAAATGGGACGATGTAAAAGGAAAGACATTTCTCGGCCAGCGAAAAGGCGGCATGCCCCAAATGGCCGGTGAGTACGCCCTGAAAAAACATCATATCGATCCGCAGAAAGATATTGACCTCATTCAAAACATTGATTTTGCCAATATATCAAACGCATTCGCGTCTGGAACCGGCGATTATGTGCAGCTGTTTGAACCGACGGCCTCACTGTTTGAAAAGGAAGGCATCGGCCATATCGTCGCTTCCTTCGGGGAAGCTTCCGGCCGAGTGCCATACACAACCTTTATGGCAAAAGAAAGCTATTTAAAGAACAACGAAAAAACGGCGGAAAAATTCACGCGGGCCATTCATAAGGCTCAGCAATGGGTGGAAAGCCACTCGGCCAAAGACATTGCAAAAACGATTCAAAAAGACTTTACAGATACCGACCCTGCCATTATTGAAACTTCAATAAACCGCTATAAGAAACAAAAATCATTCTCAACCAATCCCGTTCTGCAAGAAGACGAATGGGAACAGCTCCAATCGATTATGGATGAAGCCGGGGAGCTGCCTAAACATATTCCATACAGCAAACTGGTAAACACAAAAATCGCCAAAAAAGTCACCTCAGAACAATAGGAGGACCATTATGTCTTTTTTACATGTAGATCATGTAACTCATACTTATTTCTCGCTGAAAGAAAAAACAACCGCCGTGAAGGATATACATTTCCAGATTGAAAAAGGAGACTTCATCTCCTTTCTCGGGCCGAGCGGGTGCGGAAAAACAACGCTCTTATCGATTATTGCCGGCCTTATCCCTCCCGCAGAAGGCCAGGTGCTGATTGAAGGGAGTGTGCCGAATCATAAGGAACATCATATCGGCTATATGCTTCAGCAGGATTATTTATTTCCTTGGAAATCAATTGAGGAAAATGTGCTGCTCGGGTTACACATCTCCAAGACATTAACGGAGGAAAAAAGAACAGAGGTTCTCGGCCTCCTTCCTGAGCTTGGATTAATAGGCGTCGAAAAGAAATATCCGAAAGAACTTTCAGGCGGAATGCGGCAGCGGGCGGCCCTCGCCAGAACTCTTGCGCCGAATCCGAGCCTTTTACTTCTTGATGAACCCTTTTCCGCACTTGACTTCCAAACGAAGCTCTCTCTTGAGAATCTTGTGTTCCGGACGTTAAAAGATTTTCAAAAAACAGCTGTCCTTGTGACTCACGATATTGGCGAAGCCATCGCGATGAGCGATACCATCTACTTATTTTCAAATCAGCCGGGCACCATCCATCAAATATTCAACGTACCTAAAGAATTAGCTGCATTAGACCCGTTTGACGCGCGCCAGGACCCGGCCTTCCAGCCGCTGTTTCAAACCATATGGAAGGAGCTGAATTCCCTTGAAAAACAGCAGCGGGAGGATTGAACAGCTTCATCAGCAGTTTAAGAAAAAACATAAAAAAGAAAAACGCCATATCCGTGCGTATCAGGCGGCCATCTTTGTCATCTTTTTTGCCGGATGGGAGATCTCAAGCAAAGCAGACTGGATTGATCCGTTAATCTTCAGCTCGCCTTCTGCTGTTTGGAAGCTTCTGGTTCAAAAAATCGCAGACGGATCACTCGCTGCGCATATCGGCATCACCTTAGGAGAAACCGTTCTCGGCTTTTTGCTTGGAACGCTGCTCGGCACCTGCCTCGCCGCTCTTTTATGGTGGTCAAACCGGCTCGCCCGGATTTTAGATCCGTACCTCGTCATTTTAAATGCGATGCCGAAAGTCGCGCTAGGACCGATCCTGATCGTCGCACTCGGACCGAGTTTCACAAGCATTGTAGCCATGGGGGCCGTGATCAGTGTCATTATCACCACGATCGTTGTGTTTACGGCATTTCAGGAAGTGGATGAAAATTATATTAAGGTGATGAAAACATTCGGCGCAAAAAAACGTGTCATTTTTAAAGAAGTGATTTTGCCGGCGTGCTCCCCTGCGATTATTTCAACACTTAAGGTGAATGTCGGGTTATCATGGGTCGGCGTCATTGTCGGTGAGTTTCTTGTCTCCGAAAAAGGTTTGGGTTATATGATCATCTACGGATTCCAGGTCTTTAATTTCACACTCGTTTTCTTAAGCCTTTTGATTATCGCAATTTTTGCGACGCTTATGTATCAGGTGGTAGAGCTTTTAGAAAGAAAATGGACGAAAGGCAGAATATAAAAAAGGCCCGTGCGGTGACGCCGGGTCTTCGTTTTACATTATTCAAATAAACCGTCCCGTTTCAGCTTTTTCAAACTGATCGGAAGCACTGAGTCTTTCATAATAAAGCTGAATTTTTTATTTCGCGGGAGATTGTCCGGAAGTTCGCTGAATAACACCGGGCCCTTCGTCTCAAAGTAATCGGCTTGTTTTTCAAGCTTTTCGATATCAGCAAAGTATATATTTTTAACGATGATCTTTTCTTTGCCGAGCACTTTATACTGCCCGACGTACTGAAGATGTCTTACCGCCGCGCCGGTCTCTTCCTTTACTTCGCGCAGCGCCGCTTCTTCGGCACATTCCATCGGCTCCACTTTTCCGCCCGGAAATTCAAAACCCCGGTCTTCATGCTCAGTCAAGAGCCACTTATCACCGTAGCGGCAAATGACCCACACATGCTTCGGGCTGTCCGAAAAAGGCTGGTGTTCAAAGGAGAGCTGAACAGTATTTTGATAATAGTCTTTAAACTCGTACATGTTTATCCCTCTAATCCGTTCCTTCGTATCTTCCATACATCATACCACAGTTGCGTTTGATCGGAAGCCCTTTATCAAAAATTCAGAGGAAAACCATCATACCCTAGTATGGCCTCCGGCACGGCAAAAGTTACGGTTTGCGCTTGAATTTATTTTTCAAGGCGTCCAAAAGATCGACGAGCATTTGCGGAACCGGAATACCAAGCGAACTTGCCGTAATCACAATTTGCACCGATTCGTATAAGATATAAAACATAATAGCTAAATTACGGATAGAACCCTCAGTAGTGAGCAGCTGATCAAAAAAATGGCAAACTGAGATTAATGCCAAGGTCACAATTTTTTTGACCAGCCGCGCAAAAAGCTTTTTCGCGGTCAACTGATGTAAAATGGTATCCTTTAAGCTTGTACTGATATATTCAATTGCCATTAACGATAACAAAATAAGAAACGGATACTGAAAACCGCCAAAGAAAAAACCCGCTGCTGACACGACAACTGCAAAAAACGAAAAGATGCCAAAGTCTTTGCCCACTTGTTCCAACATCCTTTCACAGAAACGGACTTACCTTATTCTATGAAAAAGAAGAGGAACGGACTGGATATTTCAGAAAAATGGACAACACCTCCCGCGGGCAGACAGATAAAAAAACCGGAAGCTTTAAAGCCCCGGTCCTTTCATAATGTTATCCTAAATACGCTTTTAACATCCAGTTATGCTTTTCGATATTCTGGTGAATCGCAAGCAGCATATCCCCCGTTGTTTCGTCTCCGACCTCATCGGCAAGATCCATTCCGCTTTTCAGCTCTTCTGCAATAACGGAGAAATCATCATAAATGCTTTGCACCATTTGCTCGGCGCCCTCATTGCCTTCCGCTTCTTTTACGGACGCCGTTTTCAGCGATTCAGTCATTGTGCCGATCGGCTTGCCGTTTAATGCTAAAAGCCGTTCTGCCAAGTCATCAATATAAGTAGCCGCTTCGTTATACAGCTCTTCAAATTTCTCGTGCAGTGTGAAGAAATCCTTTCCTTTTACATACCAATGATAATTATGTAGTTTCACATACATGACCGTCCAGTTAGCGACTTGTTTATTGACTGCATTCAGTAATTTTTCTGACATTCCTATCTTCCTCCTTATGGTTTACTATTGATATACCCTTTTTATCGTCTGCCAAAACATAAAATTTTAGCACCTTGATCATCCATTTGGAAAATATGTTATCATTTGTTAAAAAGGAGGGATATTATGCTGCTTCTTTTAAGTTTCGGCATCGTTATTGTGCTTGCCGTCCTGTTGCTATCCATTTGGTCGACCGTAAAGGCCTATAACGTAAAGCATACGATTGATCCGCCGCAAAACGCGCCAAACCGCTTCTCACAGAAAAACAAACATTAATGATGATGCGTCTGTTTCTCTTGGCCGGAGGAATCACCGGCAGCATCAGCATTCCCGACACGGACTGTAAGAGTCGGCATGTTGTGCTGTTTTTTTGCCGTGACGTGGGATTGAATCGTGTATATGCCTTCTTCTTCGAATTCAGTGCGTAAATGATACGTCCCTTTTTCCTCCTTGGCCTTGCTTGTCTTACTGCTGCCTTTCTTTCCTTCTTTCCATACTTCAAACATGACTTCGTCCGCATCTGTGACGCGCTCATCCCCATAAAAAACATCTGCCTGATATTCCGCTTTTTCATGCGGCTTTACCGTTTTCGGTCCCGTAAGCTTGACCTCCAGCGCTTTAGGCTCATCAGTGGAGGCAGTTTTATCCGAAGCGCCTCCGCAAGAAGATAAAAGAAATACCATACCGCACATTCCTGCCAATACTGCCCGTTTCATTCCATCACTCCCTTTGCGTTTGCTTCCATTTTAGCAAACGCTTACACAAAAGTTGTGACATTTTTTAGAAATATGTAAAAAAGCCCTTTTGCATTAGCAAAAGGGCTTACTTTTTTATCCGAAAACTTTCAGCAATTCTTCTTTATCCTGTGAAAGCCAGAAGCGCATGAGACGTTTGGCGCCTTCTAAATCGTGAAGCTTCGCCTGTCCGCACTGTTTTTCGTTGGCTGCGGGAATTTCCGTAATATCAATCGCTTCATTCAGTGTCGCATCAAGCAAATCAACAATTTCTTCAGCTGTCGGTTCGCCGCTGACAACGAGATAATAGCCTGTTTGGCAGCCCATTGGTGATATATCAATGATGTCGAAGTGATCGTATTTCTCAGAATGCGTACGAATCGTAAACGCAAGCAAGTGCTCAAGCGTATGAATCGTATCCGGCTTCATCGCCTGTTTGTTCGGCTGACAAAAACGAATGTCAAATTTATTCACGACGCCGTCTGTTCCGACTTTATGCACTCCGCAATGTCTTACATACGGAGCCACAACCGCATTATGGTCAAGCTCAAAACTTTCTACTGAAGGCATAATGGCACTCCCTTTTTTTAGAATATGGACCCATTATAACACAGTTTTCCGATAAGAATTATGGCAGAAGCTTTTCAATCTGAATTTTTTTTTCTATACTAGCATCAGAAAGGGGCTTTACGATGAAAACCTTATTTATCGCCATAATCCGCGGATACCAAAAATTCATTTCTCCTCTGACGCCGCCGTCATGCCGCTTTTATCCGACTTGTTCACAATACGGAATTGAAGCCATAAAGACACACGGCGCGGTAAAAGGAGGATGGCTGACGCTTAAACGTATTTTGAAGTGTCACCCGCTTCATCCGGGCGGCGTTGATCCCGTACCTGAAAAAAAACGAAAGAATTAGTTCATGTGTTGATAGCCGTCGATGACGAGGTCAAGTTTTCCGGTTTTCGGATCGATCACAAGACCGTGCACCGGCACATTATCAGGGAAAAGCGGATGATTTTTAATGACGTTTACACTGTCAGTGACGCTTGCTTCTACAGAATCAAAGCTCTTCAGCCACTGGTCAAGGTCGACGCCTGAGTTTTTCAGCATGTCAATCCGCTCTTTCGGGATGCCCCGCTCAACGATTTTATCGAGCATATCCTCGCTGTTAATTTTGCTCATTCCGCAATCATGGTGGCCGATAACGCAAACTTCATCTGCGTTTAACTCGTAAACGGCGACCAACAGGCTCCGCATAATGCTCCCGAATGGGTGGGAAACGAGCGCGCCCGCACTTTTAATAATTTTCACATCACCGTTTCGCATGTTCATCGCATGCGGCAGCAATTCCACGAGACGGGTGTCCATACAAGACAAAATCGCCATCTTTTTATCAGGGAATTTAGAGGTTTGATATTTTTCATAATCTTTCTTTTCAATGAACTGCTCATTAAATTGCAGGATATCGTTTAGTAGACTCATCTTGGTGTTTCCTTTCTGCGTTTTTATACACAATATAACACAAATCCCGGCTTTTCGTCATCCCCGGCACTTGATGAAAAAGTAACAGACTGGTTAATAAAAAAGACAAACCGCCGGGGTTTGTCTCATTTTCCCATATTGTATCTTTTGTTAAACTGTTCCACTCTTCCGCCTTTTTCGTTGAATTTTTGCCGGCCCGTATAAAATGGATGCGTATCCGAGCTGACCTCTACTTTAATCACCGGGTATGTGTTTCCGTCTTCCCACTGGGCGGTTTCCTCAGATGTTCTAGTTGAACGGCTTAAAAAACGGTAGCCGCTGTTTACATCTTGAAAAATCACTTGATGGTTATCCGGATGGATGTCTTTTTTCATAGCTGATCTCCCTTTCCTAAATCGTAATAGTTACGTTTTATTCTACACCTTCTACAAGGCCCTTGTCAATCATATATGCCCCGATCCTTTGATTTCTAAACCCTGTACATTTCTGGAATAAGAAGAATAATCTAATTGACTCGGCAAATAATATGACCACATTACATAAAACGGTAATTCAGAAAGGCGGTTTATGATCGTGGATGATTTAGTATTAGCCAGAAGCCTGTTCGGGACCACTATGGGCTTTCATATTATTTTCGCGACTTTAGGGGTAGGTTTGCCTCTTATGATTTTAATGGCTGAATTGATTTATCAAAAAACAAAAGATCCGCACTATGCCATTATGGCGAAAAGGTGGACGAAAGCGCAGGCCGTTTTGCTCGGTGTGGCGATTCCGACCGGGACGATTGCAGGAACACAGCTCGCCCTGTTATGGCCGGGATTTATGGAAGTCATCGGCAGAGTCATGTCGCTTCCGTTTCAGATTGAAATCTACGCGTTTTTTATTGAGGCGCTGTTTATGTCCATTTATGTATATGCTGCTGACCGGCTGACTCCGGCCATGCGTATCATCGCCGTTGTTTTTGTTTTAATCGGCGCTGCGGCATCTGCCGTCTTAATTACAAATGTCCACGCATTTGAAGGAACGCCGGCCGGATTTAAAATTTTGAACGGCAAAATAACAGACGTTGAACCGTGGGCTGCGTTTTTCAATCCGAGTTTTTTTACCACCGCAGGCCATGTCGTTCTGACCGCTTTTATGACAGGCGCGTTTATTGTCGCGTCAGTAGCGGCTTATAAAATGCTGAGAACGAGAAAGCAGGAACAGGTTTATCGTTTTCACCGGAAAGCGCTGCTGCTTGCTTTAACAATCGGCGGCATTTTTTCGATTGCCGCTTCTTTAAACGGACACGAGTCAGCCCAGCTCCTTTACCAATACCAGCCGGAAAAGCTTGCGGGCGCTGAAGGATTATTTGAAACAAGATCACATGCCCCGCTTGCGATCGGCGGTTTTACGGATGCAAAAGAAGAAAAGGTGAAATGGGCGATAGAAGTGCCGTGGGCTTTAAGCTTTTTAGCGGCGAACAGTTTTGACACCGTCGTAAAAGGATTGAATGCATTTCCGAAAGACGAATGGCCGCCTTTATTTATCCATACGCTGTTTAACGGAATGGTCGGAATCGGCATGTTGCTGATTCTGTACTCTGTCATCGGCATCGTTTGGAGAAAAATCTTAAAAAAAGACAGCTTTCCGAGATGGCTGCTGATTTTATTTTTAACCGCCGGCCCGCTTAGTTTAATCGGGATTGAGTTCGGATGGATATTCGCTTGTACGGGCAGGCAGCCGTGGGTCATTTACCACCTGCTGAAAACATCGGATGTTGTAACGACAACGGGTTCGATCGGCGTTCTGTTTATTCTGTTTACGGTTGTTTATGCCATTTTGGCTGCGGCAGTCATTTATGTGCTGCTTTATTATTTCCGCAAGCATCCTGTCGAGGAGGATGTAAAAGCGGCAGAATCTTAACAATAGGAAGGGCTGAATAGAAATGGACATTACTATGGATGCTCTCATCGCGATTTCAATCGTATGGGGTTTCGTGTTTATCTACGCGGTCATGGCGACGATGGACTTCGGAGCCGGTTTTTGGTCCATGATTTATTTAAATAAAGAACAAACAAAAGCGACAAACATCGCCAACCGTTATTTGTCACCGACATGGGAAGTGACCAACGTCTTTATCGTCGCGATCGTTGTCGCCCTTTTCAGCTTCTTTCCGGGGGCGACTTTCGTGCTGGGAACCGTTTTATTAATTCCGGGGAGTATCATTTTGCTGCTTTTAGCCATCCGAAGCGGTTTTCTCGTCTTTTCCAACACGGCGAAAGAAAGAAAAATCATGAGATATATTTCCGGAATCTCAGGCTTTATCATACCGGCAGTGCTTATTCTTGTGCTTCCGGTGACACACGGCGGTTTTATCGAAAAAGCGGGCGGAGTGTATCACCTGAATTTGGTCAGTGTGTTCACGAGCCTGAACACTTATGCTTTTATCGGCTTTGCCATCTTAACTACTTTATTTTTATCTTCGCTGCTTTTGGCCGATTTTTCCAATGCGGCGGAAGAGGAGCACGCATACCGCATTTACAGGCGGAGCGCGTTAATAACAGGGCCTCTGTCTCTTCTTTTTGCGATTTTCATTATGCTGACTTTACGCACTGAAGCCGGCTGGCTGTATGCCGGGATGATGAAGGATGTGACGTGGCTGATTCTTTCTGTCATTACATTTATTATTGCGGGTGTTGCTTTGTTTTTGCCGAATAAACGTTTCGGACAAAACCTCGGCAAGCCGAGAATCGCCATGATAGCGATTGCGGTTCAATATTTCTTGGCAAGCTATGCATACGGGCGGGCGCATCTCCCTTATATGATCTATCCAGATATCACCATCATGTCCGGCTTTACAGAGCCTGCAACGTTCAGGGCGCTGTTCATGACTTATATCGTTGCTTTCATCGTCTTATTTCCGGGATTTTATTTCTTTTGGAAGTTATTCATGAAAGATAAACGTTATATCCGCCAAGAGGAATAGCACATGTAAGGCTGGCTATACTAAAGGCGTACCTTTTATCTTGGAGGGAGAGTTTCACAATGAAACAAAAAATTCTGTGCGAAGTTAACAACTGTTCATATTGGGATCAAGGAAACAAATGTACAGCTGATGCGATTTATGTTGTCAGCCATACGGGCGATACAGCTGAAAAAAGTGAAGAAACGGATTGCAAAACCTTTAAACCTCAAGATTTGTAAAAAAAGAGAAGAGCTGTTTTCATACAGCTCTTTTTACTTTGCGTGCCGCAAGCCTTTTAGAGGTCAGCCCCTGTGAAGGCGAAAACAGTAACGCCAGCAGAAAAAAGACATCTGCCATCAGTTTCCTTTGTGCAAAATGATCGTATGTCAAGTGTCTGCTAAATAAAAAAACCGGCTGATAGCCGGTTCAAACGAGAAGGGGATAAAATGTGAACAATTTCAATATAACAGCGGCGCGCCATGCGCTCAACTTACTAAAATTTCATTTTATCAGCTGTTTGTTGTGAAAACATCCATTTGGGTAACATATTTTCTCATAACCTCTTGATTGACTTCCACACCCAAACCGGGCCCGTTCGGAACAGAAATAAAACCCTCGTCAATACGAATATCAGGGGTTACGATATCCTCTTCCCAGTATCGGGAGGATGACGAAATATCGCCCGGTATCGTAAATTGGGGCAGCGAGGCAAGCGCCGCGCTCTGCGCCCGGGAAATGCCCGTCTCAAACATTCCCCCGCACCATACCGGCATTTGATGCTCTCTGCACAAGTCGTGAATTTTAAGCGCCTCCGTCAGGCCGCCGACCCGTGCCGGCTTAATGTTAATGATTTTACAGCTTCCAAGCTCAATAGCCCGTCTTGCGTCATCCGCCGAGCAAATGCTCTCATCAAGGCATATGGCCGTTCTCAAATGCTTTTGCAGGTGGCGGTGATCGACAATGTCATCTGCCTCAAGCGGCTGCTCTATCATCATTAAATGAAATTCATCCAATTCCTTCAGCCTGCTGATGTCTTTCAGTTCATATGCCGAATTTGCGTCCGCCATCAGCGGCACGTTCGGAAAACGGCTGCGTATAGCTTTCACTAAATCAATATCCCGACCCGGCTGAATTTTTATTTTTATTCTTTGATAACCCTCTTTTACATATTGCTCAATTTCCCGAAGCATATCTTCAATCGGAGCGAGCCCCACTACGACGCCGGCGGGAACTTTATCCCTTTTGCCGCCGAGGGCTTCAGCAAGAGAAATGCCTTTTTTCTTTGCGTATAAATCCCACACGGCAGATTCCAGCCCGGCCTTTGCCATACGGTTTCCCTTAAAACGCGCGAGGCTGTCCGGCACCTCAGACGGATGGAAAAACTCACGCCCCACTATATTGGGGATAAAGAAATCCTTAAGCATATGCGCGCATGTTTGAATCGTTTCTTCTGTATACCAGGGAGAAGAAAACGCGGATACTTCCCCCCAGCCGGCTTCACCGGATTCATCTATGGCTTCAAGAATCAAAAACTTCCGGTCTTGAAGCGTTTCGATACTTGTTTTAAACGGTTTTTTCAGCCTCATACTTACATGATAAAGGGTGATTTTTTCTATCTTAATCATGACAGCTCTCCTTTACGAAGATCATTCAGCCGGTGTCTCATTAATTTATTTGACGCGTTTCGCGGCAGCTCCTCCGCTGAGAAAAATTCAGCCGGAATTTTATATTTTGCAAGCCGTTCACGGCAAAAGGCGGCCAGCTCGTCCGAACTGACCGGAGAGGTTAACACGAGAAATGCGTGCGGGACCCTTCCCCACTTTGGATCTTCAGCTCCCGAAACACCCGCTTCAGCAACTGCGGGATGTGCAAGCAGCACTGCCTCGACTTCAGCGGGGTAAATGTTTTCTCCGCCCGAAATAATGAGATCAGAACGTCTGTCCAGAACAAACAAAAAACCGTCTTCATCTAAATAGCCAAGATCTCCAGTCTTAAACCAGCCGTTTTCAAAAGCCGCTTGATTGGCTTCATCACGGTTATAGTAACCTTTCATCACATTCGGCCCTTTGACCGTAATTTCACCGTGTTCAAACGGCGCACACTTGTTGCCGTCTTTCTCAATCGAAATCTCACATGAAAACAGCGGCTTTCCTGCCGAGCCGAGCTTTTCCATACTGAATTCGGGAGAAAGCGTGACGATCTGTGAGCAGGTTTCAGTCAGACCGTACGATTGAAACACCGGAAATTGTTTCTGGCGGCACTCTTCAAGGAGCGGAAGCGGTGCAGGGCCTCCGCCAAGCAGGATGCATCTGAGAGATTCAGGACAGTGATCCGTCTCCGACAGCAGACCGGAAAGCATCGTCTGCACCACAGATATGATCGTAACCCGGTGGCGGCTGATACTGTCCAGTACATCACTGACGGAAAATTTTTGATGAAGCACAACAGGCATGCCGTAAATGACCGATTTAAACAGCGCGGACAGCCCGCTGATATGAAACAGAGGCAGCGCAATCAGCCAGCGGTCCCGCTCTGTGACCCCCAGATTCAAAGCTGAAGATACAGCGCTTGAATAATGGTTTCCGAACGTTTGCTGAACCCCCTTCGGTCTCCCTGTCGTTCCTGACGTGTACATTAAAGTCGCCGTATCATCAAGCTTCATATAAGCCTCAACTTCAATGTCTTCCGCCTCAGCCGCTTGAAGCTCGTCCACGTCGGCCGTCGCAATCACAGAGTCGTATTCCCGGCGGCAAAAACCGGAATCCGTCAGTAACAGCACCGCCTTCGAATCTTCAAGCTGAAACAGTCTTTCTTGTTTTGACAGCTTCGTATTTAACAGCACCGCTTCAGCGCCCAGTAAAAAGCAGGCATGTACGGCAAAGACCATCTCCGCTCGGTTAGAAAGCAAAATCGCAACACGGTCGCCTTTTCTCAGCGAGCAGCATGCGGAAAGCCGCGCCGCCATTTGTTTAGAAGCTTCATATAATTCTCTGAATGTGAAACTTTGGTTTTCAAATATGAGAGCCGTTCTCTCTGGTGTGAGCTGCGTCCTTTGAATGAGCCAGTTAGGCTGTTCTGTCAGCATGTTATCATCTCCGAGGTAAAAGTACTGATTTTGAAAAGAAAACAGCTTGGACCAGAATGGCTCAAGCTGTTTCGAAGTGTCATCTGATCACGGAAAACGAGGGAATTGACCGAAATCGGGACTGCGTTTTTCTTTAAAGGAATCGCGGCCTTCTTTCGCTTCGTCTGTCGTGTAATAAAGAAGCGTTGCGTCTCCCGCAAATTGCTGAATTCCGGCAAGTCCGTCTGTATCTGCGTTAAACGCCGCTTTAAGGAAACGAAGTGCGGTCGGGCTTTTCTCAAGCATTTCCTCACACCATTTGATGGTTTCTTCCTCAAGCTGCTCTAACGGAACAACTGTATTGACAAGTCCCATGTCGAGTGCTTCCTGTGCATTGTATTGACGGCACAGGTACCAGATTTCACGTGCTTTTTTATGTCCGACGATACGCGCAAGGTAACCAGAACCGTAACCGGCATCAAAGCTTCCTACTTTCGGGCCTGTTTGTCCGAAAATCGCGTTATCCGCAGCAATCGTCAAATCACATACGATATGAAGCACATGGCCTCCGCCGATGGCATAACCAGATACCATTGCCACAACCGGCTTAGGAATGACACGGATCAAACGCTGAAGATCAAGCACATTCAGACGAGGGATCTGATCGTCACCGACATATCCGCCGTGACCGCGCACTTTTTGGTCTCCGCCTGAACAAAACGCCTTATCTCCCGCACCCGCAAGCACGATAACACCGATGTTGGAATCATCACGCGCGTAAGCAAATGCGTCAATCATTTCAGACACCGTTTTAGGAGTAAATGCGTTATGTACCTCCGGACGATTAATTGTTATTTTTGCAATGCCGTTATACGTCTCGTACAATATTTCATCGTACTGACGTTCGCTTTTCCATTCTGCAGCCATATATATGACCTCCTTTAATTTTACATGTGAGCTGCCGAAACAGCATCTCAGTTATGCTTGTTCCGACGATAAAAACTCACTTATTATCTTACCAAAAATTCGCGGCTGTTCCACATGAACCGTATGGCCAGCCTGTTTGACAACCTCTATTTTACTCGATGGAAGCCGGTTATGCACCTTTTGATTAATAACGCAAAATTTTTCATCCCATTCCCCGCATATCAGAAGAACGGGCGCTTTGATGTTATCTAATGCATCCCACCAAGAAGGCTGTGATCCAGTCCCCATTCCGAGTAAGCTGCCTGCAAGTCCGGCCGGATTATTTTTCAATCTGCCTGACCTGATGTTCTTCCGCACGCCTTCAGGAAGGGAAAGCTGTGTGGCAAACAGAGGGATGTTCTCCCAATAATCAACAAATGATTCAATGCCGTCCCGCAAAATAAAATCCGCAAGCTTCCGGTCAGACTGAATTCTGTTTTTGCGTTCTTGAAGCGTGCCCAGGCCGGGAGTCGAACTTTCTAAAACAAGAGCCGACACACGGTCAGGAAACACCTGCGCAAATGAATACGCAAGCCTGCCCCCCATAGAATAACCAATAAGTTTCACTTTGTGAAGTTTTAATTGATCAAAAATGGCGGCAAGGTCTGAAACTTGCCGGCTCGTGCTGTACCTTACCGCTTGTAACGGCGCGTCTGATTCGCCGTGCCCTAAGCAGTCTATCATCACCAAACGTTCACCCGGAAACGTATCCTGCAAAAACATCCAGGATTCTTTGCTGCCTGTGAATCCATGAAGAAATACAAGTGCTTCCGATGCATGATGTCCGCTATCAGCAGCACGATAGCACACTCCGTCCGCCATTTTGATGTTTACAGTTTCCATTCTTTTTTCACTTCCCGCACGGCGGATTGCAGCAGCTCGCGATGGAACTGAACCCTTGATGTGCGATCTGTTTTCAGCTCGATAATGTGAAGGCCGGGCTTGTCCGCCTGAGGACCATATGCAGCTCTGAAGGCTTCCCATGTATCCGGGCATGTATACGTGCCCCCGTAAAGAGCGGCTGCATGCTGAAAATCAAGGCCTGTCGGCGTGCCGAACAGCTCTTCAAAATGTGTTTTATCAGAAGCCTGCGGCAAAAATGAGAAAATCCCGCCGCCGTCATTATTAATCAAAATGACTGTAAGCGGAATGCCAAGCTTCTTAGCCGCTAACAGCCCGTTTAAATCATGATAAAACGATAAATCTCCGATTACAAGCGTTACAGGGGCTTTCGTCCCTTCACACAGCCCCATAGCCGAAGAAACAACCCCATCTATTCCGTTTGCGCCGCGGTTGGCATATATACGGAAGGAACGGTCCTGTTTTTCAAAAAACGTATCCACATCACGGATCGGCATACTGTTGCCGACAAAAAGTGAACTGTTTTCTGGAACAAGATGCTGAAGCTCCCGATATACATTTCCTTCAAACGACAGATCATCCATACTTGCGGCTTGCAAATGACTGCGGAACCGCTCATTGACAAACTGCCATTTTTCCAGCCAGTCCGAATGCCGTTTTGCGCCTTCAGCGGAACAGACAGCTTCCAGAAAGACTGACGGATGGCAATGAATCATATGTGCGCCGGCCTGTGTAGGATCCCTCCAGCCGCCATCCTCATCAATAATGAACTGCTCAATGGCAGGATCATCCCTCAGCCATAAAAAGAGCGGCTTAGAAACCGGCATCGGTCCGAAACGGATGACAGCGTCAGGACGCAAGAACTCTTTCAGCTCTTCATCTTTCAAGAAAGAATCATAGGCATCAACGATCATACTCTTATCATGTTTTCCGTTTCGGAGATTTGAAAGCGGGTCCGCCAAAATCGGATATTGAAGCGTCTCGGCAAGCGCGATAATATGCTGTTTTTCGTCGTCGCTGTGAATCTCTCCGCAGACGATCATTCCTTTTTGAACGCCGGCAAGGCGCTCTGTAACATCACGCAGAGACTCTTTATCGACAGACTGAATGCCTGTTTTCACAGATACGTGGCGTCCCGTTCTCATTCTTTCAAAAGGCTGCGCGGAGAGATCCGGCATTAACGGCTCTCTGAGCGGAACATTGATATGAACAGGCCCCATCGGACGCTTGCCCGCTTCACTGGCAGCGCGGCCGGCCAATGTCCGGATGTAGCTCAGCATCTGCGGCTGTTCCTCGGGAAGAGCCGAGTCTGTGAAAAACTTAACAAAGTTACCGAACAGAAAATGCTGGTTAATCGCTTGAGGCGCCCCTACTTCACGTAATTCATGAGGACGGTCAGCGGTCAGCACGATAAGCGGCACACGTGAATAATGCGCTTCAATAACAGCCGGATAAAAGTTCGCCGCAGCCGTCCCCGACGTACAAATCAGCATGACCGGGCGCTGCCTGGCTTTTGCCAAACCGAGGGCGAAAAAACCGGCGGATCGTTCGTCAATCTGAATATGAACATTGATATCCGGGTGAGCCGCAGCCAACACGGCCAGCGGAGTAGACCTCGATCCAGGACAAACGACCGCATCGGTTACACCTGAAAGAGCAAATTCATCAATAAAACTTCCGATATAATGGGTAATCGGGTTTGTCAAAGCCTTTCACCTCCTAAAGCAGAGATCATCGGCTTTAGTTTAATTTGTGTTTCTTCATATTCTGATTGCGGGTCGGAATCTTCAACAATGCCGCATCCTGCAAACAGTCGCGCTTCATTGCCTTCGATCAGTCCCGAACGGATCGCTACCGCAAATTCTCCGTTTTCCCTGCTGTCAATCCAGCCGATAGGAGCTGCATACCATCCGCGTGTCATCGGCTCAAGCTCAGTAATAACCTCAACGGCTTTCTGTTGAGGAGCGCCTCCCAATGCCGGTGTAGGATGAAGCTTTTCAATTAAATCAAAAAGCGAAGCTGACGTCTTGAGACGGCCGACGATCGGCGTATAAAGATGCTGAACATTTTTTGTCTTATATAATTGCGGGCCTGACGGCTTTTCTACCTCATGACAGCTCGCCAAAAAAGCATCGTGTATCATTTTGACCACAAAATCATGCTCCATGAGATTTTTTTCATCATGCAGCAATTCCCGGCCTAAACGCTCATCTTCTTGTTCATCTTTCCCTCGTTTGATCGAGCCTGCAAGGCAGGTTGACATCACGTTTTTGCCGTCTTTTTTAATAAGACGTTCCGGTGAGGCCCCGATAAAGCATTTATTTCCCTGCTCAGAGGCAAAGATATAACTTGTCGTTTGATCCGTCAAAAGCTTATTCAGCACGCTTTCAATCGGGATCGGCCCGTCATACGACAAGAGCACCTCCCGCGCCAGCACAACTTTATCATATTGATTCTCTTTCATTTCATTTGTTGCTGTTTTAATGGCTTCAAGCCAGTTCTCCACATCAAGTTCTTCCGCCTTCGTTAATTCCGGATAATCTTCATACGACAAAGAAGAAACCGTAAAAGCTTCCGAAAAGGATTTCAGGCGTCCGAGCACATCTTCTGCCTGATCCGCCTCGCCGGCCCATTGATTGACGGTTAGAAAAGCACCGTCAGCTGTTTTCGTAAGCATGAGTGAAGGAATAAAGAAAAGCCCTTCTTCAAACCCATCCCACTCATCTCCTCTTTTCTCAGAAGGATTAAACGAAAAACCGCCGAATAAGACAGGACCTATCGCAGAGTGCTGCACCTGTTCTTCCTCATGAATATGAAAAGCCGTCTTTTTAAAGCGCTCCCATTGTTCAAAAACGTCGTGATACCGTTTTTCATTTTTTTCCTCCGACTGGAACAACGCTTCTGTGCCGAGACCGACTATTGTTAATTCACTACCGGGTTCTGACCAAAAAAATCGCTTGCCTTTATATTTTTTTGCTCCGTAATTGAAAAATGATAGAGGGTCCAAAGACGCAATACGTCTTGAATAGCTCAATAAGACAGCATGGTTGACTTGTTTGGTTTTATATAATGCATGGACTGCTTCCTTTCGGAACGTATGCTGCACCGTTGTCACCATGAGACATTCCTCCATAATCCGTTAAATGCTTTTAATACAATACACCTGTGGTTACATTGTGTCAAACACACAGAATTTGCACGACAAAATGCCTGCATTTCTTATTATAAACCTTTTTGAGCAAATGAATAAAGAAACAAACTTGAAATTATTTTCCCCACTCGCGGCAATCGCTGTATGTCTTGAGTCATAGAAGGAAAAACACCTATTTTTATCCACCATTTTTCAGCGTAAAAACGTTCATACTATCAGTAAGCATCACATAGAAACGAGGCGATCATATTGCTTACAAACGAACAGCTTGAGCATCTGAAAAAAGAACTTGAAGAAGCAAAACACGATATTTTAAGCCGGTTTAAAGAAAATGACCATTTTCAATTAACAGTTGAATTTCCCTATGACTCGGTCGGAGAACTGTCTTCCTATGACAATCATCCCGGTGACGAGGCGACAGAGTTATACGAGCGTGAAAAAGATATCGCTCTTCTCGAACATGAACGCGAGCATCTTCACGACATCAACTACTCGCTGAAGAAAATCGAAAATGGCACATACGGCATATGCGAAGCCAGCGGCAAAGAAATTCCTTACGACAGACTGGAAGCTCTGCCGACCGCTACGACACTTGCTGAATATTCCTCACAAGACGCCGTCTCAAAAGATAGGCCGATCGAAGAAGAAACGCCATTCGGACAGTTTGAATTCGACGATGATGAATCGATCCGGGCAGCCTATGACAGTGAAGACGCCTATCAGGATGTCGAAGAGTATGGAAACTCGGGAACGCCGCAGGATTTAGAAGACCCGCCGCTCAGCTACGGCGATATGACGATGAACTCAGAAGAAAACATCGGATATGCCGAGGATTATGAAAACTTTATCGCGACAGATATTACCGGAAAACACGTATCCGTGTATCCCAGCAAAGCACATGAAAAATATGAGCAGGAACTGGATGAAGAAGGAATCATGACGACTTTTGGAGATCTGCACGATGATTAATGCCCCGGCTTTTTCCGGGGTCTTTTTCATACATATAGGCTTAATACAACGCTTTATGTACACGGAAGACGGGAAACATCCAGAGACTTAACGTATGGCGGAGACTGTGTCAAAGGAACCGCAGCTGTATAAGAGAAATCAATGTGAAGCCGGCCTTAATTCACACGGAAAGATTATCGGCTCCAGCCATGCTTAGCGGCGCTTATGTAAAAATAGCGAAGATGGATGAATTGAACACTCAGTAAGCGGAGGTTTCACATTTAAATAAAAAAGGAATCGCTTTATTGTATTGAATAATGAAGGGAAATAAGAAAAGAAATCGTTTTGGAGTTATAATCGTTTTTATCACCTATTTAGCGGGGTTTCGCTTCCCTATTGATCGAGAATGGTACGACGCGCTGCAAAAACCAGACTGGACACCGAGCGGATCAGCCATCGGCATCATATCGATTGTTTTATTCACGCTTATTTCACTTACAGCAGCCAGTGTATATGTATGCGAAAGCTTTCTAGGTGATTCTGCTCATCAATTGATTGCCTGTTCGTCGCGATACGACATTGATTCTTATGATCTCTGCCGGTAAAAACAGCAAAGCTGAGCCTGCCTTCTAATTCCTTATTTATTATGGAGCGATTTTGCCATCTCTTTCATTGACCATTTACGCTATGAATTAATAACATATCCCTGCTTTCTGAGCAAACAAAAAAACCTTGCATTCTATGCAAGGTTTTTAAAATGACCCGTACGGGATTCGAACCCGTGTTACCGCCGTGAAAGGGCGGTGTCTTAACCGCTTGACCAACGGGCCTTATGGCGGAGAAGGAGGGATTTGAACCCTCGCGCCGCTTACGCGACCTACACCCTTAGCAGGGGCGCCTCTTCAGCCACTTGAGTACTTCTCCATATGGCTCCACAGGCAGGATTCGAACCTGCGACCGATCGGTTAACAGCCGATAGCTCTACCACTGAGCTACTGTGGAAGAAAAGTCATGGTGGGCCTGAGTGGACTCGAACCACCGACCTCACGCTTATCAGGCGTGCGCTCTAACCAGCTGAGCTACAGGCCCATGACAATACAAAAATGGAGCGGGTGATGGGAATCGAACCCACGACATCAGCTTGGAAGGCTGAGGTTTTACCACTAAACTACACCCGCATGTTTGTTTGGGGCGATTGATGGGAATCGAACCCACGAATGCCAGAGCCACAATCTGGTGCGTTAACCACTTCGCCACAACCGCCAAAACATATATTGAATTAAAAAGGTGGCTCGGGACGGAATCGAACCGCCGACACACGGATTTTCAGTCCGTTGCTCT
>NZ_JAHXDO010000004.1:0-279034 GCF_019891195.1 Bacillus sp. YC2 | reverse complement strand
GTTCGGACAGTGTTCCATTAAGCCGCTCCTTTCGGCTGAACTGCGAGAGCGAGGGATTTTTCGTATAAATCGTCGTCCCGTTATGACGGTCGTATTCATTCCAATAGCCCGCCCCGACCATGTCGTCCGGATTGATGATTGAGCGTATGTAAGGATCGTATAAGCCGCTGTTGATTTCCTTCTGTTTAGCCTCATCATGCAGTTTAACAACAGAAGGACTGTTAAAAGCTACTGCGTAAATATCATTGTTGACCGCACTGTATTCCGCTTCTGCTCCTCCCAGTGAATGTCCGGTAGTTGAAACGATTGTTGATGTTCCGTTATACTTTTTCTTCACTTCGCGTACCAGATGATCAGCTTGGTCAATTTGCGATGTTTTCGTCAACAGCTTATAGTCTCCGGTTGTGAGCATTGTGTCTTGGGAGGGAGTTCCGTTATATTTTCCGATAGTTTCAGACGTATCCTTCGCGTCTTTTTTAACAATATAATGGGCTTCTTTTTTCGGATCACTTCCGAAAACAATGCTGCCGCCGTCTGCTTTTATGCCGTCACCTATCGGGTCTTTTCCGAGATCGGTTCCTGCAAAGGCTACGACAACGTTTTTCGGATTGTTTGACTTCAACCATTTTCCGTTTTGCGCCTTTTCGCCTTGGGTTAGAACAACGGCGTCTAGCCCGGTATCCCCGTCAGCTTTTATTTGTTCAACGTACCAAGGAATATTTTTATCTGCAATAATAGGCTTATTGTTTTTTAGACTTTCTTTTAGTTTATTATAATTGTATGCATACCGACTTAGTATGTAATAGGTTTTATCAGATATTTTAGGCACTGTAATGTTCTTAACCATACAAAACTCCTCACATATACTGTAAAATAAACATTGAGAGGGTGATTCTATGAAGAAATACATTTTTATCCTTATCATCATTATTATAGCAGTTGGAGGTTTTATAATGAAGAATATTAATGATAAAAATGAACAGGCGGAACAGATTAAAGTGGCTCAAGAACGAATGGAGAAATTTATAAAAGCAAATTATGAAGGAATACATAAAGTTACATTTGAAGATAAATATAAAGTAGATCCAATGGGGGGGATAGAGGTATTTGGGTATTATAACGGTGATACATCAAACAAATTTGATGGTATTTACGATAAGACTAATGACGAGATAATGGGGCACACGATAGACGCTGTCAGAAAGAAAGAATGCAGAGATAAGGATTGCGCTTACTAAAAAAGACGCCAGATAAGTTGCCTTTTTTTTCATAATTTCTTTTACAGCCTTTAGAAAAATGTTTTTTACAACATTCTAATCTGAAATTTGAAAAGGCGAAAAATAAAATGACTGAATGCTTATATGATCCTGAGGTGGCAAAATAGGAAGTTCTTCTGCGGATGCGGAAGAAAAATCTTAATAGATGCCTTAGTTGGGGTCTTTATTTTTGTATAATCCTTTTACCAACGTTTTACGGGTTGTTTAATTTCATCCATTTTCCGTCTCTTGTCTTTTTGTCCTATGATATTACAACAGCTTCCAAGCCTTCTTCAGCTGATTTAATTTGTTCTGCGTACCCATGAATTTTAATATAAAGTGTACTTCGAATTTTTATTTTTTTATCATATACATTATTCTCATCCAATAAGTTAATAGGTTTTTGAAATAACATCATGACATTTGGCCTTCTAAATCCAATCCATTAAACATAAAAACGCCTTCTCGCCGCATGACACGCGGCAAAGAAGACGCAAATGAATAACAATGTTCCGGTAAAACCATAAGGTTATGATGCTTTATGCTCCAATCTCAGCTTATCTGCGACCATCGCGATAAATTCTGAGTTGGTTGGTTTTGCCTTTGTCATGCTTACGGTATATCCGAACAGTGAAGAAATAGAGTCGATATTTCCCCTGCTCCACGCGACTTCAATGGCGTGGCGGATTGCTCGTTCTACACGGCTTGCGGTCGTGTTGAATTTTTTGGCGATGTCGGGATAAAGAACTTTTGTGATGCTTCCGAGGAGCTCGATATCGTTATATACCATGGAAATGGCTTCACGCAAATAAAGATAGCCTTTGATATGGGCAGGCACACCGATCTCATGGATGATGCTTGTGATACTGGCATCAAGATTTTTCCGTTTCGGTTCCGGCTGGCTGCGGATGATGCTGCTTTGCGCGGACGGTGCACGGTGTGTCACGCTGCTGGCATTTCCGCTTACTTGGCGGATATGCCCGACAAGGTTTTCCATGTCAAACGGCTTAAGGATAAAATAGGATGCGCCTAAATCGACAGCTTTTTTCGTAACATCTTCCTGCCCGAACGCTGTCAGCATGATGACGTTCGGCTGCTTGGCAAGCTCTGAACCCCGAAGACGCTCCAATACCGCGAGACCGTCAAGATGCGGCATGATAATGTCTAAGACGAGCACGTCGGGATCTTTTTCTTTAAACAAAGAAAGACATTCCTGTCCGTTATACGCAACGCCGATCACTTCCATATCTTCCTGTCCCTCTATATATTCACTCAACAGGCTTACAAGCTCTCGATTATCGTCAGCAACACAAACTTTAATTTTCTCCACGTTTCTTCCTCCCCCAATGTATTAACAGGACACAACCTTTTATGACTGCTACATGTTACATTCGACAAAACCACTACTTCCCCTTTTAAAAAATCCATATTTACCAATAATAGTGGTATATCTTTGTTTTTCTAGCATTTTCTAGGTTTTTCGACTAAAAATTAAGTTTGACAAATCAGGAAACGTGAATTTGTCGAAAAATCTTCTTTTCTTATTTTACATGAATCCCAGATAGAAGTGAAGAACACAACAAATAAAAAACTGCCGGATAACCGGCAGTCAGCTTGCTTTATTTTTCCCGTATACATCAATTCCCGCTTCAGAAAGCATCCATTCGATATGAACGCCGTAGCCGCTCGTCGGGTCATTGACAAATACGTGAGTCACGGCTCCGACGACTTTCCCGTTTTGGATGATCGGGCTTCCGCTCATTCCCTGTACAATTCCGCCGGTTCTTTTCAGCAGTTTCGGGTCTGTTACCTTTATTACCATTCCCTTTGTTGCCGGGAATTTTTGAGGTGTCGTACTGACGATTTCAATGTCAAACTTCTCCACCTTGTCGTTTTCAATGACCGTAAGCATTTGTGCCGGCCCTTTTTTCACTTCGTTTGACAGGGCGACGGGAAGCGCTTTATCAGAAATGTTGTTTTCAATCGGCTGATGCAGCGTTCCGAAGATGCCGAACGGACTGTTTCGATTAATGTCCCCAATCTTTTTCCGTTCTGAGGAAAACCTCGCCAGCTTCTCGCCCGGGTTGCCGCCTGTCCCTTTTTCAATCGAGGTTACGGTAGAACGGACGATTTCCCCGTCTTCTACAACGATCGGTTTTTTCGTATCCATATCAGATATGACGTGGCCCAGTGCGCCGTATTTTTTTGTTTTCGGTTCAAAAAAAGTCATGGTGCCGATGCCGGCTGCCGAATCGCGGATGTAAAGCCCGATCCGGTATTTTCCTTCTGCCTCATCCTTTGTCGGAATAAGCTTTGTCTTAATTTTTTGATTATCGCGTTTCACCAATAAATCCAGAGATTCACCGGTTTTGCCCGCTTTTTGAATAAACGGGGCGATATCGCTCATTTTTTCAATTTTATGTCCGTTCATTTTAACAATGATGTCGCCTGCTTCTATTCCCGCTCGTTCCCCCGGAGACTTTTTTCCATCCTTTGTCATCACTTGATGAAAACCGACGACCAGGACACCGACAGAATGTAACTTGACACCGATGGACTGGCCGCCGGGAATGACCTTCAATTCAGGAAGGACACGTACTTTCGTTTTTTTAATGGGAAATCCGGCAAGATCATATACTACTTCTGACCGGCCTTGTTTTTGTCCCGTGATGCTTGTTTGGCCGTGATCTTTTTTCAGCGTAAAGGCTTCAGATAATTCACCCTTTTCAGCGCTTATGGCTGCATTTGCGGAAACAGCCTGTGTTTGGTTTTCAAAGACGCTCGTTTGCGCCGGAATCAGTAAATATTCTTTAAATGGCTTACAAAAGCCTACACTTAGTAAAGAAACAAGGAGAATTACACCTATTGCTTTTCTCATGTTATCGGGCATTCATTACTTCACTCTCCTCGCTCCTATCCCACACCACTTTCTTTTTCTGCTACATCTATACTTTTGCCTTTCTGAGCATGATTTATAACCGGCATACAAAGAAAAACATTGGATACACTGTTAGAGAAATGGAACATAAAAATAAGCTGCCTTTTAGCAGCTTATCCTGTCGTTTTTACTTGTCCGGCTTGTTTTAAAAGCTCCTTCGCATGCCTTTTTGTCAGATCGGTGACCTCGACTCCTGCGATCATCCGCCCGATTTCCGCTACCTTGTCCTGTTTGGAAAGCGGGGTGACATGGGTTGTCGTCCGGCCGTCTTTTAATTCTTTAGCGATTAAAAGATGAGTATCGGCCATAGCTGCGACCTGCGGAAGGTGTGTAATGCAAAGCACCTGTGAGCCGGTTGATACTTTATGAATTTTTTCCGCAATCGCTTGGGCAACACGGCCGCTGACTCCGGTATCAACCTCATCGAATATAATTGAGGTAACATCCTGTTGGGATGAAAAAATGCTTTTAATCGCCAGCATCACCCGTGACAATTCTCCTCCTGAGGCTACCTTTGACAGCGGTTTTAGCGGTTCGCCCGTATTTGTTGAAATTAAAAACTTTACGATATCAATGCCTTTTGGCGTCAGCTGCACCGGCTGGCCGTTTATAACCGGAGCTACATCGGCAGACGGATCGGTCTTCACGAGAAATTCTGTATCGAAAGTGGATTTCCCCATATACAGGCTTTTTAATTCTTGATGAATTTCTTCAGCTAGCTTTTTAGCCCACGCTTTTCTGATTTTTGACAAATTGGCGGCCTCTACGGCCACATCTTTACCGACAGATTCCAATTCCTTTTTCAGCGCTTCAAGGTGGCTGTCCCGGTTTTCAATCTGATCGATCTCTTCCTCTATTTTTGAGCCGTATTCCAGAATGTCTTCTACCGTCGCTCCATATTTGCGTTTGAGCTGTTTTATTTCATTTAAACGTGTTTCAATAAAATTAAGCCGTTCAGGATCAAATTCCAGTTCATCTAACAAATTGCGCATCTGAAATGTCGCATCTTCCAGCAGGTAATAAGAGCTTGAAACACTTTCGGACAGCTTTTGCAGCGGCTCATTGATATCGGAAATATCATCCAGCTGAGAAGAGGCCATCCCGACCCAATCGAGTCCCCCCTGCTCGCTGCGGAGAGCGTTATAAGCGTTTTGCAACGATTCATATATTTTTTCAAAGTTGGATATTTGCTTGCGCTCTTCTTGCAAAGTTTCGTCTTCATTCAGCTCAAGCTTCGCCGATTCGATTTCTTCAAGCTGAAATTGAATCAGATCTAACCGATGCGCCATTTCCTGCTCGCTTTCTGACAGCTGCTTTACTTTTTTAAGCAGCTTCATATAGCGGACATATCCCTCCTGGTAAGCCTGAAGTGCTGCTTCGGCTTCGATGCCTGCAAATTTATCCAAAAGCTCTAAATGCTTGTCGTCCTCCATTAACAGCTGGTTGTCGTGCTGTCCGTGAATATCTAATAAAAGTCTGCCGATTTCCCTCAAGGCTGCAATCGTTACTAATTTTCCGTTAACACGGCACACGCTTTTTCCCCCGGCATTGATATCCCGTCTCATGACAATCATGTCGTCTGATGCGTCTATTCCCTGCTGGCGGCACACCTCAAAAACGGGATGGCCGCTTTCCAGCAAAAACAGCCCTTCAAGCTCGGCCTTTTTTTCCCCGTAACGGACAAATTCAGAAGACCCGCGCCCGCCGACTAATAAGGAAACGGCGTCTATAATAATCGACTTGCCGGCACCGGTTTCCCCCGTCAGGACGGTGAGACCCCGCTCAAACGAAATCGTCAGTTCCTCTATAATGGCAAAGTTTTTTATTGATAGTTCAGCTAACAAACAGCATTCCACCTTTTATCTGATAATTACGCTACAAGAGCTCCAGCAGTCGGCTTTGGACACCTTCCGTATCTTCAGGCGTCCTGCAAATGATTAAAATTGTGTCGTCTCCGCAAATCGTGCCCATAATTTCTTCCCATTCGAGATTATCCATCAGGGCGCCAATAGCCTGGGCATTTCCCGGCATCGTTTTCAGGACGATCATATGGCTTGCCGAATCAATTTTTACAAACGCATCCATTAATGAGCGCTTCAGCTTTGACAGCGGATTAAAACGCTGATCCGCCGGAAGGCTGTATTTGTAAGAACCGGTATTGGTCGGCACCTTTACAAGATGAAGCTCTTTAATATCCCTGGAAACGGTAGCTTGGGTTACCTTATATCCCTCTTCCCGCAGCATGTCAACTAAGTCATCCTGCGTTTCAATCTCATGGCTCGTAATAAGCTCTCTGATTTTTATATGCCTTTGGCCTTTTGTCATGTCAGCACCTCTGTTTCAAGCTGTCTTGTCATTATGTTAACCGCTTCTCTTTAAAAAGTACATGATTGCAGAAAAAAGGAATAATAGCCCCCTATTATTCCGGTACATCTGCTTTTTTTGCTTTTAATGTCTGATGTGCCTCTCCTACGGTGCGAAGAATGTCTTCATCCGGCAGCTCTGCGCCGTTTTGACCTTCGCCTTCCCACCTCAGATGAAGCAGGAATTCAATATTCCCGTCTCCGCCGGTAATCGGCGAGAAAGACAGTCCTTTGCATACATACCCTTCGGCTGCGGCAAAGTGGATCATACGCCGGAGAACATCGGCGTGAACGGCAGGATCTCTGACAATGCCCTTTTTGCCGACTGATTCCCGTCCGGCTTCAAACTGCGGCTTTACGAGTGCGATACAATCGCTCCCGGGCACAAGCAGCGTTTTTAACACCGGCAGAATTAAGCGGAGAGAAATGAAAGAAACATCGATTGTGGCGAATTCCGGCAAGCCTTTTGTAAAGTCGGAAGGCTCCGAGTAGCGGAAATTCGTCCGCTCCATCACCACAACCCTCGCATCCTGTCTCAGCTTCCACGCAAGCTGATTGTAGCCGACATCTACCGCATAGGATTGTTTTGCGCCGTTTTGCAGGGCGCAATCCGTAAATCCTCCCGTCGATGAGCCGATGTCAATCATGATTTTTCCTTCAACTGAAACGGGAAATTCCTCCAGAGCTTTTTCGAGCTTTAATCCGCCTCTGCTTACGTATTTGAGAGGATTCCCTTTTATCATTAGCGGAAGGTCCCGGGCAATTTTTTCACCCGGTTTGTCCAATCGGTTTTCATTTGAGTAGACGATGCCCGCCATAATGGCGCGCTTCGCTTTTTCCCGCGTTTCTGCGAGTCCTTTTTCTACAAGAAGTACGTCTAATCGTTCTTTTTTTGCTGTCATGATCCAATTCCTTTATGTGTCTTCGGCGGCATCAGCAGTCTGATCCGGTTAATGGCCTCCGTTTTTGTCAGCCCGATCTCTTCGAGAAGTGCGGTTACACTTCCGTGTTCAATAAATCGGTCAGGTATCCCCATTCGGTCAATCTGCGTATGGTACATGCCGAGGTCATGAGCGAATTCAAGTATCGTGCTTCCGAACCCGCCTTCAAGCACGGCTTCTTCAATCGTTAATATCGGCAGTCCTTCGTTAAGGATGGCCTTCATCATTTGTTTGTCAATCGGTTTAATAAAACGCGCATTTACAACACGTACTGAAAGGCCTTCTTTTTGCAGCTCTTCAGCGGCTTCAAGCGCCATTTCAATGGTCGTGCCGAACGTTAAAATAACCGCGTCCTTCCCGGGGCGGAGAACTTCCCATGTTCCGATCGGAATGGTTTTCAGCTCTTCATCCATTTTCACGCCGAGCCCGTTTCCGCGCGGAAAGCGCATGGCAATCGGTCCTTCCTCATAGCTGAGTGCAGTGTTTACCATATGGCGTCCTTCATTTTCGTCCTTCGGCATCATTAAGACGAGGTTCGGAATATGGCGCAAAAAGGCGATGTCAAATACGCCTTGGTGTGTCTCACCGTCTGCACCGACTAATCCGGCGCGGTCAATGCCGATAAATACATTCGCGTTCTGGCGGCAGATGTCATGGACAACCTGATCGTAAGCCCGCTGCAAAAACGTTGAATAGATCGCGAGAAACGGCTTCATGCCCTGAAGCGCCATGCCGGCTGCCATCGTTGCCGCATGCTGTTCTGCAATCCCCACGTCAAACATGCGTTCAGGAAATTCTTTCGCGAAGCCTTCCAGCTTTGAGCCGACAGGCATTGCCGGTGTAATGGCGACGATTCTGTCATCTTTGCGTGCAAGCTCCTGCACCGTGCCGCTGACGAGGCCGCTCCATGAAGGGGCTGCGGCTTTCGGCTTGACAAAATCACCCGTATTGATTTTGTAAGGACCCGTACCGTGCCACGTGCCGATGGTGTCAGATTCAGCCGGCTTATAACCTTTACCCTTTTTAGTGATGACATGCAAAAGGACGGGGCCTTTTGTTTTTTTGGCATACTGCAGGTTTTCAAACAGTTCGCTGTAAGAATGCCCGTCGACCGGTCCTAAATACGTAAAGCCCAGCTCTTCAAAAAACATTCCCGACACAAGCATATATTTTAAGCTGTCTTTAATCCGTTCAGCCGTTGCAGCCAGTTTTCCGCCTACTGCAGGAATCCTCTTGAATAAATATTCAAGCTCATCTTTCACCCATTGATATTTGCCGGCCGTCCGAAGGCGCCCGAGCATAGAATGAATTGCCCCGACATTCGGCGCAATACTCATTTCATTATCATTAAGGATGACGATCATGTCTTTTTTTTCATCTCCGATATGGTTCAGCGCTTCAAGCGCCATTCCGCCGGTTAATGCACCGTCGCCGATAATCGGAATGATGTATTCTTTCGTTCCTTTAATATCGCGGGCGGCTGCCATTCCCATTGCGCCTGAAAGGGAGGTCGAGCTGTGCCCGGTTTCCCATACGTCATGCTCGCTTTCGCTGCGCTTCGGGAAGCCGCAAAGCCCTTTATATTGGCGCAAGGTTTCAAATTCCTTGCCGCGTCCGGTCAACAGTTTGTGAACGTAGGACTGGTGTCCGACGTCCCATAAAAATTTATCTTTCGGACTGTCAAATTCTTTGTGCAGCGCGATTGTCAGCTCGACAACGCCGAGATTGGGCCCGATATGGCCGCCTGAGGCAGAAAGCGTCGTAATTAAAAAATTGCGGATTTCCTCACTCAGCTCTTCCAGCTGCTCAATTGACATGTTTTTAAGAAATGACGGGTCCTGTATTGATAAAAGATCCAAAGCGGATCAACTCACTTTCAGCATGAATTTCTGCAAATTAAACAGTGTCTTTTTATCAAAAGAAAAAGACTTATTCTGTATTTTCATCGAAACTGCTTACATTTTACCATATCAGCGGCAGCCCCTTCAAATCAGGATCGTTTTAATGATCTCTCGCCGCTATTAAGTCGCAAAGATCATACAAAAGCTCTTTCTGCAGAGAAAGCCCGCTGATGATCTGTTTCGCTTCGCTTATATGATAAGCGAGCTTTTGTTTCGCGCCTTCTAACGTCAAGAGCGAAGGATATGTTGATTTGTCATTTGTGGAATCTGAGCCGACAGGTTTGCCGATTTTCTCTTCATTTCCTTCAATGTCAAGAATGTCGTCCCGGATTTGAAACCCGATGCCGATATGGCTGCTGAATCGGCGCAGTCTTTCGATTTCATCTTCCGGCGCATCCGCCAAAATAGCGCCCGCCGTCACAGAAAAGCCGAGAAGCTTTGCCGTTTTCCGCTCATGAATCGATTCCAGCTCTTCCAAGGTAACTTGCCTTTGCTCCGCTTCCATATCGGCTATCTGCCCGCCGACCATTCCTTCTGTGCCGGCGGCGGTGATCAGTTCATTCACGAGACGAAGCCGTTTATTTGCTGAGACCGCATCAGATACATGGGCTGTAATCAGTTTAAAGCTTTCCGTCAGGAGTCCGTCTCCGGCCAATACAGCCGTCGCTTCTCCGAACACTTTATGGTTGGTCGGTTTTCCGCGCCGCAAATCATCATCATCCATACACGGCAGATCGTCGTGGATCAGGGAATAAGTATGGATCATTTCAACTGCGCAGCCGACAGGAATCCCGTCTTTTTCATCTTTACCGTAGGCATTCAGCACGGCTAAGACGACGAGGGGGCGAAGTCTCTTTCCGCCCGCTTCCAAAGAATACAGCATAGACTTTTTAAGGGAGTCAGGCATCGCCAAACGTTCTGTATACAAAGAAAGCTGCTGTTCAATCGTTTTTTTGCGCGATGCTAAAAATGCTTCCAGTTTATTTGTCACCTTCGTCTTCCTCCTGAACGCTGAAAGGTGCAAGTTCCCCGTCATCTTTTAAAATAAAGTCCATTTGCTTTTCGACATGCTGCAGTTTTTCATGGCACATTTTAGAAAGAGCCATTCCTTCTTGAAAATAGTTAATCGCCTGCTCAAGCGGCACATCTCCTTCTTCAAGCTTTGCCACTATGCTTTCAAGGCCTTTCATCGCCTCTTCAAATGTCATCGTTTCACTTTTTTTGATTTCTGTCATTTTTGTTCGCCTCTCTTTTGCAATACTTCACACGTCAGGACACCGTCAGTCAGTTTTACTTCAAGCTGATCGTTTTGTTCGACTTGATCGACACTTTTAATCAGCTCTTCTTCTTTGTAGGCCAGGCTGTATCCTCTCTCCATTACGTGCAGCGGGCTTAATGCATTTAGTTTACCAAGAACCGTTTGAAACTGCGAGTGAAGCTGCTTCATTTGAAAGTTCATGCTTCGCGTCAGCTGATTTGTGCGATCCTCGTACCGTTTTCTCGCCTGCTTCAGCTGGGCCTCGGGATGGAGTGCGGATAATCTGTAAGTGTCACGCTCCAGCTGTCTGTGCTTTCGGTCTAAAAGCGCTGTCAGCTGTGTTTGGAACTGCTGATACATCAGATCAAACTGCTGCTCTTTTTGTGTGTACAAGCGTTTCGGGAAACGGAATGCGTATGAAGACTGCAGGGTCTGAACCCGCTCTTTTTTCTGGCTGATGTGCTGCTGCATCGCTCTTGTCAATCGGACTTCTGCCGTTTTTGTCCGTTCCATTAAGTCAGTCGTGTGCGGAACGGCAATTTCTGCCGCTCCTGTCGGCGTTGCGGCCCGGATATCTGCGACAAAGTCACTGATGGTGAAGTCCGTTTCGTGCCCGACCGCGGAAATAATCGGGATGGCTGAAGAAAAGATGGCACGGGCCACGATCTCTTCGTTAAATGCCCACAATTCTTCAATCGAACCTCCTCCTCTTCCGACAATCAGGACGTCACACATCTGTTGTGCGTTTGCTTCTTCAATGCGCTTAACAATCGACCTGCTGGCATTTTCACCCTGAACGAGCGCGGGAAGAATAATGACTTTCACGAGGGGATATCTTCTTTTAAGAGTGGTAATTACGTCTCTGACAGCCGCTCCCGTCGGAGACGTCACAACCCCGATCGTAGCTGGAAAAGCGGGGATTTCCTGTTTATGGCGTTCATCAAATAACCCTTCACCGGCAAGTTTTTTCTTTAATTCTTCATACGCTAAGTAAAGCGCTCCCACTCCGTCCGGCTGCATTTCTTTTGCATACAATTGATAGCTTCCGCTCGGTTCATACACGGAGATGCCGCCTCTGACGATCACCTTCATCCCGTCTTCCGGTTTAAACGGCAGGCGTGAGCTCTGCCTTTGAAACATGACAGCCTGCATGCGGGCCTGTTCGTCTTTTAAAGTAAAATAGATGTGGCCTCTCGTATGTATTTTAACGTTGGAAAGCTCTCCCTTAATCCAAATATCTTCAAGATGAGGGTCTACATCGAATTTTCGTTTAATGTATTTTGTCAGTGCGGAAACCGTGACATATGCTGCTTCACCCATGTCCTGCACTCCTTTCATAAAGGCTTTTTGCCCTAAACTAAGAAAACCCGCTTTGGCTGAAAGGAGCCTTAAGAAGCGGGTATCATGCTCATTGTCACACCGCGGTGTGATTGTCTCCGGTTATCTATGATAACGTACGTCTGGCAGATTTAACAGTATTATGCGCAAGCATCGTGATGGTCATCGGACCTACTCCGCCCGGCACTGGCGTGATGAAGGATGCTTTTTCTTTCGCTTCATCAAACTGAACGTCTCCGCAAAGCTTTCCGCTTTCGAGACGGTTGACGCCGACATCAATGACAATGGCGCCTTCTTTGATTTGATCGGCTTTGATGAAGTTCGCTTTACCGACCGCAACCACAAGAATATCTGCTTTTTTTGTATGCTCAGACATATTTTTTGTACGGGAATGGCAATATGTGACGGTCGCATTTTCGTTCAGCAGCAGCTGGCCGACCGGTTTACCGACTATATTGCTTCGTCCGACTACAACAACTTCTTTGCCGGAAAGGTCTGTGTTTGTTTTTTTCAATAACTCAACAATTCCGTGCGGCGTGCATGGAAGAAACGTATCTTCGCCAAGCAGCATTTTCCCGACGTTGAGAGGATGGAAGCCGTCAACGTCTTTATCAGGGGATATCCGCTCAATTACCGCTTTTTCGGAAATATGATCCGGAAGCGGCAGCTGAACGAGAATTCCGTGAAACTCAGGGTTTTGGTTGTACTGATCAATGATATCAAGAAGCTCCGCCTCGGTTAAGCTTGAGTCAAAGCGGTCAAGCTTAAAATTCATTCCCATTGTTTCAGCCGCTTTTTTCTTGCCTGTGACATATGAAACAGAAGCGGGATCGTCCCCGATTAAAATGACCGCTAAGCCCGGCACTACGCCTTGTGCTTTCAGCTCTTCTACTTCTTTTGCCAATTGTTCGCGTTTTTCTTTTGCCGTTTCTTTTCCGTCGATGATTGTTGCAGTCATTTTCTTTCCTCCTATGATTGTTCAATATCAGTTTTAATGTTAGAAAGAACCCCGTTTACGAATTTTGCAGCTTTATCGTCGCCAAACCGTTTTGCCAGCTCGATTGCTTCGTTTAATGACACGTTTGCAGGAATGTCGTCTGCATAAACCATTTCATAAACCGCCAATCGCAGGATCGCGCGGTCCACGTTTGCTATCCGATCAAGTTTCCAATTGACAAGATGGCCGGAAATCATTTCATCCAGCTGAACTTGATGCTCAATCACTCCGTATACCAGCTCTTCAAAAAAGGAATCGGTTTTTTCCTCATCAAGCGCATGCGTAATGGCCTCGTTCGGTGCAATATCGCTGACATCAATCTGAAAAAGTGCCTGCAAAGCTTTTTCTCTAGCTGTTCTTCTTTTCATTTTCTTTCTCCTTCAGATCCGCTTTATCTGCTTGTCGTTAAGCCTAAAGAGATCATAACATATTTTTTTCTCAATCGCATGTCGAAATTCAGGTTTTTTCACCCTAATACCGAATAATTTTATCAGCCCTTTTAATTTCATTCGGATTTCACAGCATGAAGAAACTCGGCTGCCGATATGTAAGCCGGCTTTCTTCATGCCTGAAATGAAGGGTAACGTATAAAAAACCAAAGGGCTGCCCATCCCCTTGGTTTTTATACGCTCATTACATTTCTTCGTCGATTTCGACTTCTTGGGCCTTCGTGTCAAATTGAATGCCGACGATATGAATATTAATTTCATTAATGGTCAGAGACGTCATGTTTAATAAGGTTTGGCGAATGTTCTCCTGAACGCTTGCCGCCACTTTCGGGATTGAGATCCCGAATTGAACAACGCAGTAGACGTCAATGATAATCCCGTCATCGGCTAAATCGACCTTTACGCCTTTGCCGTGATTGATTTTGCCGAAGCGTTCCACAACGCCGGTGGCGAAATTGCCCCGCATTTCAGCGACGCCTTCTACCTCGGATGCGGCGATGCCGGCGATGACTTCAATGACCTCAGGAGCAATCTCAACCTTACCTAAATGAGCTTCATCGTGATCCATTTTAAGCAAACCGTTGTCTTTCATTCAATTCACCTCCACAAAAATTATGAGCCCATTACATCATATGTTTCTAAAAACTTTGTATTAAACTCACCGCTGACAAATGTTTCGTGTTCAAGCAGTTTCAGATGGAACGGAATGGTTGTTTCGATGCCTTCGATGACGAATTCGCTTAACGCGCGCTTCATTCGTGCGATCGCTTCATCCCTCGTTTTTCCGTATGTGATGAGTTTGGCAATCATGCTGTCGTAATACGGCGGGATCGAATAGCCCGGATATGCGGCTGAATCGACACGGACGCCGAGTCCGCCCGGCGGCAGGTACATTTTAATTTCACCCGGTGAAGGCATGAAGTTTTTCGCAGGATTTTCAGCGTTGATGCGGCATTCAATTGCCCAGCCGTTAAATTCAACGTCTTCCTGTCTAAGCGAGAGCTCCTGTCCGGATGCCACTTTGATCTGTTCTTTAATCAGATCCGTGCCCGTTACCATTTCTGTAACCGGGTGTTCTACTTGAATACGCGTGTTCATCTCCATAAAGTAGTAGCGCTGTTCTCTATAGTCATAAATGAACTCAACTGTGCCCGCTCCGGTATAACCGACGGCTTGCGCTGCTTTTACCGCAGCTTCGCCCATCTGTTCCCTGATGTCAGAATCAAGCGCCGGTGACGGTGTTTCTTCCAGCAGCTTTTGCAGGCGTCTTTGAATGGAGCAATCACGTTCTCCGAGATGAATCGTGTTTCCGTAATTGTCCGCAAGCACCTGAATTTCAACGTGGCGGAAATCTTCTATGTACTTCTCGATGTACACACCCGGATTTCCGAATGCCGTAGCGGCTTCCTGCTGGGTAATTTTAATGCCTTTGATCAATTCTTCTTCTGTGCGCGCAACCCGGATGCCTTTTCCGCCTCCGCCCGCAGTAGCTTTTATAATGACAGGATACCCAATATCACGTGCAAGTGAAACCGCTTCTTCGGTATTTTTTATAATTCCTTTTGAACCGGGTACGATCGGTACACCGGCAAGCTGCATCGTATCACGTGCGATATCTTTTGTCCCCATTTTAGAAATGGCGTCCGCCGTAGGCCCGACAAACGTCACGTTTACTTCAGCGCATAACTCGGCAAAATCGGCGTTTTCAGCCAAAAAGCCGTATCCCGGATGGATCGCATCGGTTCCGGTCAGTTTTGCGACACTGACGATGTTTGTCACATTTAAATAGCTGTCTTTTGATGCTTTCGGTCCGATACAAAAAGCCTCATCGGCCATTTGGACATGAAGGGCGTCTTTATCGGCTTCAGAATAAACGGCGACAGTTTCAATGCCCAGCTCTTTACAAGCCCGGATGATTCTGACGGCAATTTCTCCTCGGTTGGCGATCAATAGCTTTTTTATCATAATGGCAGGTCTCCTTACTCAGCTTTTACAAGAAATAGAGGTTGTCCGTATTCGACCAGCTGGCCGTTTTCAACTAACACTTCAACGATTTCTCCTTTAACTTCCGCTTCGATCTCGTTAAAGAGTTTCATTGCTTCGACGATACAAACCACTGTATTTTCGCTCACTTTTGAGCCTTGGTTCACATAAGGGCCGGCTTCCGGTGATGAAGAAGCGTAAAACGTTCCTACCATCGGTGACGTGATTTTGTGAAGATTCTCATCTTGTTTCGGCGCTTCTTGCGCAGGAGCAGCTTCCTGCACTTCCGGTTTTGCAGCCTGCGGAGCAGGAGCAGCGGCAGGAACAGCCTGGGCTTGTCCTGTTACGTGCACAGCCGGCGCCTCATTTTTTTTCAGTTTTAAGCTTACGCCTTCATTTTCATAAATAAATTCATCAATGGATGATTCATCAATTCGTTTTATCAGTTCATGAATTTCGTTGATATTTAACATCAGTTCCACTCCTATGTATAAAAATAGAAATTTATAGGTTGCTACTAAAAGTACATACTATGTTTATCTTACAGGAGCGGTTGAGTAAATTCAACTGTGATCTAAAATGACATCAGAAAAGCCCGCAGCGTATGCGGGCGGTTATTGACTCTTTATTTGGACGGTTCAAATGTGACGGCGACATCCTTCATCGTCTTGATTTCTTTGGCGACAAGGTCAATGATGGCGGAAGCTTTTGCGTTTGAGTGTTTGTCTGACTTTACTGTAATGTTGATTTTGTCTCCTTCGGCGTTAACGAGTGCATCTTTGTAGCCTTGTGTTTTAATTAAGGTTTCGAGCTGCTTTTCCGTTCCTTCGGCGTCACTGAGAGCGGTCATTTTATCGTAGGCTTCGCTTTTTTCCTTTGCAGTTGCATCATCGCTTGACACGATGCTGTTTAATTGTTCTCTCTCTTTGCTCCGGGCATCTTCCAGTTCCATGCGGTATGCCGTGAATAAGTTGTCGTCAGCTGTTTGCGTGACGACAGTGCCGTCTTTTTCTGAAGCTTCGGCTGATGTTTCTTTATCCTCTTTTGTGCCTTTAGAGTCTTTAGAATCTTTCGTGCCTTTTATGCCGTCTTCTTTTTCCATTTTAGGCTCGCTTTTTTCCTTTGTTTCTTCTTTAGCCGGCGTTTTTTCAGTGGCGATTTCTCCGCTGCTTTTTTCACTTTTCATTTGCACGGCATTTTTGCTTTCCGGCGACATAATATAGTAAACACTTAATACCACGACGAGACTGAGCATTGTTAAAAGCCAAACTGTTTGTTTTTTCAGCATAATTTATGAATCCTCCTTGATTTTTTTAGGGGCAACCGCTACACGGTAGCTGGGAACGTCCAGAACCCTTGTGACGGCATCAATGATGGTTTTTTTTATTTGAACGTTGTCCACTCCTTGAGCGACAACGAGTACACCGCGTATGTCAGGCTTTTTCGTTTGGACGACGACCGGCGTTTCCTGATCCCCGTTTCGTATCATGACGATTTCTTCTTCAGAGGTTTGGTCGGTGACGCTTCTTTTGCCGCCTTGTTTGTCTGTTTCCTCAGTTACGGTATTTTTTTTCGTTTTGTTTTTCTCAAACACTTTTAAAGACGTTGCGTCTACATTTACAACAATTGAGACGTCCTCCACGCCGATAATCGTCTCAAGGATTTCTTTCAGCTGGTTTTCGTATTCTCTCTCATAATCATCGATCGTGTTTTTGGTGCTGCTGTCTTTTGAAGCCTTAAAGACGGGAGCCGTTTTTTGATCGTTTTGCCCCGTTTGAGTCGATATTGCGGTTTGGGCCGCTTGGTTTTTCCCGGTTTTCTCCGGTGAAGACAGCAGCTGGCTGACAAGCATGAAGGATACCCCCAGAACAAACACGAACAGAAAGTAGTGGTATTTTGTCAGTTTCGGTTTTTCTCCGTCTTTCGCCTGTCCGAACATCAGCTGTTTTTTCAGCATGTTCCATAATCCGTTTTTATTCATGGCCGTTTTTCTCCCCGCCTTCCATATAAACCGTAATCTTCTCACTGCCGATTTCCCATATATCCGCAAGTTTTCTTTTAATGTCGCCGGCTTTCTTTTTCTCAGCGGCGTCAGTTGGTTCGTATTTGCGGTCTGTGCGGATGTCGATCGGTGCGACGGTTTGCACGGTTTTTTCAGAAGATGGGGCCATATACACGCTGATCGATTTTACATCTTCTTCTGAACGAACCTGTTCTCCCGCTGTAAGGCGGATGTCGTCTACTTTGTATTCGTCATGACTGAACATCTCCTCCGCTTTCTTTTTTAGTTGGACAGCCATTTCTTCTAAAACATATGCGCGACTTGATGCTTGTATTTCTTTTTTTTCTGAATTGATTTGATTTTTTATGTCAGCCGATTGAGATTGCTCTTGTTTTGTCAAATAATCAAAGATGACTTCCGGGTCTGTTTTGAAAAGTGTAAAGATCGGATTGAGCATGACGACGATTAACAGCAGGCTGACAACCATTTTCGCGTATTTTTGCATACTGGAGCTGGGCAGAAGCATGTCGATGACGATTGCAAAGAAGATAAATAAAATGATGCTTGTCAGCCATTCTGTTAAAAAGCTCATATACAAAAGGCCCCCTTTATTTCATCATCATGGTGAGGTTGCCGGCTGTGATAATGACGGTGATGCTGAGGAAAAACATGAGAGAGACGATAGCGAGCGCCGCAAATATATACAGCACGCTCCTGCTGATGACGCCGAGACAGGTAATAACGGGTCCGCCTCCAAGCGGCTGAAGGATAGCGGCCGCAAGCTTATAAATAAAGGCGAGAGAAAGCACTTTAATCGCGGGGAAAGCAGAAATGCAGATCAAAATCCCGACTCCGAGCAATCCCACCGTATTTTTTAATAGAAGAGAAGCGCTGATCACTGTGTCCGTCGCATCCGTAAACATCCGGCCGAGCACGGGAATAAAATTTCCCGTAATAAATTTTGCCGTTCTGAGCGTAATCCCATCCGTCACGGCAGCCGATGCGCCCTGAACGGAGATAACCCCGAGAAAGACGGTGAGAAAAACCGCGAGCGCCCCGATCGCGATATTTCTGAGCAGGTTGGCAAGCTGCGTCACCTTATACTGATCTGTCATCGTGCTGACGATGCTTAAAATGGCGGATAGGAAGATAAGCGGCATGACGATGTTTTGAATAAGAAGGCCGCTCGTATTCATCAGAAATAAAATAACGGGGTGAAAAAAGGCCGCAGAGACGGCTCCCCCGGAAGACGCCATCAGAGCCAGCAGCATCGGGATGAGCGCGAGAATGAAGCTGGTCATCGTTTGTATCGCTTCACTTGCATAATTGACGGCTATATGAAAGCTGTTTAAAGCGAGAATGATGAGCACCATATAGACAATCGCATAAGCGACCTTACTCACGGTGCTTTGCTGAAACGCATTTTGCAGCAGCTGAAGAATGACACAAAAAATGGTGAGCAGAATCAAGGTGCCGAGAAGCTTGCCGTTTGCGAGCACCTCATGAAACAGATAGGAAAACAGAGCCTTCAGCCATTCCTGCGGTGAAAATTTCTTTTCGCCGTTGATAAAGTCAATGATGCTTCCCTTTTGGCTTTCAGGCAGAAGGCCGCCGTATTCAGTCATGATGTCATCCCAAAACTTTCCGATGCCTTCTGTTTTCAGCGCTTCGGCCTGCTTTTTAGCCACTTCTTCAGCCGATTCTTGCGGGATTGCGGTTTCCTGCGCCGCACCGTTCGTTCCGGCAGCTTGTACATATTCCGTTTGAAGACATAAGATGATGAACAAAAAAGCCCCCATCCACCGAAAGCGCTTCATTTTTTGTGCCTCCTTTCTTTTATGATGAAGAAGGAATAAGTCCGAGAATCGTTTCAATAATAACGGTTAAAATCGGCACAGCCATCACGAGAATTAAGATTTTTCCCGCGAGCTCTATTTTTGAAGCAATCGCTCCCTGGCCCGCATCCTTCGTAAGCTGCGCCCCGAATTCAGCGATATAGGCAATGCCGATAATCTTTAAAATGGTTTCCACATAAACCATATTGACCTTTGCGTTGACAGCTATTTTTTCAATCATTCTGATAATGTCATAGATCTGGTCGACGAGATAAAGAAAGATCACACAGCCGCTGAAGACGACAATCATAAACGCGAATGTCGGTTTCTGTTCTTTTACGATCAGGGAGAGAAATGTAGCGATCAGCCCTAAACCTACAATTTGAACAATTTCAATCTGTAAGCCCCCCTATCCTTGAAATAGAAACACAGCTTTGATCTTTTTAAAAAGGTCATCGACAATCGTCGCCACCATAAATAAAATATAGATAAAGCCAAGCAGCGTCACCCATTGGGCGTATTCTTTTTTTCCCATTTGGTCCAATATGGTGTGGAGAAATGCGACCACGATACCGACTCCGGCGATTTGAAAAATGACATTTACGTCGACTCCCATTTTATGTTTGCTCCCCTCATGTTTACATCAATAGAAGAATGAGTAACAGTCCGGCCAAAAACCCTAAACTTTTCACCATTTTTTCATTTTTCGCCTGCGCCCGCCCGGCATCCGCTTCCGCCGCTTCTAAATGTGTAAGCGCAAGCTTAATATGTTTCTGCTGAGAAACCCGGTCATGAAGCCCAAGCGTCTCTCCAAATTGTTTGAGCACGTCATATTCGCTTTTTTTCATCGCCATCGAGTGCCACGTTTTTTTTAAGCTTTGCTCCCAAGCCGTTTTGGCCGAATCGCTTCCCTTCTCAAGCCTCTCGCTAAAGAATTGAAACAATAACGATACAGGACGGGAAAGCTGTTTGGCAATTTGCCCTGACGCTATGTGCAGCGGTGTGTGCCCATACATAATTTCCGCCTCAAGTGATTGCAGCGCCGCACGCAGCTGGCGGATCTGCCTTGGCCTTTCTACGTAGATTTTCGCGATTTCAAAACCTGTCCACGTCGTCGCCGTCAATATGAAAATAGCGCCTAATAACTTCAGCATGTGAGCACGCCTTCCGCCCGCGGGACCGGCTCTCCGCCGCTTCCGTACATCCGGCTGACCGTACCGGGCCCGCGGCGCCTTGACAGCTCAACATAGCGGTCGAATACTCTCTCCTCCCACAGCAGCTTCAATGACGGCCTCTTCACCAAATCTTTCATATTCCATCCGTGTGCGGAAACGATAACTGACACCCCTGCATGCAGCGCCTCCATCAGCGCCTCTGAGTCTTCCATTCTCCCGATTTCATCCACGATGATGACGTCGGGGCTCATCGAGCGAATCATCATCATCAGCCCCTCTGCCTTCGGGCAGGCGTCCAGCACGTCTATCCTTTTGCCGAAGTGATGCTGAGGGATTCCCCGCAGGCATCCGGCAATTTCAGACCGTTCATCCACGATCCCGGTCTTTTTAGCCGGAATGCTTTTCGTTCCGCTGCTGGAAACCCTCGCCAAGTCACGGAGCAAGGTTGTTTTTCCCGTTTGCGGCGGGCCGATGATCAGTGTGTTCAGCCAGTTTTCCTTCCACAAGAAAGGAATGAGCGGATCTGCGATTCCAAGCTTTTCGCGGGCGATCCGTATATTAAAAGAGGTAATATCCCGGAGTCCTTTGACGGCTCCGTTTTCTACAATCACTCTTCCGGCCAGCCCCACCCGGTGGCCCCCTCTGATCGTGATATATCCTTTTTTCAGCTCTTCTTCCAGCGTGTACATGCTGTAATTGCTGAGCCGGCTGAGGATAAGATGCGCGTCATTGGCCGTGCAGATATAAGACAAAAAAAGAGGTTGTCCTTTTTGGATCAGTTCAACCGGCCTGTCGACACGAATTCTGATTTCTTCTGTGTCCCGCCGCTTTTCTTCCGGCACGGCGGAGATGGCATGCCTCATTAATTCAGGGAGAACCTCTGTAATTTCATTCAATAGAGTCTCCTCCTTTTTACCGATTGGCTTCTTTAAAATGTATGACCTGGGACAGACTTTATGACAAATCTCTCCGCTATTTATGGACGCCTGCCAAAATCAGAACTACGCCTGTAAAAATCAGTATCAGCTTTGCATAAGAGAGCTGCCCTGCAATCTGGTAAATGCCGATCGTCATCGTAATGATAAAGATCAACGGGCCGATGATCGCCAAAATACTGTTGACCACAATCGCCTTTCTAATATCGTTTGTGACAAGCATGATAATAGCGGCTGATAATTCAATGACTGATGACAAAACTCGTAAACCGGCCATCGTTAAAACGGTAGAATTGATTGAACCAAACAAAAATTTCATTGCAATCCCCCAACTTCAAGCGTTTTGTTACACTATATGCTCTAGCTTCGGGAAGTAGTCTCAGTTTTTTTCATATAAAAGAAAGAATCTGTTTGAACGCAAAAAAAGCCTGCTCCTGAAAAAGGAGCAGACTCTATCATCTCTTTACTATGCTCTTGACACGTAAGAGCCGTCAGATGTATTGACAACAAGCGTATCGCCTTCGTTCACAAAGAACGGCACGTTTACGACAAGACCTGTTTCAGTTTTGGCAGGTTTCGTGCCGCCTGAAGCCGTGTCGCCTTTAATTCCCGGCTCTGTTTCAACAACTTTCAATTCAACTGTGTTCGGCAGTTCAATACCGAGCGTTTCAGACTGATACATCATGATATGCACGGACATGTTTTCAAGCAGGTATTTCAATTCGTATTCAATTTGGCTCGCGTTCAGTTCAAGCTGTTCGTATGAACTTGTATCCATGAATACGTGCTGATCTCCATTAGCATAAAGATACTGCATTGTTTTCGTTTCGATTTGGGCCTTAGCCACTTTTTCACCCGCACGGAATGTTTTCTCCTGGATGGCGCCAGTGCGCAGGTTGCGGAGTTTAGAACGGACAAATGCCGCTCCTTTTCCCGGCTTTACGTGCTGGAAATCAACGACGCGCCAAATGCCGCCGTCCACTTCAATCGTTAGTCCTGTACGAAAATCGTTAACTGAAATCATGTTTTACGTCCTCCTATATTCCCAATCACAAAATAATTAATTCTTTAGGGGAATGCGTAATGGTCCGGTTGCCGTCCTCTGTGATGATGATATCATCTTCGATTCTGACGCCCCCTAATTCCGGTATGTATATGCCCGGCTCAACCGTAACCGCCATGCCAGGCTCAAGAACGGCTGATGATCTGAAAGATAATCCGGGCGATTCATGGACTTCCATGCCCAACCCGTGGCCTGTCGAATGGCCGAAGTACTGGCCGTAGCCTTTTGCAGAGATGTGATCTCTCGTCAAGGCATCCGCTTCTTTTCCTGTCATGCCAGGTTTAATATGCTGAACGCCGAGCGCTTGAGCATCGAATACGACTTGATAAATCTCTTTCAGTTTATCACTCGGCTCTCCCACCGCGACGGTGCGTGTAATATCAGAACAATAACCTTTATAGTAAGCGCCGAAGTCGAGCGTCACAAAGTCTCCGTTTTCAATTAATTTGCCGCTTGCCACTCCGTGCGGAAGGCTTGACCTTATGCCTGATGCGACAATCATATCAAAGGAAGAACCGTCGGCTCCTTGATGCCTCATATAAAATTCAAGCTCATTGGCAACTGAAATTTCAGAGATGCCGGGTTTGATAAACGTCAGGATATGTTCAAATGCATCATCCGCAATCTGCGCAGCTTCCTCTAATATCTTAATCTCTTCACTTGACTTAATCAAGCGCAACTTTTCAACCGAATCCGCGACGGGAACCATCTCTGCTTCATTTAACACCGCATGGTATGATGCATATGTGCCGTACGTCATGCTGTTTTGTTCAAAACCGAGCTTTTTAATGCCGAATTCAAGGATCGTATCGGCAGCCGTTTGAATTAAGCTTCCGCTGTGTTCGATAATCTCAAAGCCTTTCACTTGAGCTTTCGCCTGCTCAGTGTACCGGAAATCTGTAATGAATGCCGCTCGTTCTCCTGATATCACCGCTAGTCCGGACGAACCCGTAAACCCCGTCATATACTGCAAATTGGCGGCGCTTGTCACAAGTATTCCGTCTATCCCCAGCTGGCCGAAAAGATTTCGCAATTTCTCAAGTTTCATTCTCTTTCTCCTCCTTGCCGATTCTTGACTATCGCCTGACACCGCGGGAGAGCAAGCCCGCCCGGTTTTCAGCATAAAAAATGTTCACTTCTCGTGAACATTTTACCATACCGCACAGGGATTATACACTTATTCACTTGTCTTGCCGAGCGCTCTGGCAAGCTTGTCTGACGTCAGCTCATTATAGGCAAATGAGATCGAATAACCGACAAACACTCCATACAGAATATAAAGGCACAGCGTCGTCACGATTGTATCTGATTTCAATTCAGTCACGGACCGTACATCCTGAAAAATCGGATTGAACAAGAAAAAAACAGCGAACCATAAAATAACGCCGTACACCATACCGGGCCACATGGTTTTAAAACGTTTTAAAAAGATAAAATAAATAAACGCTCCGGCAATCGAAATCAAACCGATAACCACAATGCTGATGATTGTGCCGAGCCATTGTTTTTTCCATTCTCCGATCATAAACGGCTGAAGAATCATATTCGGGCTGATCTCCGAAAAGTGAAATATATAACCTAGATAGCCGATCAAACTCCAAAATACGCCTCCGGCAAACCCTATCCCGCAGATTCTGCCTGTAAAAGAGACGGGCTGGTGATCATCTTGTTTATTCTTTTCTTCTTGTTGTTCTGTATTTTTTTCGTTGGTCATCATGCCACCTCCAATTATAGAGTGCCCAAAAAATAAAAAGTCATAAAGAAGCCCGCATTATTTTCATGTGATGAGTAAAATTTCTAAATAAGGGTAAACTGCTTATAGAAAAAGTATTGATTTTCCAGCTGTCTAACTAGAGGTTTACCGCTGTTTCCTGTACAATAGAGTGAAAGGAAATGGTTAGTAATCCTAAGAAAACAGGCAGGTTGATAAACGATGTCAAAACAAAAAACGCCGCCCGCATACGGCGGGCAGGCAGTCGTTGAAGGCGTGATGTTCGGAGGCAAACGGAATTATGTGACCGCCATCCGCAGAACTGACGGAAGCATTGATTTTTTCAGGCTTCCGAGAGTGCCGAACGCCAAACTGGCAGCCTTGAAAAAAATTCCGTTCTTACGCGGCATTATTGCGATTATTGAAGCAAGCGCCAACGGCACAAAGCATTTAAACTTTTCAAGCGAACGTTACGGGCTTGATCCTCACGACGACGATAAGCTTGAAAATGAAGAAAAGAAAGGCTCGGGCTTATCCATGTTTTTCAGCCTGGCAGTCATCGGCGTGATATCGTTTTTGTTCAGCAAATTCGTTTTTACGCTCGTTCCGGTCTTTTTAGCGGAGCTGACGAGGCCGGTTTTTTCCTCAGATGCCGCGCAAATCGGGATAGAGAGCCTGTTTAAGCTTATGCTGCTTCTCGGCTACATTTATTTTTTGTCGATGACGCCGTTAATTAAAAGAGTGTTTCAATATCATGGGGCCGAACATAAAGTCATAAACTGTTACGAACAGAATTTGCCAATTACAGTGGAAAATGTTCAAAAGCAGTCCCGGCTTCATTACCGATGCGGTTCAAGCTTTATTTTATTTACGATCATTGTCGGCATGTTTGTGTATTTGCTCGTTCCGACAGATCCGCTTTGGGTGCGTATTTTAGACAGAATTGCGCTTATACCGGTCGTCCTTGGCATCTCCTTTGAGGTGCTGCAGCTGACGAACAGAGTGCGGAATATCCCCGTTTTGAAGGTGCTCGGTTATCCCGGCCTTTGGCTGCAGCTTTTAACGACAAAGGAACCTAAAGATGACCAGGTCGAGGTTGCGATAGAAAGCTTTAACGAGCTTCTCAGACTGGAAGACATCTCAGAACAGAGAGAAAAACCGTCTCACAATGTGATCTAAACCGTTACCCGTTATTATTTTCGGAGGTGGGCAGTTATGAATCATCGTGTACAACCTATTATTGCTGTATTAATTGCGCTTGGCGCATTCGGCTTCATTTATGCGGCGGTAACCAACCCCGGGCAAATGATCAGCAGGGCCATTACCGTCATCCTCGCAGGTGTCATTATTTATTTTATCGTCAGATCGGTAATGAACCGCCGCGCCGGACAGGACGGAACCGCCTTTAAAAAAGCGGCGAAACAATCGCGGCGCCGAATGAAGGAGCAAAAAGCAAAGCACCGCGCAGGGCACAGAGGGCGGGTCAGCCATTTGAGGAGCGTGCCTAGCGACAGCAAACCTAAGCCGATGATTCTTAAGAAAAAAAGCCAGACCCAGCTGACCGTCATTGAAGGAAAAAAAAATAAAAAGAAAAACAGAGCGCTTTTTTAATAGGTCCATTGCTTCAGAAATTGCTCTGTCCTGCTTTTTCCTAGCTCAATGAGGGCTAGTTTTTTTTGTTCCGTGAGATGAAACTCGGTCGCCATCACATGCTCCACCGGGATAAAAATAATGTTTTGTTCGTATCTTGTCGCAATATGCCTTGCGTCATGGGCGTCTTTCATCGTTTCAAACAAAGCGCCAAACAGCTCAAACGCATTCCGAATTGATTTTTTCGGACGTTCTTTTGCATGAGGCGAAAGCGAGATGCCGATCACGGGCCGCTTGCGTTCCTTTGAAAACAGCCAAATCGGAAAGTTGCTTAACACGCCCCCGTCTACGACCGTGGATGTGCCTTTGTCGGTTTTTAATTTAATCGGCTCGAAAAAATAAGGGATGCTGCAGCTCATCCTGACAGCTCTGGCAACCGGGAACATTTCAGGATTTAACCCGTAGCGTGGGAGGTCATCCGGCAGCACGATCATCGTTCCGTTTGTCAAGTCAGAGGCAATCAGACGGAGCGATCCTTTCTTCAAATCCCCAAACACGATAATGCCCTTTGCTTTTAATTTCTCCGCAATCCACTTTTCCAGCGTGTCGCCTTTATATAGGCCAAGGCGCCAATATATGGACACCCACTGTAAGAGTTTGAGCGGAAGGAATGAAAATCTCTGGTCTAACAATTGCTTCTCTTCTACTTCATCAATGATCGTATGAATCTCCCTGCTTGTGTAGCCTGCGGCGATGAAGGCAGCGATAATCGCGCCGGCGCTTGTTCCGGCAAGCCTTTCAAAGCGGAAGCCCTGCTCCTCAAGCGCTTCATAGGCGCCTGCAAGGGCTACCCCTTTTATCCCTCCGCCAGAAAATACGCCGTCAATGTGCATAAGCGCCCTCTCCCTTCCTCCCAAGGTGTATTACTATTTTAAGAAACAGCTTGGTGAAATAGACCTGAATGAAGACATAAAAAAAGGGCGCCCTTTTCGGGCTGCCCTTTACTCAGCAGGATTTTCTGTTTTTTTCTGTACAGATTTCAGTTCTTTTTTACGGCCCTCGTCATCTTCGAAATATTGAACAAGGTCGCCGATGCGATCAATGCTGTTCCAGCTCAAATGATGTTCGATTCCTTCGACATCGTTGTAAATTTTCTCTTCGTCAACACCAATGATTCTTAAAAACTGCTCCAGCAATTCGTGTCTGTATACGAGCCGTTTGCCTATTTTTTTCCCTTTAGTGGTCAATACGAGCCCTCGATATTTTTCGTAAATCAAATACTCGTCTTTATCTAGTTTTTGAACCATTTTCGTTACAGAGGAGGGGTGGACTGCCAATGCTTCCGCAATATCAGAAACCCTTGCATATCCTTTTTCTTCAATCAGCATATAAATCTGTTCAATATAATCTTCCATACTTGGTGTTGTCATCGTAACCCTCCCAAAAAGCACCTTAACTTTATAAACCATTACAAGTTTACACTAACGGTCATGAAAAAACAAGGATGCTTCCGGCTTGTCAAGCCTTTTAGCGCTTATAATTCCATTCATCAGATGCATATTTTGTTTCGGCGAGTTCGTTGACAAACTCCAATTCCTCTGCCGTAAGCGTATACGGCTCAAGATGAATGTTCAGCCCTTCTTCAAATCCGGCTTTAAAAGCTGTGCGGGCCTCATCCATCGTCACTCGTTCCTGCGCTAAAGCGTTAATCGCAACCGCTTTATTTTTGAAATTTCGCTGCATGCGCTCACGGACTCTGTCGCTCGGATATAAAAACAGGTCGAACAGCTTGTCCTCGTCAATGTCAAGCAGGATGGAGCCGTGCTGAAGAATGACGCCTTTTTGTCTTGTCTGGGCGCTCCCCGCCACCTTCCGCCCTTCAACGACCAGCTCATACCAGGAAGGAGCATCAAAGCAGACTGAGGAGCGCGGATTTTTAAGGCTTTCTTTTTCTTTTTCCGTTCTCGGAATGGCAAAGTATGCATCAAGGCCCAGATTTCTGAATCCTTGCAGGATGCCTTCTGAAATGACCCGGTAAGCTTCTGTTACCGTTGCCGGCATTTCCGGATGATCCTCTGAGACGATCACGCTGTAGGTCAATTCTTTATCGTGAAGAACGCCGCGTCCGCCCGTCGGCCGTCTGACGAAACCAAGGCCGTGCTTATGTACTGCATCAAAGTTAATTTCCTTCTTAATATTTTGAAAATACCCGACAGACAATGTCGCCGGATTCCAGCCGTAAAAACGGATTACCGGAGGAATTTTTTTTTCGCTGTGCCAATATAAAAGCGCTTCATCAAGCGCCATGTTAAATGCCGGGCTTTTATTCCCTGAGTCAATAAACCGCCATGTTTCTTTTTCCATATATTAAACCCTTCTTTATCGTTTTAATAAAATCAGTTTATCAAACTGATGGGAAAATGAAAAATATTTCGTTTCATTAAGGATGACAATCTCTTCACGCTTTACTATAATAGTATTTGTCCCAAAAAGTCCGGTAAGCCTTGTTTTTTATACAGGGTTTTGATTTTATAAGCTAAAGGAGTAGAATCACATTGTCTAACATGATTGCTTTGATTATTGTCGCGGCATTTCTCGTTTATATGATCGTGTCGTATTTTTATCAGCAGCGTTTAATGAAAACACTTACGGAAGAGGAATTCCGCGCGGGCTACCGAAAAGCGCAGCTCATTGACGTTCGGGAACCGAATGAATTTGAAGGCGGCCATATTCTCGGCGCGCGCAACATACCCCTGTCCCAGCTTAAACAGCGAAAAAATGAAATCCGTCCGGATAAGCCCGTGTACCTTTACTGCCAAAATAATGTCCGCAGCGGACGCGCTGCCCAGACGCTCCGTAAAAACGGCTGCAAGGATATTTACAATTTAAAAGGCGGGTTTAAAAAATGGAGCGGAAGAATTAAAGCGAAAAATCAATAACCAAAAAGAGCTGTCCGTTTATAACGGCAGCTCTTTTTTACGCCCTTTAACGTTTGTCATCAGGAACATGTTCATATTTTAAGACCGGGTGTCTTGCAGCCTTGGTTTCATCCATTCTCTTCACAACCGTCGTATGCGGCGCCTCTTGCACAACCTCAGGCGTTTCCTCCGCTTCTTTGGCGATTTGAATCATCGCATCGATAAAGGCATCAAGGGTTTCTTTTGACTCCGTTTCGGTCGGTTCAATCATGATGCTTTCTTCAACGTTCAAAGGAAAATAAACGGTTGGCGGGTGATAGCCGAAATCCAAAAGCCGTTTTGCAATGTCCAGCGTTCTCACGCCGAGCTTTTTTTGCCGTCTTCCCGATAACACAAATTCATGCTTGCAATGGCGGTCGAACGGCAGATCATAATACGGCGCAAGCTTTCTCATCATATAGTTGGCATTTAAAACCGCGTTTTCGGTCACAGCCTTTAACCCGTCCGGTCCCATGGAGCGGATATATGTATAGGCTCTTACATTAATGCCGAAGTTGCCGTAATAAGGTTTGACGCGTCCAATTGAGTGCGGGCGGTCATAGTCAAATGTAAAACGACCTTCTTTTTTCGTTAATACTGGTTTTGGCAGATACGGAATAAGTTCCTTCTTCACTCCGACCGGACCTGAGCCCGGGCCTCCTCCTCCGTGCGGCCCCGTAAACGTTTTATGCAAATTTAGGTGAACGACGTCAAATCCCATGTCGCCCGGTCTTGCTTTACTTAATACCGCATTTAAATTCGCTCCGTCGTAATAGAGCTTTCCGCCTGCCTGATGGACGATTTGCGCCATCTCGGTAATGTTTTCCTCAAATAATCCGAGGGTATTCGGATTCGTCAGCATCAGCGCGGCTGTTTCTTCATTTACCGCTCTTTTCAGATCATCAATATCAACAAGCCCGTGTTCATTTGATTTCACGGTAATGGTTTCAAAACCGGCGACTGTTGCGGAAGCGGGATTCGTACCGTGTGCGGAATCAGGCACAATCACTTTCGTCCGCCCGTAATCTCCTCGTGCTTCGTGATAGGCGCGGATCATCATCAGGCCCGTCCATTCACCGTGAGCGCCAGCGGCCGGCTGCAGCGTCACTTCATCCATTCCCGTAATCTCTTCCAAGTGCCCGCTTAAATCGTATAATAACTCAAGCGCCCCTTGAACCGTATCCTCATCCTGAAGCGGGTGAATCGCAGAAAGTCCGGGGATCCGGGCGATTTTTTCATTCAGTTTCGGATTGTATTTCATCGTACATGACCCAAGCGGATAAAACCCTGAATCGACTCCGTGGTTTCTTTTGGAAAGAGCGGTATAATGCCGCATGATATCAAGCTCTGAGACCTCCGGCAGTTTAGCGTCTTCAGTACGGATATAGTCATCGGGAAGCAGGCTGTCCAATTCCGTTTCCGGCACGTCAAGCTCCGGAAGACTGTAGCCGACGCGCCCTTCGCGGGACAATTCAAAAATAAGCGCCTGATCTTGATTATTCATGGTGATCCCCCAATCCCGCAATAAGCGAATCAATTTCTTCTTTTGTTCTCAGCTCCGTGACGGCTATAAGCATATGCTGCTCCAGCTCAGGATAAGCAAGGCCTAAATCATACCCGCCGATAATGCCTTCTTTTAATAAGCGGCTGTTTGCTTCTTTTACAGGCTCATTCAGCTTAACAGCAAATTCATTAAACATCGGGCCTTTAAACGCGACTCGCAACCCGGCTTTTTCCGCCTGGCGCTTAGCGTAATCTGCTTTCAGGATATTCTGACGGGCCATGTCTTTTACCCCGTTTTTCCCGAGCGCCGTCATCGCAACTGAAGCCGCCAAAGCATTCAGCGCCTGGTTTGAACAAATATTGGAGGTAGCTTTGTCTCTCCTGATATGCTGCTCGCGCGCCTGGAGGGTGAGGACAAAACCTCTTCGTCCGTTTTCATCCTCTGTTTGACCGACAAGCCGCCCCGGCACTTTCCTCATCAGTTTTTTCGTTACCGCAAAGTAGCCGCAGTGCGGGCCGCCAAACGCCGCCGGTATACCGAAAGGCTGTGCATCTCCGACGACGATATCCGCTCCGGATGCCCCCGGCGGCGTTAAGATGCCGAGCGCGAGCGGGTTTGAAGAAACAATCATCTGGCTTTTTCCTTTATGCGCGATTGGCTCAATCTCTTTTAACGGCTCAATTTGCCCAAAGAAGTTCGGATATTGGACGATAACGGCCGCTGTCTCTTCACAAACAGCATCCTCCAGCGCTTCAAGATCCGTCACGCCATTTTTCGCAGGCACCTCTATAACCTCAATATATTGGCCTTTTGCGTATGTTTTCAGCACATCTCTTGATTCCGGATGAACGGCTGAGGAAATAACGATTTTTTTCTTTTTCGTATGCCCTGAAGCAAGCATCGCCGCTTCAGCTAACGCCGTTCCTCCGTCATACATAGAGGAGTTTGCGATATCCATCCCCGTTAATTCACAGATCATCGTCTGAAACTCAAAAATCGCCTGAAGCTCGCCTTGGGATATTTCGGGCTGATAGGGCGTGTATGCAGTGTAAAACTCTGATCTGGAAATGACATGATCCACGATGACTGGCTGATAGTGGTCGTACACTCCTGCGCCCAGAAATGATGCATATGTAACGGCGTCCTTGTTTTTAGCTGCGAGCTTCGTCAGTTCTCTCGTTAACTCGGTTTCTGATTTTGCTTTTTTAATGTCATAGTCCTTTGGAAACCTCACATTTTCCGGGATATCGGAAAACAGATCATCAATTGTTTCTGCGCCGATGGCTTTCAGCATTTCTTTTTTATCCTGTTCTGTCGCGGGCAAATATCGATGCTTCATATGACTCTCCTTTTTCAGCTATGTTTTGGACGTTTATAAAACGGTGTGCGGACAATCTTCGCTTTTACTGTTTTGCTGCGGATTTCCACCTCTACTTCAGTACCGATTTCACTGAATTCCGTCTTCAATAAGGCGAGGCCGATATTTTTCTTTAATGTTGGAGATTGTGTGCCTGTTGTAACCTCACCGATCTGTATACCGTCTTTTTTCACGGCATAACCATGCCTCGGTATTCCTTTTTCAATCATTTCGAGCCCTGCAAGCTTACGGGGAGCTCCTTTTTCTTTCTGTTCACTCAATACTGACTTCCCGAAAAAATCGGAATCTTTCTTATGTTTTACGGCAAAACCGATTCCCGCTTCAATCGGCGTAATGTCTTTAGTGAGCTCCTGCCCGTATAACGCCAGTTTCGCTTCAAATCTCAGCGTATCGCGGGCGCCCAGTCCGCACGGCATGAGGCCGTTTTCCTCTCCGGCTTTAACAATCTGCTTCCAAAGGCTTACCGCATCTTCATTGCGGCAATAAAGCTCAAAGCCGTCTTCCCCGGTATATCCTGTTCTGGAGAGCAGAACTTGATGTCCGGCGACAGCTGCCCCATCAATAAACGTAAACGGCTTTAATGAAGACAGATCAATTTCCGTCAGTTTTGTGAGAACCGTCTCAGCTTCCGGCCCTTGAACAGCCAGCAATGAGAGCTCGCCGGACTGATCTGTTATCGTGACATCCCCTTCGGCATGCTCCTTCAGCCAAGCGATATCTTTGTCGATATTAGACGCATTAATGACGAGTAAATAGCAGGTGCCGCTTTTCTGATAGATCAGCAAGTCATCAACCGTCCCGCCGTCCGGATAACACATTGCGGTATACAGCGCGCTCCCGGGCTTTAAGTCCGCAACGTCATTTGTCATCATCTTTTGCAGAAAAGGCAGACTGTCTATTCCGGATACTTCGACTTCTCCCATATGAGACACATCAAACAGGCCCGCTTTTGTCCGGACGGCTTCATGCTCCTCCTTAATAGAAGAAAATTGGACCGGCAGCTCCCAGCCTCCAAAATCAATCGTTTTTCCGCCGTATTCTTTATACACTTCATAAAGCGGTGTTCGTTTCAGCATCATCTTCCCCCTTCAGCTCATTGGCGCATTGTATAAAACCATATAAAAAAGGACAGAGAAACGCCTCATTTACATGAAGGTTTCTCTGTCCCGGCACCTGAAAGTTTACTTTATGAAACATCATAAAGACGTCCCCTTTGGTGGTCTGCTTCTATCTTTGCAAACACTCTCCAGAGTTGCGTCGAGCAAGAGTTCTTTTGCCTGAGAGATTCACTCCGCAGTTTGCTCCTTCGGCGCCCGGATGCGCTATTTTTCGTCCGGGTCTCTCCCCTTGCTGTCATTCGCTCATATTTACCAATTGTTATGGACATACTAAAGCAATATCTTTGGTGAAATCATTACTTATATCCTACCACCCTCACTTACGTCCGGCAACAAAAATTATGATAAATCAGTTTTTTAAAAGAAAGGCGGTTTTATACACATGGCGACAGAGATCATATTCGATTCGAATTGGCCGGGGGAGTTTTTGGAACGCCTGAAAACAGACGGCCCCTGGTCAAATTGGGAGCTGTACAAGCTGTCTGCTGAAGTACAGGAAACCCTTGCCATTCCTGAATTTGAGGGTTTAAGGGCTCCTTTGTACCTGCCTGATTTCACCCCGCTTCCCCATCAGCTTGAGGTAGCGCAGAAGGTTGTAGAAAAAATGAACGGCAAAGCGATATTGGCAGATGAAGTAGGATTGGGCAAAACCGTAGAGGCCGGCCTGATTTTAAAAGAGTACATGATTCGCGGACTGGCCAAAAAAATCCTCATTCTTGTGCCCGCATCGCTTGTATCGCAGTGGGTGAAAGAGCTGCAGGAGAAATTTTTAATCCCGGCCGTTGAGCAGAAGAAAAGCTATGTTTGGGAGCAGTGCGATATCGTTGTCTCTTCAATTGATACGGCAAAGCGTTCGCCTCACAAGGACATCGTACTGTCTATTCCGTATGATCTTGTCATCATCGACGAGGCGCATAAGCTCAAAAACAGCAAAACGAAGAATTATGAATTTGCGAGAAGCCTTGTTAAAAAGTATTGCCTGCTGCTGACGGCAACGCCGATTCAAAACCGGATTGAGGAGATCTTTAATTTAGTGTCGTTATTGAAGCCCGGCCATTTAGGCAATGAAAGCGGATTTCAAGAAACGTTTAATAAAAAAGACGGAATTGATGACCACGAGCATTTAAAAGAACTGGTCAATAAGGTCATGATCCGCAATACACGGAGCGACACGGGGCTTACGTGGACGCAGCGCCATGTTGAAACGGTGCCCATTACGTTTTCGCCGACGGAACAGGCGCTTTACGATGACATTAACGCACTGAAAAACGGCATGGAAAAGCCGACAAGCGCTTTTTCCATTATGACGCTGCAAAGAGAATGCTGTTCGAGCAGAGAAGCGGTCTATATGACACTCAAAAAAATGCTCGACAAAAAAGACAAACAAGCGCCCGCCTTTGACGAACAGACGATCGCGAATTTAATGGAGCGCATCAATCAGGTGACACAAAATTCAAAAGCGATTCAGGTCGTTGATTTAATTCAAAAAATTAATGACAAGGTCATTATTTTTACCGAATACCGGGCAACCCAGATTTATCTGCAGTGGTTTCTTCAGCAAAACGGAATTAGCTCGGTCCCTTTCAGGGGCGGATTTAAGCGCGGAAAAAAGGACTGGATGAAGGATCTTTTCCGCGGCAAAGTTCAGGTGCTGATCGCGACAGAAGCCGGAGGAGAAGGGATCAACCTGCAATTTTGCAATCATATCATCAACTATGATCTGCCGTGGAACCCGATGCGTCTTGAGCAAAGAATCGGGAGGATACACAGGCTCGGACAGGAAAGAGATGTCCATATTTACAACATGGCGACAAAACATACCGTCGAGGAGCACATCTTAAAGCTTTTATATGAAAAAATACATTTATTCGAAAATGTAGTCGGTGAATTAGATGATATTTTAACAAAAATCAAAGTGAACAATTTCGAAGAGCATTTGAATGATATTTTATGCCATTCGCTGACCGAGGAAGAAATGAGAATCAAAATGGACAATCTCACTTCTTTCTTATCGTACAGCAAGGAAGGGCCGGCCAGAAAAAAAGGCTCTTAATATAGAAAAGGAGGATGCGTGACATGAGACAGCAAGAGGTTCATCAATTTTTACTGCGTTTTTTTGAAGCGAATCACTGCCCGATTACTGAACAGGGGCCGGGTTTTATGACGGTTCAGCTTACGGTCGAAATGGACAAACAAATTATGAACCGCCCTTTTTATTGGCATTGGCGTGAAAAAACAGGCGGCGAGCCGAACCCGATGAAGATCACGTTTATCACCGATAAAGAAACGGCCCCCAGCGACCTGGACGGCGAATTTATTTACTTTGGAGCTCCGCGGCTCTTTCAAATCTTTCAAGCAGTTAAACAAAATGGGAGATTTACAAGAATATATGAGAAAATTGTATCAGCCGGAGCCAGAGTGCCGCTTCAGCCCTGGCTTGGGATAAACGTAGTGATTTCATACCAATCCGACATGAAAAAAGACAAACTATTGTCACTGGGCCTTCACCTTGTTTCTGGACAAATCATTGAAGACTTTCAGCGAAAGCTTACACCGCTTCCGCTGACTTCACAAATATCAGACTATTGCTTTACCATATCGCCTATGATTAAGCCCGAAAGCGGTATAAAGCGAATGGAACATTATTTGACGAACTTTGCCGCAGAAGAACCGTCAGATTGGGCCGACGATGCCGTTACAAGATGGCAGAAGGATCTTACGCTGCTAGATCAATTTTATGAGCATACTGAGGAAAAACCTGAAGAATATTATTTGGAAAAAAAAGCGCTGAAAGCCTTATATCAGCCAAAAATTAACATCCAGATTGAAAATGGCGGTTTATTTTTCCTGCAAAGTAATTTTTCTGGATAAGCCTTATCCATTCGACAGCTTTCTCGTTTTTTTTAGAAATTGTATATTATAATAAAAGTATATAGAAAAAATTTCTAGCGTTCCACATGCGATTATTAACTTCCAGACATGAAGAAGGGTACACAATAGGTCATGGCCGGATTGGCTGAAATACATAAACAAGTATTTTAGGAGGAGAAAATGCATGAAAAATGCAAAAACAGAATTTTCACAATTAGATAAGGAATGGGTTGAATTAATGCTGGAAGCCCAAAAAACAAATATCAGCTTAGAAGAGATACGCAAATACTTGCATTCGCATAAAAAGTCTTCTCAACATATCCAGGCCGCCAGAAGTCATACCGTAAATCCTTTCTGAATGTGCTATAATATCACAAGGAAGGTGATGACATTGATTGGCCAGCGTATTAAACAATACCGAAAAGAAAAAGGCTACTCACTATCAGAACTAGCTGAAAAAGCTGGGGTAGCGAAGTCTTATTTAAGCTCAATAGAACGAAATTTACAGACGAACCCCTCCATTCAATTTCTCGAAAAAGTCTCCGCTGTTCTGGACGTCTCGGTTCATACTTTACTTGATGAAAAACATGAAACCGAATACGATGGTCAATTAGATAGTGAATGGGAGAAATTAGTTCGCGATGCGATGACATCCGGGGTATCAAAAAAACAATTTCGTGAATTTTTAGATTATCAAAAATGGAGAAAAGCGCAAAAAGAGGAGTAGTGCCGCCATATGTGCACAACTCCTCTTTTATCTCCCCGCCAGTTTGAATTAGTTTTTATCCTCACTGTGGGCCTTTTCATTCTCTTTGACGTAACCGTCTTTATCTGTATGATCTTTTGTAATAGTCAAGCCGTTCCATTGTGTCGCTTCAAATGAGAATTGAAGAGAAATGGCATTGCCTTGGAATTTATTCTGGACATTTTGCCCATCTGCGTCTTTAGCGGTATCATTTTTAAACCGGATTTCCATCCGCACTTGGTCATAATCAACAGGCGTTTTCGGCACACCGTCATACTCAGGCGCAGTCTTACCGTTAATGGTCGCTACATTCACTTTTCCGCTCGCGCTTAGGAATTTTGAATCAATATGCTTACTGATGGCTTCAGCAGCTGTTTTATCCTGTTTCGTTGACATCAAATACAAGTCTTTCAGGTTGGCAGCCTTTAGAATAATATTCTTAGGATAGCCGTTGCCCCCTTCTTTTCCGACCGTCAGCACGGTAATTTCAAACTGGCTGAGGAAGTCCTCCGCAGATCCGTTTCCTTTAGCTGCCCCTTTGAAATCTGTAAAATTCAGGGCCATTAATACTTCTTTAATCGCAAGCGATCCATTATTTCTGAATTCGAAATCTTTCGTTAATTTATCGCCCGGTTTTAAGTTGGATAAGTTTACATTGGCTGATTGTTCTTTTGCCGATAAATCAAGAGTTCCTGATGCAAACGTGGCATCCGTTGTCTTCACATCATTGAATGCGGCCCATGTGCCGCCTCCGATTAATGCTAATCCAAGTGCTGCCGAAGCAACGCCCAAGCTTAATTTCTTTTTCATACCCATTTTAGTATACTCCCCTTATTAATTTTTTTGTTATCAAATCCTGTCGCCAGGTTGCAACTAAAGTCAAGTAGATATAGTGCTGTTTTTCGCATTCTCTTCAAGCGCTTTTGTTTTTCGGTCAATATCGCGGATAGCGCTGCCGATTACGGTAATCGAATAAATTAACAGCATGATGCCCGGAACGATTAACAGAATAGCCGTTCCGATCGGCTGGCTTGCTAAATGTATGACATATCCTGCATACGGAAGCTGATATCCCGTATACTGGGCCATAACCTGTTCTGATTGCACAGGAGCGGCATCTGGGGCAGCGTTATGATCGCCTTTTGTTTCAAATAACAAATGCCCGTCTTTCTTTGTTATGCCGATAATCCTATGTGTCACGGCTGATCCGTCATCTTGTGTAAAGGTAATGACATCGCCTTCTTTTAAGGCGTTTACATCAGGAATTTTCTTCACTGCAATTAATGAACCCGTCTTGAACTCCGGGTCCATCGAACCTGACAGCACTGATTTCAGCGTATAGCCGAATATGGACGGCTCTCCGCCGGATGCCCGGGTCGATATGACAGTCAAAGTCAGCACAATAATAAAACTGAAGATGACGACATACAAAATATTACTGATCAGTTTCATCGTTTTTTTCATTTTCTTCCCCGCTTTCTTTCGTCCGTTCAGCCGGCTCTTTCTCTGCTTTTTTTACGGCAGAAGCTGTCGGTTTTTCCTGGCATTTGACAAGCTTCATAGGTGCTGACCATTCAAATTTTTCTTCACTTGCCGGATAACCCTCAGGCTTATAAATTTTAAATGCGTATATGCCCGGCTGTAAGGCCCGTTTCGACTCAATCCTATAGAGCAAATCGCTTTTTTTATCGGTGACAAGTCCTTTATCAATGACATTGCCGTTTTGTAAAGGTTTATGTGCGGAAGCGATTTTGTGAAGCTCCCATTTCCATTCAGATATCGTTTGTTTTTTACCTTTATTTTCCAGTTCAACATAAAGGTGAAGCGGAGCACACACAGTGCCTTTCGTATCGGTTTGGTTTATTACGTGCAAATCACTTTGATCCCAGCGTTCGTCATAGCGGCAATTGTTATCTGTATTGCGAAAGTCCCCACACGTTTGAACGGGTAAACTGAAGCTTCTCACATCGTTAAAGGAGGAGCTTGTGTCACCGGTAAACTGGGTACATATCGTTATGGCCAAGCCGAAAATGAACGAAAGCTGGAAAAAGATCAGAATCCGCCATCTCGTTTTAGCCCCTTTTTCCGTTCGGAACAATCGGAACATGCCTTACCCCCTGTGAAATCTGTAAATAAATATGACGATCGTTCTTTTTAAAGAACCTCATGAGCAAAGTATAATCAACGTTTACCATCTTGAAAAATGTCAAAAACGGTCAATTTGTTCGTTTTTAAGAATATAATCTTTTAAAAACATCGTTTTGCTCCAAATTACTCATCTTTTTGGAATTTTTTCTAATAAAATGCGGAAAAATAAAGGTATGGCCACAGAAAAATTAGAAATGATATGCAGTGAAAGGGTGATTTATTCATGATCAAACAGTGTTTGATTTGCCTTTCTCTTCTTGTTTTTGGGGTTTCAGCAGCAGCTCAGGCAGAAGGAATGCCGTATTATGCTGTTCACCATAAGTCAAAATGGGAAAAGGTGGCAGAAAGAGAAGCAAAAAAAAGATATCCTCTCTCACAAACCTTATTTATTCAAAAGGTGTGGGATCGGAAAAGAACAGATGAAGCCGTCAAACAATATCACCTAACGTTAAGAGAAGGGTCCAAAGAATTCGGCGTGTTTGTAACCATTTCATTTAATCCTTATAGCCAGAAAGTGAATAAAGTTGCCGTCATTGAGGAATTTCAATAAGGCCCTCCCGATTTCAGGAGGACCTTCCGCACGTTTAAGCTTTTATTTTTTCCGCTTCATCCACAGCTTAAATCCATATGGCAATATACCGAACCAATGCTGAGAAGCAGGAGCTTTTTTCTCTTTTCGCACCTCTTTTAGTTCTTTTCGCTCATGTTTAGGCGTATCTATATATTTAACGAATTGCTCAGTCATATATTTTACATAATCGTTTGTTTTCACGATTTTCACCTCATATTGCTGTCTTTACTATGAAGTGTTGGCTCGTCTGATCCTTTTTATACTTCGATCCATTGAATCAGTTTTTTCTTCTTCTGATCAAATGAAATGTGCGCCTCTCTTTTCGTACCTGAACGCGTCTCTCCTTTTATAAAAATGTCCAATGCACCCTGATGAATTGGGCCGCGGATTTCATAAGATACAACGCCGTATGAAAAACGTTTCTTGCCGGATTGGCCTTTTTGTCCTTGTAAAACATGACGGATGGACAGCAGCGCGCCGTTCTGAAGCAGATTCTCTCCGGCGTAATACTCAGCCGTCTCTTTTTCAAATGTTTTACGGGTAATGAAATCAGATGAAGTATAACTGATGACCAGTAACATAACGGCCGAAACGAAAAGAACCGCTGGATAAATAAAACCATTTGGTTTGTACATTTAATCTCCTTTTAAATAGGTATAAATCGGGAAAGCAGTATGGTTCTTTTTCCCATTGACACTTGTGATATCCAGAAAAAGCAGGCCGTTTTTCATATACACGTTTAATGACGCCGCATTTTGAAGAACGGGGACGTGGCCTTTTCCGTTCACTCTTTTTCTTATCATGGTTTGATATATTTCAAAGCGCACCTCTTCTCCGCCTGCTTTCCGGCAGGTTACCGCTCTTCCGCCGTCAGCAGGGTTCACGGCTTCGGCATTTTTACATTCATTCATGATCTGCTGAATGGCAATAGTCTTTTCCTGTCCGTCTATTCCGCCGCCTTCCGTCTGCCGGGACAAAAACAGGTGTAAAACCGGTGTTAGCGTCCCTGATAGAAAAAGGCAGATCGCCAAGGAAAACAAAACATTAAGAAGCGTAAAGCCACTTTGTGCTGAGAATATTGAGGCAAACGTTTTTTTCTCCGCGAATGGCCGTACATACTTTTTGATAATCACCCTCCTCCTTCCACGTTACAACAGAAGACGGCAGCCGCTTACCGGACATCATATATGCGCTGATGTTCTCATGAAGAAGCTGATAGGCTTCTTTTTGATCTTCTATTTTCTGTTCATCCGCGAGAATTCCTGACCAAACAGGGACGATGGAAATCATGAAAAACAGCCAAATCGCGAACGCGGATAAAGACTCAATTGTTGAGAACCCTTTATTTCCGTTCTGCATAAACGTTTCCGCTCCCTAAGTAAACAGTTATTTCATATGTGACTCCGGCTGTTTTCACATCAATTTTCCCGCCGGAATTCGGATGTCCTTTTTCGTTAAATTCAAGCTGCTTCGGTAATGTGGACAGCGCAATCTCCATTTTTCCAAAGGACCGCTCAACAATGCTTCCGCCAATAGACAGTTTGTATTTATGTTCCTTCGGCAAAAACGTAATACTTGTTCTTTTATGTTCAGCGATAGCGGTTTCTTGGGCCAGCTGAATGTCTTTTTGCAGCTGGTCTGCTTTTTGCCGTACCGCAATATGAGTATAAACAGGAGGAAAAGCCGTGAAAAAAACAGTCAGTAAAACAGAGGCCAGACTTAAAACGACCAGGCTTTCAAGAAGGGTGAATCCGCCTTCTGTCAGCCTGTTACTGCTCAACTGTTACTTCCCCGCCGCTTATTAAGACCCGTTTTCCATTCGGGCACGCTGTATTCTTTTTGATGTACCCCTCTGACTGCAAGTCGCCGATATCCGGCGTTTTTCCTTCATGATCGATTTCGTATGCTGTCACTTGAGCCTTCACCATATTTTGCAATCCTTCACAGCCCTTGTTTTGAATGCTTTGATTATGCTTAGTTACATTAGGAATTGTGATTAAAAGCAAAATGGAGACGATAAATAAAACGATCAGCATTTCAATTAAAGTAAATCCATCTTGATTCTTCAGACAAAGCACTCCCTTTACATTTGGTTCATCATTTGATACATCGGCATCAGCATCGACAAATAGACGATTAAAATCATACCGGCGACAACACCGTAAATTACCGGCTGAAGAATGCCGGTATATTTTTCTGCATTTTGTTCAAGCCGTTCCATCATAAATTGGCTGTATGTAAAAAGTTCACGATGAAGCTGGCCGCTTAATTGTCCGTGACTGACTGCAGCGGCAAAGTCTTTTTCATAACAGGGATGGCGGTAAAGAGCCGATTCAATCGTTTCTCCGGCTTTTAACCGCTCTATGATATTCTCTGCTTCTTGCCGGTAAAAAGGCAGAAAGGATTGTTCTTTAAAAGCCGTTAAGCTGTCGTATATGGAAAGGCCCGATTTTAGCAGGCTGCTGAGCTGCAAGGAAAAAAAGTAGCTGTTGAAGAGCACGGCGGCTTTTCCTATAAGAGGAATTTTTACGAACAAAAGCATTTTGTCTTGCGGGGATTTTTTCTTAAAAACGAACCAATAGTACAGAAACATGATAAAAGCGGCAAAAAACATAATCGCACAAGCCGCATGAAAGTGCTGAAAAAACGCAAAGATAACAACGGTGGAACGTGAGGTTTTCATATTCATGGACTGATAAATCCCTGAAAACTGCGGGATAATCATACTTTGTAATATATAAAACATCACAAAGACTGAACATATTAAAAACATCGGGTAGCGGAGCATTTTTCTGATTTGATTTGTCTGAGCCAGCTTTCGCTGCAGCAATTCCCCGCTTTGTTTCACTGCAGCAGGCAATTCTCCGTGTTTATCCGCAAAATAGCAAATACTTACGGCTTCTTTATGGAAAGACATCGTCTGTAATACTTGATAAAAAGCATCGCCTTTACTTAACTGCCGGATTGCAGACGTCATTTCTGATAGCTGCCGCTTATGGAGCTGAAGTTCCAGCAGCCTCAGACCTTCAATCAAGCTGTATCCTTTTTCGGTCATCTCACCGAGCCTTTTCAGCAGATTGGCTTGATCTTTTAGCGGCCATGTTTTTTTAATCGGCTTCATGGTACACCCACCGGTCGTAATTACTTGATGTGACATACCCAAGCGCAATGCCTTTTCTGATCAGCTTGCGGAGCGTTTGATACTGAAAATTGGCCTGTTCGCCCTTTGCTTCTTGAAAACATTGATTAAGATTTTTCCCGTACAGCAATTCATAAATACCCGCACGCCGTGTCTCTCTGGACAGCCGGCAGTATACGGAACAGCTTTTATCTTTGCAAAACGGACACGTTAAATCGACTAATCGCTGGGCGGCAATTGCAATGACCGTTTGTTCAATTTCACTCATCTTCACCCCGAATTCAAGCAATCTGTAAATGGCGCCTTTTGCGTCCCGCGTATGCAGGCTCGAAAGAACGAGATGGCCTGTCATGGCTGCCCGGACCGCGATTTTAGCCGTTTCGGCGTCTCTGATTTCTCCTAAAATAATCATATCGGGATCATGCCTCAGAATCGCCTTTAAACCTGCTGAATAAGTAATCCCGGCTTTTTCATTCACCTGTACTTGAAGGACATCTTCATCTCTCGTTTCTACGGGGTCTTCAAGCGTGACAATCCGCCGGTTAAAATGCTGTTTTGCATATTTGACGAGCGAATAAAGGGTCGTCGTTTTTCCTGAGCCGGTCGGGCCGGTGAAAAGGAGCATACCGTGAGAATGTTTTAAAAAGGACAATAACGTGGCACCTGCGCCCGGAAATAAGGACAGTCTGTCAATCGGCGGAATTTGACGCTGAGGTAAAAGTCTGATGACCAGGCTTTCTTCATTCATCGTCGGCAGTGTTGACATCCTCAGATGAACCGTTTCCGTTTCAAGCGGCATGGAAAGCGATCCGTTTTGCGGCTTTCGCCTTTCTCCTATATCCATTGCCGATAAAAACTTAAAATGAGAAATCAGCCGCACACATTCTTCTTTTTTCATGACCCGTTTTTTCACTAAAGCGTGGTCAATGCGAAAATGAATAAAAGCATCACGCTCTCTCGGCACAATGTGTATATCAGAAGCCCTTGCCATATATGCCTCGTATATGATTCCTCTGCTGTACGTTTCGATTTTCTCCATGAAATCCCTCCTTCCGACACGTATTGTACATTAGATACACGGCGGCCTCAAAAGAGGAAACGTGCGTTTTTAGGATGCATCCAGTATGAAAAAACAAAAATAAACCAGTTAAAATCAATTAACCCGCATAAATAGCCTTCCATTCAGCGATTTTGGCTAATAAAAAAAGCAGGGCTGCTGCCTGCTCATTCAGCCCGCTGACCATAAATCAGCGGGTGTTTTTTTTATGAAAATATTTCTTTTGCTGCTCTTTGAGAATATCACCCGTCCAGCCCTTATGCCTTAAATAAATATAAATCAGCAAAGTGGAAACGATGATGAGTATGATAGATCCGAGATATGCATACTTCCAATGCAGTTCCGGCATGTTGTCAAAGTTCATTCCCCAAAGCGCCCCAAGTGCGGTCATCGGCGTAAACAGAGTCGTAAAAATCGTCAGGGCTTTTACAATTTCATTTCCTCTTTGTGAAGTGATGACCTCTTCTGCGTGCAGCAAGTTGCTCAGTTCCTGATCAAATTCATTTATATATGTAATGCCTCTCGTGATTTTTTGGTCGGTTCGCCGATAATCTTTTTGCTGGTCATTTTTCGGCAGAAAGGCTTCTTTTAATGCCATCTCCACTTTTTTAGCGTTTAAGGTTAACCCTTTCCAAATGAACAGTTCATGGCGCAGTTTATGCACATTTTCCAGAATTCCTTTGCTGTTGTCATCGTGAATCTGCCATTTCAGAATCCGCTGCTTGACTTCAAACTCATCCAGTCCGATTAAGTATGAATTCATCAGCTCACCGAGCAGGACAAAAAAACCTTCAATCGCGTCCCCGCAGGTTTTGATTTGCTGCGTAGCATGCTTTTCTTTCACACCGCGAAGAATAGAAAAATCAAAATTAATCGTAAAAAAGAATTTCCTTGTAATGTAAAAATGCACCACGGTGTGATCCTTTTCGTCTTTTATTCCTTGATGATAGATTAAGGAGCCGAAAACCGCTTCATTATTCGGGTCATTTGTATCAGAGCGTAAAAAGTTAATATGATTTTCGTTTTCAAACCACTTTTCGCATTGCGGCCAGTGGGTAAAATGGATAAGTTTTTTTGCTTCTGTTTTTTCGTGGGGCCCGAGCTGATACCACAACCAGTCGTCACCCGAATAAATCTTCATATGCTGCAACCTCCTGTATTCATTTCTTTTTTAATTGCCCAAATTGAAGAGGGTTAAACAAGCCAGCATGTTTGATCAGCTTTATACAGTGGTATTAATCCGAAAAAAGGGGGGTGCAAGCCTTCCTGCGCGGAAGGCGTTCCATTGTATATAATCAAACTATCAGTCATTACACTATTTATTTTGTTAACGGCATGTTTTGTCGCCGTTGAATTTTCAATTGTTAAAGCAAGACGTTCCCGCATGAACCAGCTTATCCAAGAAGGAGTGAAAGGAGCAAAGGCGGCAAAGCATGTCATCACTCATCTTGATGAATATTTATCAGCATGCCAATTAGGAATTACCGTAACGGCTTTAGGGCTCGGCTGGCTTGGAGAACCGACAGTGAGGGCTTTGATTCAGCCTCTTTTTTTAAAGACAGGCTTACATGAAACCGTGTCACATGTTTTATCGCTTATCATCGCCTTTTTATTGGTTACATATGTGAATGTCGTCATCGGCGAGCTGGCGCCGAAAAGTTTTGCCATTCAAAAAGCGGAACGAATTACGCTTTTGTTTGCAAGACCGATGATTTTGTTTTATAAGCTGATGTTTCCGTTCATTTGGCTTCTCAACCATTCCGCCCGGCTGATTACAGGCCTGTTCGGGCTGAAACCCGCTTCCGAACATGAAATGGCTTATACGGAAGAGGAACTGAGAGTGCTTTTGGCGGAAAGCTACCGCAGCGGCATGATTAAAAAAAGCGAATTGCACTATGTAAATAACATCTTTACATTTGATAAGCGCACCGCAAAAGAAATTATGGTGCCCCGGAACGAAATGGTGAGCCTGCCTTTAGAAAGCGGATCGGGACATATTCTTCGAGACATTATCAAAACAAATAAATATACCCGTTACCCCGTCGTTAAGGGAGATAAAGACCATGTTGTCGGTATCATAAATATTAAAGAGGTGCTGTTCAAGTTCTTATCAGGAGGGGCTGCTTTTACGAAACATGAGCTCAGCCCTTACATTCAGCCCGCCATCCATGTCATCGAAACGATCCCGATTTATCAATTGTTCGTCAAAATGCAAAAGGAACACGCCCATATGGCTATCCTTATTGATGAGTATGGCGGAACCGCAGGATTAGTGACGGCAGAGGACATTATTGAAGAGATCGTCGGAGAAATCCGGGACGAGTTTGATACAGATGAAACGTCCTCTGTGCAAAAGCTCAGTGACAGCCGCTATATCCTGAGCGCCAAATTGCTGATCAGCGACGTCAATGACCTGCTGGGAACAGAGATTGCTGCTGACCAAGTTGACACTCTCGGAGGCTGGTTTCTCACTCAGTATATTGATGCAAAACCGGGCAGCACGATAGAATGTGACGGATTCACATTTACGGTCAAAGAAATTGACAGCCACCATATTATCACAATCGAAGCTGACAAAGCTGAATAGCTGGAAGAGGTAACTCCTCTTTTTAGCCATTCAGCTTTTTTCTGATTCTTTATGATTCTTGAACGATAAATCCGTTTTTTGATAACGCCTTCGCCAAGCTTTGCTCCGTTCTGACTTTAGAAAAATCAATGCCGAGCTTCACAACGGTTTGTGCGATTTCCGGACGGATGCCCGAAAGCGTCGTCTCAATGCCGAGAAGTTTTGTGCTGTCGATGACTTTAAAAATTTGATAGGCTACCATCGTATCAACAATCGGCACGCCGGAAATATCCAAAAACAAATAGGAAAGCCGTAACGAGGCACATTGCTCAAGCACTGATTCTAAAATGGTTCTTGCCCGGTACGTGTCAATCTCGCCGACAAGCGGCAAAATGCCAATGCCCTCTGCAATCGGCATAATCGGGGCGCTTAATTCATTTATCATTTCTTTTTGTGCGTTTAATTGAGTAATTGTGACTTTATGATATTCCTCCGTAAATACTTCGATAATGTGGTCGATTGCCTGATTCAGCCGCTCGCCCCACTGAAAAACAGCTTCATTGGACGGCTGCTCTGACATGGTTTGGCTGCATGTCTGTATCCGTTTCCAGACAAGGGTTCGAAATTCCTTAAGACGGCCGATGCTTTCATACACTGGCACCTCATGGACGGCGCGGTCCCTTGCAAATTGCAGCCCCCACATGGTCAGCTCCTCTTTTTCCTCTTTTTTTCCGACTAATGCTTTTGCGACGATTGTCAGTAAGAGGCGGTGCCTTTTTTCCGCGTTCTGATCAGCTGTGTTCCGCCCGGACGGTGATTCCCGCTGACCTGCCGCCGTCAGCAGCCATTGATGTGTAATTCCCCCGGATTCGTCTGTTAATGCTTGAAATAACGCTTCATTTAATTTTTCCATAGGTCTCCTCCATTCTTGTTTTCGTTATTTTTTATGTATAAAAGCTCTCGGGCCGCACATACTACAATTACTGTCGGTGGGCTATAGCCAAGCGGTAAGGCAATGGACTTTGACTCCGTGATCGTTGGTTCGAATCCAGCTAGCCCAGTCTGCCAACCGCGAAAAAACGAAGATTAGCTGATATTTTGATCAGCGGATCTTCGTTTTTCTCTTATGATACAGATTGATGTACTGTTTTTTTCTTTGTGAGCTTCATCAGCTCTCCGGGATTATAACCGATTACCAGTTTTTTATGATCGATGAGAATCGGCCGGCGCAAGAGCTTCGGTTTTTCAATTAACAGCTCCAGCACTTCATTTACAGTCATTTCTTCGATATTCAGATTCAGATTTTTAAAGGTTTGGCTTCTCGTTGCTAAAATTTCATCAATTCCTTCTGTCGTTAAAGATAGAATGTGCTTTAATTCATCGATTGTCGGTGTCTCCCTGAATAAATGGCGTTCATTAAAATCAATTTTGTGGGCTTTTAACCAATGCTTTGTTTTTCGGCATGATGTGCAGCTTGGATATGAGTAAAAAATAAGATCTTTCATTTTTAAAAATTCCTCCCTCAAATGATCCGTCTCTTTGTTAACATAAGTACCCTGAACTTTTTTTCGTTAAACTCATTTCAAAAAGTTTTTCAGATTCTTTTTTAAAAGGACGGCATATCATAAGAACACAGGGAAAGACATAAATTCCACAATAAATATAATCATGAAAATGTTTACATTTTTACTGCCGATCTATTATAATGATGACAGATAGACTCTCGGGAGGGGATAAGGAATGAATCGCATGTTCCGGGTGTTAGGATTTTGGACGGGAATTTTTGCAGTCATGTTTTTTTTAGGTGATATGAAGGACGCATCTCTCTTGTTTTTTGGACAGACGATCTTTTTCGTATTTCTTTCTTATTTAAATTTAACTGAACGGATGTATATTTATATTTTCGGAGCGTACTTAACCGTGTTCTTCGCCGGATTTACATATTACTCTATTTTTATTATGACACCTGGCGGCGGGAGCCACTGATCTAAAAAGAGACAGACCGATAACGGTCTGTCTCTTTTTCTCTTATAAGGAAAATCCGTTGATAAACGGATTTTGCTCCTGTTCCGTCTGTACGTCTGTTTCCGGGCCGTGCCCGCTTAACACAAGCGTATGCTCCGGCAGCGTCAGCAGCTTTTGGTGGATGGACTTAAGCAAAACTTCTTGGCTTCCCCCATGTAAATCAGTGCGGCCGATGCCTCCCTGGAAGAGCACGTCGCCTGAAATCACCAGATCGGCGTCCTTCACATAATAAGAAACACTTCCGGGTGAATGTCCGGGCGTAAACAAAGTCTCTAAATGAAACGGCCCGATGTCAAGTGCGCCGTCTCCTTCAATCAGCCGCTCAGCGGGACGTGCCGTTACGGCGATGCCCCGTAAAATTCCCGACCCGTTTAATGAAGGGTCTTCCAGCCACTTTTCTTCATTTTTATGAAGGTAAACAGGCACATTCCATTTGTCTCTTACATCGTCAAGCGCGCCGATGTGGTCAAAATGGGCGTGGGTCAGCAAGATTGCCAGCGGCTTCAGATTTTTTTCTTTTATGTAATTGTTGATTTTATCCGGTTCGCCGCCCGGATCAAAAATGAGACATGATTGATCTTCACTGATCAGAAAATACGCATTTGCCTGAATGGGGCCTGCCGGCATCCGTCTCCATTTCACTTTCATCACCTCTTTATGTATATGCCCCTATTATGAAGGTTTTCAGCAGAAGATTCAATCAATGCATGCCCAAAACGCTATCGACAAACAAAATGAAAACGGTTAAAATAAAATGGAAAGATTTTCAGGTCCCAATGACAAAGGAGGCGCATGATGTTACTTGTTGTAATCTTCGGCCTTGTCGCGTTATTAGCTGTATTAGGAGTCCTGCGGGCTGTCAGACAGAGAAATATACTGGGATTTCTATTTGCCGGCGCCACGTTGTGCGTGTTTGGCTGGTTTGCCGTTATGACCGTTGTAAACAGCGGCTATCCGACTGTACATTAAAACCTGTATCCAATAGGATACAGGTTTATTTTTTATTGCTGCAAATGTTTGTTGACGCTTATGATTTTACTCTCCAGGGTCGTTTCTTTATCCCTTCTGTCATCGATGCGGATATTGGTCGCCACTCTGTGGAGCCCTTTTTGGAAAGGAGCTTCATGAATGTCCTGAATCACCGCAAAAAGGTCGCTCAGCTCCCCTTCAATTAATGTGTTCATCGGAGTGAGCTGAAATTTGATTTTCCCTGCTGCTTTATATCCCTCCAATATTTTCTGAACGTCCGCTACATACGCGCTGACGCTCGGTGTCTCAGTTCCGATCGGAATAATTGTTACATCTGCAATGGCCATCTGTATTCAAACTCCTTTTTCATTTGTTATGATGGGTTCCATCATACCTGTTGCCAGTGAAATCACACGGTCATATGTGTAACCGTATAAAGCATATTCCCCGTTTGGAGAAAGCTGAATCGGCTCCATTGCCGCATGCCCAAGCACCGTCCGCTCCTTTTCATCCTTCAGGTCAAAAACGATGAGCTTATATAAACGGCCGTCAGGCTTAAACGTGTAAAACCGCTTATGTATTTGATCGTAATCATATTCCATCGGTGCCGGGCTCTCATATTTCATTTGAAGCGGGAAGCGGTGTGTAACGGCTTGCGGCGCTTGAAAAATAAACTCACCTGTTTGTCTGACAGCAACCGTCATCCCTAAATATGAATCGGCTGCAATGACGTGATCCAGCTGCTTTTTCTCTTTTTTTGATTGTAAATCGTACGAATATAAAAGGCCCTCTTTATCGCTTTTCCCTTGTTTGATATATTGAAATCCTTTAGAGGACGTCCAATGGATAAAAGGGGTTTGCACCGGGCTGTTTCGCAGCATGCGGTTTTTCAGATCTGCCGTGTAGGTTTTAAAGTCCCAGGTTTCAGTAAAAACCGTAATCATCATTTTATACGGGTCGTACGGATTCCAAGCGGTCTCTAATTCATATGTGTTAAACGATTGGTGATACAGATTGTCACCTTGCCTGTTTAACAGCACCAGCTCGGTCCGCCCGCTGTATGTAACCTGTACGAGAATCATTTGTTCTTTCTGGTTAATCTTCACATTGACAATATGGCCCTTTGTTTCATAAAGCTTTTTTGATTTGCCGCTAAACAGGTCATATGTGAACAGCCGATGATGCGCATTATCAGACGATGTATAAACAATGGTCCGGTCATCCACCCATCCATCCGCTTTCTCCGCTTCATTTTTGCTGAGCGGAATGATTTTCTGTTCTGCTGATTTCGCCGATACGCCTGTGTCATGCTGCTGATGAGATGGTTCACAGGCCGCTAAGCACAAAGCGAATGCGGACAGCAGAACAAAAGACAAATATCTCACCAGCCTTCCCCCCATTCTTTTCTATTGTCCCATATTTGTTTATGTAAACAAATGAGAAATTTCATCTGTGACTCAAAAAATAAGCGACCTCCATAAAATTCCTTTCGTCGCTTTATAAATATCAGCAAACATATGAAAAGGCAAAGGATTTTTTCCTTTCCCGAGTTCAACTGTATAGCCTTCTTTTCCATATTGCTGAATAAACCAATCTCTGAAGCCGGCATGGCTGTCGATATCCCTTATGCCTTGATAGCGGTTTTCGCTTATTGCTTCAAACTCCCGAACAACTTGACACGATTCTTCCGGCTCAATCCCCATGTATCCCCAATAAATTTCTTCCCCCTGTGTATGAAGGGCGATCAGTCTGTCAGGCGGCTCTTCCGTAATCAGACGGTGAATGGCTGCTGCCTCCGGTTCGGTCAGCGGAGCAGTGCCCGGAAAATCACGGTATGACGGAGCCTTCGGTTTGCGCTGGCGTTCAATGTCCCAATGAGCAGGAAAATGTTTATTTAAATCGACACCGTTAATATTGGCCTTCCATTCGCGAAAATCAGGGCGGTGTTCATTCAAAGCAGACAGACATTCACTTTCACCCGATAAAGCGTCACTTCCGTAAAGGACAAGGTCAACACCGTCCGGGTTCACCATCGGGACGAAAGACAATGATGTCCGGCTGAATATGTCAATAGCAGAATACCCGAATACGGTTTTATTTTCGCATAATGCCGCACAGTATTCTTTAAACCATCTGAGCGCAACAGACGTCGTAATCCATTCATTGGCATGAAAAGATGCGTTCATGTGCACTTTTTTCGGGGCTGTATTCGCTCCTGCCCTCAGCTCATACAGCGGTTTGCCTAGAACGGAGAAGCCGATTTGCCGGCATGTGACAAATGGAAAGACGGCTGTTATGTTTTTTATTTCTGCTTCTGCCGCTTGAGCGCCGTAAATCCTTTCTTCCTTCAGCCAGTTATCAGCAGGAAGAATTTTTTTGCAGGTGCCGGTAAAACGGGACAGCTCACTCAGCGTCTCAATTACACCGTCTGAATGCTTATTTATGACATACCCGGGACAGAATAATTCATCGCTTTTCGCCGTTTCGTTAGCGCTTGCCAGAAGCCTTTCATCAATGTGAAGCAGCTGGGCAACGTCAGACATATTTTGTTTTACTTCAGGCTTTACACGAATTCCCGCCATTTTCATCCCCCTTTTTTTGTTACTATATGACAGAGGGGATAAAAAAAGAAAGCCGCCCGCTTTTATGGGCAGGCAGACTTTCTGTCAGCAGTTTTGATGTTTCAGCCATTCATTTTTGGCAATCCACGCCCCGCCAATGACTCCGGCGTCATTGCCAAGCGACGCAATAGTAATGTCCGCAGCTTCTGCTGAACGCGGGAAAGCGGTTTTTTTAAAAGTCTCTTCCACTTTTGCCCGCAGAAGCTCACCGGCTCTTGAAACGCCTCCGCCGAGCACAATTTTTGTCGGATTCATGGCGCTTGCCAGATTTCCAAGCACAAGCCCGAGATGCTTTGCTACGTAATCGACGACTTCTAACGCCGTCTCATCCTGTTGCTCTGCCGCTTCAAATACGTCACGGGCCGTCAGATGGCGTACCTGGGACAGCGTCGACTTTTCGGCCGCTCCAAGCTTTTCTTTTGCGATCCTGACAATACCGGTGGCGGACGCGATCGTTTCAATACAGCCCGACTTTCCGCAGTTGCACGGAGCCCCGCCCTCCGGAATGCTGCAAATGTGGCCGATTTCTCCGCCGGCGCCGTTTTTTCCGTGAACAATCTCTCCATTCACGATAATGCCGCCGCCGACTCCCGTACCGAGAGTAACCAAAATGACATCTTTTGCCCCGTCGCCGGCTCCTTTCCACATTTCTCCGAGTGCGGCGATGTTGGCATCGTTTTCGATGACGGCCGGGATGCCCGTTTCCGCCTCAATATGATCTTTCAGGGGATAGTTTTTCCACCCCAGGTTCGTTGTTTCATAGACCATTCCTGTCGCCATTTCGACAGGGCCGGGCGCTCCCATGCCGATCCATTTTACCATTCGTTTCGGCATGTTCAATTCCTCCAGCTTTTGGTCAATGGTCTTTGCTATAGTGACTGTAATTGTATTTCCCGATTTATCGGTCGGAACCTCCCATTTATGCTGAATTTCGCCGTACATATTAATAAACGCCAGCTTGATGGTTGTTCCGCCCAGATCAATACCCGCAAACCATGTCTCTTCCATAACTGTCTCCTTTTCTTATCATAACCAGCTATTTACCTGTCTTTTGATCCGTTCTGATTCCTGCTGGAGAACACTTGCGGCCTTTTGCCACAGTTCTCTTTCAATCACGTTCGACAAGTACATCTCCTTTAATTCATCTTTCATAAAATCAATTTCCGCTTCTCTGTCACCAAAATATACAATATGCCCGAATGACTTTAGCAGCTGCTGTACGTCATAAAATGTATTCATCTTCTTCACCATTTCTTTTCTTCATAAAGTAAGCGTATTTCATCTCTGTTCCGTGCGTCAAGCAAAAAACGCATGGAGAAAATATCCTTGGGTTATTTCGATCATTTTATATTCATAATTGTAAAAAAACACGCATTTCTGCTTTTTTCTGTTACAATACTTTCGTGCCCAAAAGCACAAAAGGATTAAAGTTTTGATTTGATGGGGTGTTGTTTTGAAACCAGAAAAAAGGCTGACTTTCATTTCAGCCATCAGTTTATTTCTCTTGATGTTAGCAGTCATTATTTCCTGTCTGTTTTTCTTTCATACCGAGCCGCATATTCCGCTGTTTTTCTGCATCGTCATTCTTTCAGCGGCCGGTTTATGGTACGGCTTTTCATGGGAGAGCCTTGAAAAAGGGATAGTGAACGGGATTAAAAACGGTGTACAGCCCATTATCGTGCTGGCGCTGATCGGTGTTTTAATCGGCGCGTGGATGTACAGCGGCGCCATTCCGACAGTTACCGTTTACGCTTTATCGATTATTCAGCCGAGCCAGCTGCTTTTGACCGCATTATTTTCCTGCATGATCATCAGCACGCTTGTCGGTTCCAGCCTGACAACAGTCAGTACAATCGGTGTTGCGCTGTTAGGGGTAGCCAGCGCGGCGGGAGTTCCGCTTGAATGGACGGCAGGGGCAGTAATCTGCGGGGCTTGCTTCGGTGATAAAATGTCACCCATGTCCGACACAACCAACTTTGCCGCCGGAATTGGCGAAATTCCGATTTTTACGCACATTCGCCATATGATGGGCACAACCGTCCCGGCTTTACTGATTACAATTGTACTCTTTTATTTTCTCGGTTTATCCGTTTCTGCGAATGCTGCCTCAACTCAGAACATTGAAGCTGTCATTACCGGCATTAAAGAGGCCGCCCACGTCACTCCCTGGGCGCTGCTTTCTCCTCTTTTGGTGATCGTGCTTGCGGTCAGACGGATTCCGGTGGTTCCAGTGCTTACTGCCGGCATTATTTCTTCAGGCCTTCTGACAGCTGTTTTTATTCCTGATGGCAGTATTCAGGGATTCATGTCCGCCCTTCAAAACGGCACGATGTTTAAAACCGGCAGTCAGGCGGTTGCAAGCATTATTAACAGAGGGGGGCTCCAATCCATGATGGGATCCGTCTCTCTGATCATGATCGCTTTCGCTCTTGGCGGCTTGATGGAAAAAACAGGTTTGATTTCTGCACTGTTACAAGGTCTGACAAAAGGCGTCCATACGAAAGGAAGGCTCGTGCTGGCGACGGTCTGCTCAAGCATAGGAGTGAATCTCGCGACAGGCGAGCAGTATTTATCGATTTTAATTCCGGGGCAGTCATATAAACCGTTATATGACAGGCTCAATATTAAACGGGTCCATCTGGCCCGGTCGCTTGAAGACGGCGGGACATTGATCAATCCATTGATTCCTTGGGGCGTAAGCGGCGCTTTTATGGCAAGCGCGTTAGGGGTTTCTGTCATAGACTATTTACCGTTTACCTTTTTCCTTTATCTCTCTCCAATGATTTCAATCTTGCTCGGGTTCCTCAAAAAAACCTGACAAAACGGTAACGCCTGCCGGCTGCAATCGCCGGCAGGTTTTTTCGCGTGAAAAAATGAAAAAATCCCGCTTTAAAACGGGATTTTTTAAAATGCCTGCTGAATAAATTTATTTCTGATGAACGGTATCTTTAAAAAGAAGTGAATAAACGATTGTCTGATTCTCGGCTGGCTGAGCACGCTGTTCATAAGACGGTAGCGATTTTGATAAACAGCAAAAACAGAAACGGCGCATAATGAATAGATCAACAACTTTTTCATAATATCCCTCCTGCCCCTATCGTTTGTTAAATGACGATAATTATTCTGAGCGGGAGAAAAATTTCAGGTGATGGTTTCACACTCGGTCAATAAAATGTCAACCGGAATATCGTGGGGCATTCGGGGAATATCATTTGTGAGCTGGCAAGCAAAAAGAAGTGAAACCGCAGGCCCATTATAACCGGCCAGGAAACGATCATAATATCCTCCGCCATAGCCGATTCTGAAGCCTTCCCGGTCAAAGCCTACGCCGGGCACGATCACCAGATCAATGTCCTTTTGCTTCACTTCCTCCGTCCGGCTTACGATCGGTTCACTGAGACCCGCATAAACGGTTTCAAGCTGATCATTTGAAGAGAAGGTGCGAAACTGCATGGCTCCTGTACCTGGTGAGCATTTTGGAATGCACACTTGTTTTCCTTCTTTCCAAGCCTGTTCAATTATCGGCCGCGTCGGGATTTCCAGGCCTCTCGAGATGGTGATGGCGATCATGCGTGCTTGTTCCCATTCTTTTAAAGAAAAAAGCTTTTCTCGTATGATCAGGGATTTGGCTTCCCGTTCACTTTCTGTTATGTCTGAAAGCTTTGTTTTTATTTTTTTTCGGATTTGTGCTTTCACGTTTCTCAGCCTCCTGAAAGACAAAAAAGCCAGAACTTTTATCAAAGCTCCAGCTTTTGTCACCGTTATTAAACAGCTTATTTTGTTTCACGGTGTAACGTAGATTTTTTATCACGTGGGCAATATTTTTTAAATTCAACGCGGTCTGGATTGTTGCGTTTGTTCTTTTTAGAAATATAGTTACGCTCACCACATTCAGTGCAAGCCAAAGTAATATTAACGCGCATTATTTTCCCTCCAAACTAAATATCATTTACTTATTCAGACTTATATATAATACCACTATAATGGACGGAAAGCTAGAGCTGATTTGAATGAAATGTTTTTTATTAAGAAGAAACCATAAGATCATCCTCAGGATGCTGAAACCGTCCCGCCGCAAAGCGATGACAAAAAATGACGAAACAGGTCAAAAAAGGGCTTTTTACTGCGAATGTTATAGTGAAGCAAACGGTTATGAGCCAAACACAAAAGATTTCTCGACAAATTTCCGTTTTTTTCTCTAATTCCTTTTGAATGCCGGCGTTTTATGGTATAAAAAAGAAGGGCAAATTAATTATAGAAGGTGATGAAACGTGGAAATTGCTATTATTGCGTTGTTTATCGTCAGTATAGCGCTTATTGCATTCTCATATTCTCAAAGAGATCCGATGAAAGACGTAGAACAGGAGCTTGAAACGCTTCAGCTCTCCGCCATGCAGGAAATTTACAAGTTAAAAAAGAAAATGACGGTGCTTGAAGAAGAATTACTGGAAACCAATCTGGTCATCCGCAAAGCAAAAAGCAGCGGCATTAACCAAAAAATCGCCAAACAAATCATTTCAAAATACAACAACGGGATGTCCGCTGAGGCCATCGCAAAAGCAGAGCACGTGTCTGTCGAGGATGTCAATACGATTATAAAAGACAACGAGAAGGTGCTCGTATGACGAAACGGGGCATTCAGGCTTTTGCCGCTGGCATCATTTTAGCGACTGCCGTACTCGCCGCTGTCTTTTATTTGACTGACAATGACCAAGCGTCTGCCGTCAAAACTGAAAAAACGGCGCTGACCGAAAAAGAAGTAAACAGTTACCTCGACTCTCAGCAAAAGGTTTCGGTCAACCGGGACGACTATCAAAAACTGCTTGATTCAAAAGAAAAATCCTTAGACACAGACCAAAACTCAGATACAAAAAAAGAAAAGAAAACATATAAACTGACGATTAAAGACGGAATGAGCACCGCTGATGTGTCGTCCATTCTTGAAAAAGAAGGAATTATTCCTTCTGCAGAAGACTTTAATGATTATGTGATTGACGCGGGCTATCATAAAGAAATCCGCGCCGGCCATTTTAAAGTAGATTCAGGTATGAGCTTCAAAAAACTTGTCAAAACATTAACCCGCTAAAAAGGCTTGCTGGCATCATCCATTCAGGTGGATACGGCCGACAGGCTTTTTTTAATGAACGGAAAATCAAAATGGGCCCGGTCATCTGACCAAGCCCTCCTTTTTCAGCCGAATTTTCCGGTTATATATTCATGTGTTTTTTGATGATCCGGCCGCGAAAAGATTTTGCCCGTATCGTTGCACTCTACCAGCTCTCCCATATAGAAAAACGCGGTTTGATCAGAGACCCTCGCTGCCTGCTGCATATTATGCGTCACAATGACAATGGTGTAATTTTCTTTCAACTTCAAAATGAGCTCTTCAATTTTCCGGGTCGAAACGGGGTCCAAAGCAGACGTCGGTTCATCCATTAATAGCACATCCGGCTTTGTCGCCAGCGCCCTCGCGATACAAAGACGCTGTTGCTGGCCCCCTGATAACGAAAGCGCCTGCTGATGCAGACGATCCTTCACTTCATCCCAGAGCGCCGCTGCCTTCAAAGACTCCTCTGCGATTTCAAGCAGCTTTTTCTTGTTTTTTTCACCGTGAATTTTCGGTCCGTATACGACATTTTCAAAGATAGATTGCGGGAACGGATTGCCTTTTTGGAATACCATACCGATCTCTTTTCTTAATTCTGCTGCATCTGTTTTTTCCTTCAGTAAGTTGCGCCCGTTATAAAAAATATCCCCCGTCACTTTGACGTTCGGAGCCATTTGCAGCATTAAGTTTAATGTTTTAATAAAAGTAGATTTGCCGCAGCCGGACGGCCCGATAATGGCAGTCACCTTATTCTGTTCAAAACCGATATTTATGTCTTTTAAAGCGTGATGGGCGCCGTACCATACGTTCATCCCGCGAATTTCATACAAATGCTGTGTATTTACAGCTTCTTTCACAACGCTCACAGCCCTTCCTCCTATCCGAACTTCCCGTTAATATAATCATCTGTCTTCTGCGTCTTAGGGCTCGTGAAAATCTGTTCTGTCTGCCCGTATTCCACTACTTCTCCGTTTAGAAAAAAAGCCGTGCGGTCTGAGACCCTCAAAGCCTGCTGCATGTTATGTGTAACGATAATAATCGAATATTCTTTTTTTAGATCTGTCAAAAGTTCCTCGATTCTGGCGTTTGAAATGGGGTCAAGAGCAGAGGCCGGTTCATCCAGAAGAAGCACGGCCGGCTTCATGGCAAGCGTTCGCGCAATGCACAGCCGCTGCTGCTGGCCCCCTGATAACGAAAGGGCTGACGAGTGCAGGCGGTCTTTCACTTCATCCCAAAGCGCCGCCTTCGTTAAGCTTTCTTCCACCGCCTCATCCAGCACGGCCTTTCTTCGTTCTCCCGCATACCGTAATGCATGCGTGATGTTATTGTAAATCGATTTTGGAAAAGGGTTCGGTTTTTGAAAAACCATTCCGATTTCCCGTCTGAGCTGCACGACATTAATCGCCTCTCCTAAAATATTCAGGCCCTCATAATGGATTTCTCCTTCGCTTTTGGCAGACGGTATAGAATCATTCATTCTGTTGATCTGCCTCAGAAACGTCGATTTGCCGCAGCCGGACGGACCGATAAGGGCAGTGACCGCATATTTTTCAATATCCATGTTTACATGCCGGACCGCTCGTTTTTCGCCGTAAAAGATGGATAAATCCTTAACCTCCAAAACCGAAGTCCCCGGCGCTAACATTGTCTGTTCCGCTTCTTCCTTTACGATGTGGTCAATCATGTTTCCGCCTCTTTTCAATTAATTTGCCGTAAGCTTCTTATAAATAGCTGATCCGAGCCATCTTGCCGAAAGATTAAACAGCAGCACCGAAATGACGAGCACTGCTGAGCCGCCGTTAGCAATCGCTTCCGCATCGGGAATAATACCTTGAGTATTGACACTCCATATATGAACCGCCAGCGTCTCAGCCGGTCTGAAAATGTTAAAAGGAGACGTTTCAGAAAACGGGTTCCAATCAGTAAAGTTCAGCCGAGGCGTCGTCAGCCCCGCCGTAAATAATAATGCTGCCGCTTCCCCGAAAACTCTTCCTGATGCTAAAATCGCCCCTGTCATAATTGAAGGAATCGCACTTGGAATCATGACGGTCTTCACGGTATGCCATCTGGACACGCCTAAAGCGAGAGAGGCTTCTTTCAGTTCCTTTGGCACTGCCGTGAGCGCCCCTTCTGTCACCCGCACCATAACGGGCAAATTAAAGACGGTTAATGCGAGCGCGCCGCCGATAATGGTGTATCCCCACCCTGTCAGATTCACAAACATCAGCATACCGAACATACCGATGACAATTGACGGGAGAGAAGACAGAACTTCAATACACGTTCTGATAAAATCAGTGATTTTATTTTGCGGGGCGTATTCAGCCATAAACACGCCGCCCCCTACGCCGAGCGGGATCGTGATCAGCATCGTCAAAAACAGAATGTAAAAGGAGTTAAACAGCTGATCGCGTACTCCTCCGCCTGACGCAATGGCGCTTGATTTTGTTGTGATGAAATGCCAGCTGAGTTCAGAAACACCGTGAATGATAATATACAGAAACAAGCCTGCCAAAATTGCCGCGATGACAGCGGCACATAAACCGAATACACCGGTCGCCAATTTATCCGTTACTTTCCGGTTCATTACACTTTCCTCCTAGATGACAAGTAGCGTATGAGTAAAATAAACAGAAACGACATGACGAGAAGAACAAGCCCCATAGACCATAATGTGTTATTTTCGATACTGCCGTATGTGGTATGGCCCATGTTTAACGTGATGATGGTTGTTAATGTCCCCGCCGTATCAAGCAGACTTTCCGGCAGGAGCTTTGTATTCCCGATCACCATCTGTACAGCCAGAGCTTCTCCGAACGCTCTTGCCATCCCGAGAACGACAGCGGTCAGCAAGGTCGGAAACGCCGCCGGGATGAGCACCTTTCTGATTGTCTGCCACCTCGTCGCACCAAGCGCATATGAACCTTCACGAAGATGCTTCGGAAGTGACGCGAGCGCATCGGCAGAAATCGATGTGACCGTCGGCAGAATCATTACGGAAAGCACGATTGTTCCTGCCAATAAGCTGTGGCCCGTTCCGCTCGTTTTAAAAGAGCCGATAAACGGAACCAATACTGTAAGACCTATGAATCCATAAACGACAGACGGAATGCCGACAAGCAGCTCAATGACCGGCTGAAGCACTTTTTTCCCCCATGTCGGCGCAATTTCCGTCATAAAAACGGCACCCGCAATACCGAGAGGCGCCGCGATCAGAGCGGAAAGAACCGTAACGGCAAATGAGCCGAAAATAAAAGGCAGCGCGCCGAACTCAGGTTTTGACTGGGTTGGATTCCAATTCAGACTTGTTAAGAATTCAATCGGGCTTACACCATTTATAAAAAAAGATTGCAGCCCCTTTATGCCGAGAAAGATTGTAATCGCAGCTGATGCGAGAATGATTATTGCCGCACAAACCGACACAATCACTCTTCCCCGGACTTCATCCAATTGCCTGTTTTGCTTTGAGCGGATTAAGCGTTCGCTTACAGACTCTTTTTCTCTATGATTTATCATTTGTTTACACTCCTATAAATGAGAGAGGCGGGAAGCCCGCCCTCCCCTCAGCTTTGCTTGCCGCTTGCGTCCCGTGTGACTTTCATATCTGAGATCGGAATGTAGCCCTGATCTTTCACGACGCTTTTCTGTACTTCATCACTGTTCAAATAGTCGAGAAATGTTTTCGTAAGGCCTGACGCTTCACCTTTCGTATAAGAGTGCTCGTAAGCCCAAATCGGATATTCTCCGGTTACGACATTTTTCTCTTCCGGTTTGATGCCTCCGATTGATAAAGGGGTTACTTTGTCATCGTTTATATAAGAAAACGCTAGATAACCGATCGCTCCCGGTGTTTCTGCAATGATTTTTTTCACTGTGTTAGAGGAATCCTCTGTTATGCCCTCTGCCGGCTCTGCGCCGTCCAGCGCATATTTGACAAACGTAGCGCGTGTCCCTGATGAATCAGGGCGGTTGACTAGCGTGATCTTTTGATCCTTGCCGCCAAGCTCTTTCCAGTTTTTGATTTTACCTGTAAACACGTCTGTCAATTGCTTTTTCGTTACATCCTTCACACCCGTACCGGGGTTGACTGCAGCAGCCATTGCCACTACCGCTACACGGTGGTCTTTTAGGGCTTTAGCATCAATGCCTTCCTTTTCTTCGGCAAAGACGTCTGAGTTACCGATTTGAACCGCACCCTCGGCTACTTGAGAAAGCCCTGTGCCAGAACCCCCCGCTTGCACCTGCACATCAGCATCCGGATTTTTTTCCATAAACTTTTCCGCCGCTGCCAGTACTAACGGCTGCATGGCTGATGAACCAGAAATGGTTAAAGAACCTGATGCTTTTTTGTCTTCACTTGCAGATTGACTGTCTGTCTTGCTGCTTTCCTTTGCATTTCCGCATGCTGCAGCCACGATCATAACAGCAGCCATCAGAAGCATAAGCATCCATTTGTTTTTTTTCATTTCCTGAATTCCCCCTGCGTATAATGTGTAATTTGTCCTACACGTATAGACTAAAGGGTTCATGTAAAAAGCGTATAAATCGAATGTAAAGGTTTTGTAAATCTAAATGTTTTTTGTATAAAAAAAAACGCCCACATGTTGTGAGCGTTTTTCTTTTAGTTACTTGTATTGCCGTTTTCAGCTGCTTTTTGAATTTTATCTTCGTTTTTTTGCTTCGTGTTATCATCTTCTTGTTTCTTTTTCAGCTCGAAGTATTTATCTAATGCTGCTCTCCCAATATCATCTGTAATCGAGTACCGGGCACTGTAATCAATATAGGCCCAAGGAACGACTACAGAAATGGCTACTTCCGGGTTATCAGCAGGTGCATAAGCAACAAGGGTTGTATTATAAGTACCTTCACCCGTCTCTGATTTGTCAGGACCGTCATAGAAAGATTGGGCCGTACCTGTTTTTCCGGCAGGACTGTATTTTGCGGTTGCAAAATCAGTGGCGGCTGTTCCTTTTGTCATTACACGTCTGAACCCTGCCTGCACTTCTTTGATATCTGTAGTATTCATATCGATTTTGTTTAATACTTGAGGCTGAACAGATTCAACTACAGCCCCGATTCCTTTTTTGGCATTCGGCTGTCTGACTTCTTTCACAAGCTGAGGTTTTAAACGATAGCCTCCATTGGCAATCGTTGATACATATTGCGCCATTTGCAGCGGTGTGTACGTATCATACTGGCCGATCGCAAAGTCTAATAGAAGACCGGAAATTCTTTGTGTGCCTTGATACCCGGTTGCTTCATTCGGAAGATCAATTCCTGTCTTAACGCCAAGTCCGAATTGATTGAAGTAATATCGGAACGTATCAAATGCCTTCATATCAAGCGGCAGCGACTGGCCTTTTCTATATTCTCCTTTACCGAGAGCAATCGCTGTTTTAAACATAAAAACGTTTGATGATTCTTGGAGCGCTTTTTGAATATCTACCGGTCCTAAATTCGTCCACGATTTTTTCGGCTTACTGCTCCCTTTGAAATACAAAGGTTCATCCTGAAAAACGGTGTTCAAATTAATCGCGCCCGTTTGGAGTCCCGTTAATACAGTCGCTCCCTTAACGGCTGACCCCATCGCATAGGAGGACGTCATTGCGCCGAGGGCATAATCATCAATCTTGTACTTTCCGTGATCATTCGTAATCTGTTTACCCGCCATGGTCAGAACTTCACCGTTTTTCGGATTCATCATAACGACAAATGCGCGGTCCAGCAGCTTTGTGCTCGGTCTTGCTTTTGCTGCTCTTAAATTTTTCTCAATAATTTTTTCAACGGACTTCTGCAAGTCCATATCAATAGTTAAAACTAAATCCTTGCCGGCCTGTCCTTTCGTTATCACTTTGCTTCCCGTGACATTGCCGGATGAGTCGGTCAGGTTCTGCACTTTCTCTTTTTGGCCCTGCAGCAGACTCTCATATTGGTACTCTAAATAGCTTTTTCCGACCCTGTCATTACGGCTGTAGCCGAGTGACAAATAATGCTCAAGCAAATTGGACGGAAGGCCTTCATTAGAACTGGATACACTGCCGAGCAGCGTGCGAATCAGGCTTTTATAAGGATAAGACCGCTCCCAGTCAGACGTCACATCAACCCCCGGCAATTCATCTAAATGCTCGCTGACGACGGCCATTTCTTTTGCCGACACGTCTTCATTTTTGATGTATTGCGGCGTCAGTGAATACCCTGAGTCCATTTGCCTTTTTATCGCTAAGATCTGCATGTCTTTTGAGGTGAGCTCATTCAGCTGTTTGTCCGTGATGCGTTTAAGCTGAAGCTGGTATAAGTCATCGTCAGAAAGCTTTTTGTCCTCAACTTTTTGCTGTTCTTTGGCCGTAATCAGTTTCTTTGCCTCTTTCGGCCTTGTTAAAATCCAATAATCTTTTTTATCCCGCTCTGTCACCTTTTTGGTGCTTACCTTAATCATCCCGGACAGCTTTTTCGCGATTTTTAAACGCTGCGCCTGAGTGGTTGAGGTGGAGCGTGTATATGTAATCGCATTTAAAGCTTTATTCGTTACGATGGGATTGAGGTTCCGGTCATATATTTTCCCTCTCGGAACCGCCGTGCTGACATCGGATTCTTCCTGTTTATTGGCGGCATTTTTATAATCATCGCCTTGGACGATCTGCTTGATGCCAAGCTCTACGATAATCCAAGTGAAAATAAGAAACGCGGCCAAAAACAATAGATTAAGCCGTATCGGCAGTGTTTTTTTCTTTTCTTTATTTCCTGCTATTTTATTTTTATTTCTCCTCATGACATCACCTTTTCTTATTTACAGAAAGAAATGACACCCTCAATTCAGGTGCCATTTTTCATTCTAAAGGTTTTTTCGATATTTTTCTACAGATAACCCCTTTTATCTTTCTCCTTTTATAAAATTCGGTTCAGCGGCCCGTTTTTGACGGTCTTCTTCCACTGTTTCATCAGAGGTTTCCGTGTCCAGCTTGATATCTTTTATGAAGTAGTAAATCAGCGGGTGGCCGGCTCCGAGCAAAACGAGCGCCGTCGGTATCCCCACATCCTCTTTCAGCAGCGTAACGATAAGGAGAAAGCAAAGAATCGAAACGATTCGACCTGCATTTAAAAATAATTCTCTGAGCACAATGTATTCAATTCTCGCCTTTCGGGCCAGCCGCGCCCGTCCTATTACATCGTATGTAAGCGAGACGTATGGCACGAGCAGCACCGGATAGCCGATCGCAATAAACACTCCGTATATGAGGAGAGTGGTGAAACTCATGTGAAAAAGGATGAGAAACAGCGCGCCGTACAAAATCAATCCTCCGAGAAGAATCGCCTTTTTTCTCGATCTTTTTTTAATGAGCCTCGAAGCGAAATAGTAAGCAAAAAAAGAAACGGCGGAATTGACAAGCCCAAAGGTTCCGAGCGCCAGCTCACTGTTCGTCGCAATAAATACAAATACGCTGATCAAAAAGACAAAAATCCCTTCTCTCAAGCCCTGAAAAAAATGCGCATTGGTAATCCGCCGCCAATTCATATTCGTATGCCGCTCATCAAAAACCTTTTTCAGCATAAACCGCCCTTTTGATTCTCTGCGCTTCAGAAAAAAACTCATCACGACGGCGAGGGCGAATAGACCGAGAGACAGGCTGAAAATGATCGTATAACCCGTATTATTTGTAAGCTTTGAGATGACATATCCAGCTACAATCGGACCGATCATACCCGCCGTCGATGACAGAATGCCTAAAAACCCGTTGAAAAAATCTCTCGTTTCAGGCTCTGTAATTTCGAAAGTCAGCACATTAAAAGCCAGCCAGTAAAAACCGTATCCCACTCCAAGCACTGCACCTATCAATACAAGACGTGAAGCAGCGGTCTCCCCGGCAAGCAGTACACTTAAATAAAAGGCGGCCAAAAAAATAACGCCGAATCTGAGGATAAACACCCTGTCTATTTTTTTGGCCAGCCGGCCGGCCAAAAGAAAGGTTAACGGCTGCATCGTCACAATCGATAAATTGTATATGGCTAAATCAATAAATTTTCCTGACTGCTTCCACAAATACACGTTGACAAATGTATTTGACAGCGCGATGCCCAGTGAGTAAAGGCCGCCAATCGTCAATAATAGCAGCAGACCTTTATTTATTTCGATGTCGCCAATTACTTTTTTTAATTTGCTCATCATTGACTCCCCTTTACTACACATTAGTTTGTCTCACTCAAACCGAGATATGTAAAAGGAATAAAAGTCAATAAAAAAACAAGGCCTCACCAGGGAGACCTTGTTGTGCTTGGATTTATTTTGCTTCGCTGTAAAGGCGGGCAACTTCATCCCAATTTACAACATTCCAGAAAGCTGAAATGTAATCAGGACGGCGGTTTTGGTAGTTCAGGTAGTAAGCATGCTCCCAAACATCAAGACCAAGAATAGGCGTTTTGCCTTCTGAAAGCGGTGAATCTTGGTTTGGCGTGCTTGTAATTTCAAGTTTTCCATTGTTTACAACAAGCCAAGCCCAGCCTGAGCCGAAACGGCCTGCAGCTGCTGCCGCGAATTTTTCTTTGAATGCATCAAAGCTTCCGAATACGCTTTTAATCTCTTCAGCAAGCTCTCCTGTCGGTTCGCCACCGCCATTTGGAGATAAAAGAGTCCAGAATAAAGAGTGGTTTGCATGTCCGCCCCCGTTGTTGCGGACTGCCGTGCGGATGTCTTCCGGCACTGCGTTTAAATCAGCGACAAGCTCGTCTACAGATTTCTCTGCAAGCGCTGATCCTTCGATCGCTTTGTTTAAGTTCGTTACGTATGTGTTATGGTGCTTCGTATGGTGAATCGTCATTGTTTCCTTGTCAATATGCGGTTCTAAAGCATCATAAGCATAAGGCAGTTCTGGAAGTTTGTAAGCCATAATTTTTTCCTCCTTTAAATATATGTACTGAAATGCCGCTTTTAGCGAACTTTTCTAATTTCAATGTAACAAAAGAAAGCGTGGTAATCAATGAAAAAGCTCACAATTCAGCGATTCCAGCAGACATAATACACTTTATCCGATAATGCCTGCCGTTAAACCTTCCGTAAGCCGTTTACAGCACCGTCCACAAAAAATACCCGATCATAAAAAGCTGGATGACGCTTTTGGCGACGACACTCGTTAAAAATCCGATTAATGACCCTAATCCGACTTTCACCGCTGATTTCATATCCTTTTGATGAACAAAGATCTCAGCGCAGACAGCTCCGATAAACGGGCCTAAAATAATTCCGGCCAAGGGAATGACAAACGGTCCGATCAATAAGCCGATCGTGCTTCCCCAGATGGCAGCCCTGCTCCCTCCGTACCTTTTGACGCCAAGTAAATTTGACACATAGTCGGCGGCGAATAAAACCGCGGCAAAGACTGCTTCAACGAGCCAAAACAGATAGGAATATGGACTGAATGAAAACAAAAATCCGTAAAGGATAAATCCGGCCACAATAAAGATAACGCTCGGAATCGCCGGATATACAAGGCCGATAAAAGCGACGGCAAAAACAACGGCGATTATCAGCCAATATAAAATACTCATTTAAAAAAAACCTCCTCTGACTGCTTTTTCTTATTATGTATGATTCCTTATCCTGCTTTAAATACTCTCACTTGTGTTCAACCCCGGTGAACGATACAATAAGCAACATATACCAGTTTAGGCTAGGAAGTGAAGATGTTGAACATATTTACGGCTTTATTAAAAAGTACATACTCTCCGAGAGATATTGCAAAAACACGATTTCAGGGGATAGGAAAAGCGATCCTTTACGTATTTTTGCTGTCTCTCCTTTTTACGGCTCCGAGCGCGTACTACCTTTGCTCCGGCACCGTGAACTCAATGAACGGTTTCAAAACCGTGTTAGAGAAAGATTTCCCTGATTTCACGATTTCAAACGGAGAATTAAAAACCAATGCGGCCGCACCAAAGGAATCTGAAGCAAACGGATTTGTCATGGTGTTTGACCCAACAGATGCCTATGGCACTAAACAAATAGAAGCTAAGCAAAACGCAATCGGCATTCTGAAAAATAAAATGGTGCTCGCGATAGACGGACAGGCGACAGAAATGAATTATTCATTAATGCCGGCGGATCTGACAAAAAAAGAGATCATGTCAGCCTTAAATCAGAATAAAACAATGATTGTCACTGTTCTTTCCATATTGTTATACATCATTACTGCCGCCGGAAAATTTATTGAAGTATCATTCCTTGCCGTCATCGGCCTGTTTTTGAAAAATGCCCAAAGAAAAACACTGAACTATCAGCAGCTTTGGAAGCTATCGGCATATTCAATTACGCTCTCCACCATATTTTTTACCATTATGCGGGCGCTTGTCATTACGGTGCCGAGTGAATTTATAGTAAATTGGTTTGTAAACTTTATCATCCTGTTTCTCGTCTTAAAAGAGATACCGTCAAAAAAACCATCTGTTTAAACGGAGACTGCCTCTAGGCAGTCTTATTTTGTCATGAACAAAATGGGACAAGCATACAATGAAGTAAAACGTATGCGGGAGGCGGATGATATGAAGCGTTTTACCTTTGTTTTCGGCAGTTTATTTGTGATGTTTATTATATTTTACGATCTCAAAATCGGAACCATCCCCTCTCAAGACCTTCCTGTGTACGCAGCGGCCGCACAGCCGGCAAAACAGGACACGGCATACAAAACGGTCACTGTCAAAAAAGGGGATACGGTCATGTCGATAGTCGGCGCAAACAAAACGCCTGACGATATCGTAAAAGATTTCGAAGCGCTGAATCCGAATGTAAAAGCAAATGCCATTCAAGCCGGTGCGGCTTATAAATTCCCTGTCTACCGTAATTAAACGTTAATTTCTTGTCAGTTCGGCAAATACACTGTTACAATATAACATGTAAATAGAAGTTGCCTGAAAACGTATGAGGACTGACTTAAAAGCGGTAACTACAATTAAGGAGCGATTGACAAGTGAGTGAAATCACCCATCGTACAAAAACGCGTCCCGTCAAAGTGGGACCTTTAACAATAGGCGGAAATAATGAAGTTGTCATTCAGAGCATGACGACGACAAAAACGCACGACGTAGAAGCAACAGTGGCGGAAATCAACCGTTTAGCCGAAGCCGGCTGCCAAATCGTGCGGGTGGCATGCCCGGACGAACGCGCTGCTAACGCCATTGCGGATATTAAAAAACAAATTTCCATCCCCCTCGTTGTGGATATTCATTTTGATTATAAGCTCGCATTAAAAGCGATTGAGGGCGGCGCTGACAAAATCAGAATCAATCCGGGAAATATCGGCCGCCGCGAAAAAGTGGAAGCCGTCGTAAAAGCGGCGAAAGAGAAAGGAATTCCGATTCGGATCGGGGTTAACGCAGGCTCTTTAGAAAAACGGATTTTAGAAAAATACGGCTATCCGACTGCTGACGGAATGGTTGAAAGTGCGCTTCATCATATTAAAATTCTGGAAGACCTTGACTTTCATGACATCATCGTCAGCATGAAAGCATCTGACGTTAACCTTGCGATTGAAGCGTATGAAAAAGCGGCAAAGGCTTTTGATTACCCGCTTCACCTTGGAATCACAGAATCAGGCACGCTGTTTGCCGGAACGGTAAAAAGCGCGGCCGGACTGGGGGCTATTTTAAGCAAAGGAATCGGAAATACAATGCGTATCTCCTTAAGCGCCGACCCGGTTGAAGAAGTGAAAGTGGCCAGAGAGCTGTTAAAATCATTCGGGCTTGCTTCAAACGCTGCCACGCTTATTTCGTGCCCGACATGCGGACGGATTGAAATTGATCTGATCAGCATCGCAAATGAAGTGGAAGAATACATCTCTAAGGTAAAAGCACCAATCAAAGTGGCGGTTCTCGGATGCGCCGTAAACGGTCCCGGAGAAGCGAGAGAAGCAGACATCGGCATTGCCGGCGCCCGCGGCGAAGGACTTCTTTTCCGCAAAGGCGAAATCGTCCGCAAAGTTCCTGAGGAAACAATGGTCGAAGAGCTGAAAAAAGAAATTGACAAGCTTGCTGAAGAACACTACGCAAAGCTTGAAGCTGAAAAAGCAAAATTACAGCAGGAATCACAAAAGGCTTGACGGATATCCGTCAAGCCTTTTTGTGTTAGAAAAACGGTGTGATAAAGATGCCGAGCACCAGGGAAACGATACCGATCCCCATCGCCCAGCCGCCTAAAGCGCCTGCGCCTCTTCTTCTGGCGATATAGCCGACGATAATGCCGCATGCCCCTAATAAAACAGGAAGCACAAACAGTGAGATGATCGAAAGGGCTAATGCTGCGTACCCTATCCCGCGACCTTCATTTACATTTGTGTCGCCGCGGTCATCATCGCGGTCGCTGATTCGGTCAGAAGCACGGTAAGGCTCTGCGATTTCAGCAGCTGTTTCTTCTGAATAAACATCACGCGTTATATCAGTACCTTCAGAACCATGGTCCACATAATAGTTGTTGCCTTCGCGTTTTTCGTAATCGTATGCCACCTTCAATTCCCCCTTCTCTTTTATTAAAGGAGCTTTTTTAGTTTTCACCTTTTTTCCGGAATCATGTTTGCTAAACTTTTCTGTTATTGTTAATTGTTTATGTTACACTGAAAGGGATGAAAATATAGGAGTGTGGACATGTTACGTTTAGGTATAGATATTGACGGCACGATTACGGCACAGGATACGTTTGTCCCTTATTTAAACCGCTCATTTCACCTTTCCATTACTTTGGATGATATGACTGATTATGATTTGACTAAGCTGCTGAAGATTACGACAGAGGAATTTTGGGATTGGATGAATGTCCATGAAGCAGCCATTTATAAAGAAGCAAAACTTGCGGATTTCGCCAAACAAGCGCTGGACGGGCTGAAAGAAGAGCACCGTCTCATATATATTACGGCAAGACGCGATCACTTGGCGGATGTGACATTAGACTGGTTCACAAGCCGTGACATTCACTATGACCATGTCGAGCTTGTCGGCGGACATCATAAAGTGGAAGCTGTCAAAAAGCATGGCATTGATTTGTTTTTTGAAGATCACCACGGCAACGCCACGATGATCGCAAAAGAAGCCGGCATTCCGGTGATCCTGTTTGACTCCCCTTACAATCAGCTCCCCATCGATTCAAATATTATCAGGGTTAACAATTGGCTTGAAGCCGTTTCATGGATAGATCAAAACAAACACAGCCTTCAGCGGGTAAAAAGCTGAGAAACGGAGCCTCTGTATAATAAAAAAACCTCCTGAGGCAGGAGGTTTTTTCTTATCGGCACGCAGGACATGTCCCGTAAATTTCAAATTTATGGCCGCTGATCTCATATCCTTCCAAATCATCGTGAAGCTTATCCATCGGACAGGACTCAATTTCCTTCGTTTTCCCGCAGGTTAAACAGATAAAATGGTGGTGGTGATGGGTGTAAGAGCATGTAAAACGGAACAGTTTTTCTCCGGAAAGTTCCGTCGTTTCCAATATGCCGAGCTCTTCATATAAAGAAAGATTTCTGTATATGGTATCAAAGCTTAAACCCGGATAGTCATCATTTAATGCGGCAAGCACGTTTTTTGCGGTCAAATATTTATCAGAATCAGCAAAAAGCTGAAGCATGTCTTCACGCTTGCTCGTATATTTATACCCTTTTTCTTTCAGCAGGTTCAACGCTTCTTGTACGTTCATGAGGACCTCCCCTTTACTTCACATATCGCTCCAAAAAGAAAATGGCAGCTGATCAGCAGGCCATTTTCTTATGATGTATAAAATTATACCTATAAAATTAATAAAAGTAAATGAAAGCCCTAGTGGATCGCAGTTTTGAACTTGCCGCCCCTGGTTTCATGGGTATTCATAATCGTAATAAACGCATTTTTATCGATTTCAAAAACAATGGATTTCAGTTTCGTCACTTCCAGCCTTGTCACAACCGCATAAATGACTTCTTTCGTTTCATCTGTATATCCGCCTTTTCCCTGAAGCTTAGTAGTTCCCCGTCCAAGCCGGTGCAATATAGCATCTGAGATCTCAGCATATTGCTCTGCAACAATAATGACTGCTTTCGTTTCATCAAGCCCCTGGATGACGGCATCAATCGTTTTCATGGCAATATAGTAAGTCATGAAAGAATACATTGCCTGCTCCGGACCGAACACAAAACCGGCCCAGATAAAAATAAACACATTGATGAGCATAACGAATTCCCCGACTGAAAAGGGCAGCTTTTTCGTGAGAAGGATACCGAGTATTTCCGTACCGTCCATCGAGCCTCCGTTTCGGATGACAAGGCCTACCCCGAAACCGAGCAAAAGCCCCCCGAATACCGTCGCCAAAATCGGCTGGGTCGTGATCGCTTCCACATGGTGCAAAGAGGATTCAATTAAAGCTAATCCGACAATTCCGATAACTGTAGAGATTAGAAATGTTTTTCCGATATATTTATACCCGAAAATCATAAATGGAATGTTGAGTAAAACAACGAATAAAGCGAAATTGAGGAGGGGATTGGACATAAAGAGGTGGTCTAAAATTAATGAAACACCGATAATGCCTCCGTCGATAAAATTATTAGGGACCAGAAACAATTCAATACTTACAGCGGCTGAACCCGCCCCGATCAGAATCATAATGACCCTGAAGATAAAGCGTAAAAATGATTCTTTTTTATGTTGTTTATTTGGGGACATAAAATCTCCTTTCCTGTAATAACTATTTTAAATAGTATATATCTCTATTTTACCATTAAAAGTTGTAACATTTTAATGATTTGCTCAATACATTATCTCTAAAGAGGTGAAATTGCCGATGATTTTAATTCAAAGAATTATTTTGCAGCGGCTCAATCAAGTCACTGCAGACGATTTGCTGAAGTATTCTAAGCAATACGGCATCAGTCTTACAAGAAACCAAGCTGCGGAAGTTGCGGAACTGATGCACGGTAAAAACATTAATATTTTTGATGAGCAGGAGCGCTTACGGCTGCTGAAAAAAGTGGAAACGATAACCTCTAAAGAAACAGCCCGGAAAGTTGACGAACTTTTCAATCAATTCACAAGTTAAAAAAGGAGGGACAGTTGTCCCTCCTTCTTATTGAGCCAATATTTTTTCGAGCAGCTCCTTGTCGAACTGCTTTTCTTTCAGCATTTGAATTTCAAAACCGTATGGAGGTTTTTTATTTTTCTTATCTTCGCCTACATACGGTGTTTCAAGGATTTTCGGAATGTCGGCAAGCTGCTCATGATGAACGATATATTGAAGAGCGTCAAAACCGATTTCTCCAAAGCCGATATTTTCATGCCGGTCTTTTTTCGCCCCTCTGACATTTTTACTGTCATTGACATGAAGCACTTTAATCCTGTCGATGCCGACGATTTTGTCGAATTCATTCAGGACGCCGTCAAAATCATTGGCAACGTCATATCCCGCATCGTGTGTATGGCATGTGTCAAAACAAACGGAAAGATGCTCATTGTGCGTGACGCCTCCGATAATCTCGGCAAGCTCTTCAAAGCTTCTGCCGCATTCAGACCCTTTCCCTGCCATTGTTTCGAGTGCAATTTGAACATTTTGATTCGGTTCAATGACTTCGTTTAAACCTTCAATGATTTTTTTTATGCCCGTTTCTGCTCCCGCTCCGACATGGGCACCCGGATGAAGCACGATTTGCTTTGCGCCGATCGCTGCCGTTCTTTCAATTTCAGAACGGAGAAAATCAACCCCCAGCTCAAATGTTGCCGGGTTTGTCGTGTTTCCGATATTAATGATATAAGGCGCATGCACGACAATTTCATCGATGCCGTTTTCCTTCATATGGGCGCGGCCAGCCTCGATATTAAGGTCTTCTATTTTTTTACGCCGCGTATTTTGGGGTGCGCCCGTATAAATCATAAACGTATTCGCCCCGTATGAGACGGCCTCCTTACTTGCGGCAAGAAGCATATGCTTTCCGCTCATCGAGACGTGCGAACCTATTCTCAGCAACCCGATTCCCCTACTTTCCTTTGTTAGATTGGTTTCTTCTCTGTTTTCTTTTAATTTTTTCCATTTCGTAGCCCATTTTCTTTTTATAGCCCGGTTTCACTTTTTTCGGCTTTTTCACAAGGCGCTGAGCGATTTGGTCAGCTTCATTTTGCGTCTTTTTCCGTTTTTTACGGCGATGGCGGTCATCACCTTTTTTCCATTCGCCGTTTACAAGCTCTGCATAGTCAAACTCGATGCCCATTTTTTCAAGTCTGACGAGCGCGTCCTCATCAGAAATCTCATAAATGGTCAGCGCTTGTCCTGAAGAGCCGGCACGGGCCGTTCTTCCGACACGGTGGACATAAAAATCCAGATCATCCGGAAGCTCATAGTTTATGACATGGCTTACGCCTTTAATGTCGATCCCTCTGGCTGCAAGGTCCGTTGCAATCACGTATGTGAATTCAAGATCATTAATCTGTTTCATGACTTTTTTACGCTCACGCGGCGTTAATCCTCCGTGCAGGAGGCCGATCTTCATCCCTTTTTCCGTCAGGTACCGCGCAATATGGTCAGCGGTGTTTTTCGTGTTTGCAAAAACAATGCCTAAATAAGGGTTTATATGTGACATCATGTCAAAAAGCAGCTTGTCCTTATCACGCTGTTTGGAAGGAATTAAAACATGCTCGATTTTATCTGCAGTGATTCTTTTCGGCTCTACATGCGCGTATTTCGGATTCTCCATATATTTTTTCAAAAACGGTTTCAGCTTTTCTGGAATCGTAGCCGAGAAAACGAGCATCTGCAAGTTTTCAGGCATGCGGGAACCAATGTAATCAACGTCTGCTAAAAATCCCATATCAAGCATGAGGTCAGCTTCATCAATAACAAGGGATTCCGCTTTGTAAACATTCAGTGCCTGTGCCTTAATGAGATCCGCAATGCGGCCCGGTGTCCCGACAACGAGATGAGGCTGTGTTTTCAATTTGTCAATTGATTTTTGTTTGTCTGTCCCGCCGATAAAGCATTTTGACCGAATCGGCTGGTCTGTTGCACCCTGAGTAATTTTCAGCGCTTCCTGATGAATCTGATTGGCAAGCTCTCTCGTCGGCGCTGTAATGACAGCCTGTACAACGTCAGAACTCGGATCAATCCGGTTCAATAGAGGCAATAAGTAAGCGTGGGTTTTCCCTGTTCCCGTCTGGGATTGCCCTATTACGCTTTCGTTTTTCAATACAGCAGGTATCAGCCGTTTTTGAATATCTGTCGGTTCATAAAAACCGAGGCGGTGAACTGCATCTATAATAAACGGTTTTAAGTTATATAGCTCAAATTTCGTTTCTTTCATTTTTCCCAGCTCCTTAAAGCGGCACATTATGTGTCCATCATCACATTATAACCGATTTCACTTAAAAACACCATGTCTTGGGGGTACCTGTTTTTTGAGACTGAAAAGCAAATGCCCCCTTCGATGCATATTGTAATACAGAGAGACAGAAAGGAGGTACAAGTATGTTTCCACAGCAGCCGATGAGAAATATAGCGCAGCAGGGCCGACAGATGATGAACCCGCGGATGATGGGTAGAGGAGCTTCTATGGCAGCCCGGCAGTTTTTCCCTCAGCAGCAGATTACAGGTGCAGGCGTAACAAACGGCGGCGCGGGCGGAGGTTTAAAAGGAATGCTGTCTAAGTTTTTGCCTGGTTCGGGAGGCGGTGCTGCGTCCGCACCAGCCGCGGCAAGCGGGGGCGCAGGTGCAGGCCTGCAAGGTATTCAGAATTTAGCCAGTCCGGCGTCACTGTCAAGTATGCTTGGCAACGTTCAAAAGGTGCTCGGCATGGCCCAGCAGGTTACGCCAATGATACAGCAGTACGGTCCTTTAGTCCGGAATCTGCCCGCCATGATGAAGCTGTACAGCCAATTAAGCAGCAATGATGATGAGACTGAAGAAAAGAAAGAGAACGAAACTGACGAAACAAAAGAAAAAGCAGAAAAAGACGAAAAGGACGAAACAGAAAAAACGTCCGAGACAGATGACGATGCCAAATCAAGCACCTCTTCTAAAACAACAAAACAAACATCAAAAAAAGCATCAGCGCAGGCTTCAGCCTCGAAAAAAAAAGAAGCGTCAGCGGCTGATTCAGCCGATCCGCCAAAACCAAAAAGAACATCAGGCAGATCGAAGCCCAAACTATATATTTAACATTCTTTGATATCTCACGGAAGATTAGCTATAATGAGATCAGAAGAATGCAAAATTAGAGCCGTTTAACTACGGCTTTTTATATTGCCTCTACACTCACTTTTTGATAGGAGGACATCTACATTGGACGTTATCAAAATCTCGCCGCGCGGCTATTGTTATGGCGTTGTTGATGCTATGGTCATTGCCAAAAACGCGTCACTCGATAAAAGCCTGCCAAGACCTATATATATACTCGGAATGATCGTTCACAATAAACACGTTACAGATGCATTTGAAGAAGACGGAATTTACACATTGGACGGTACAAACCGTCTGGAGATTTTAAAGCAGGTGGACAAAGGAACCGTCATTTTCACGGCTCACGGGGTGTCTCCCGAAGTACGGAAAGCCGCTGAAGAAAAAGGGCTTGTAACGATTGACGCGACATGCCCCGATGTTACGAAAACACATGACTTAATTTTAAAAGTAAAAGCGGAAGGCTATCACGTCATCTATATCGGCAAAAAAGGACACCCTGAGCCTGAAGGAGCCGTCGGCGTCGCGCCTGAAATCGTTCATCTCGTTGAAACGGAGGAAGATGTCAGGAATCTTGATATCCAGGCAGAAAAATTAATCGTCACGAACCAAACGACAATGTCACAATGGGACGTCCATGACATTATGGAAACGGTCAAGGAAAAGTATCCTCATGTGGAATACCATCAGGAAATATGCCTGGCAACACAGGTTCGCCAAGAAGCCGTATCAGAGCAAGCAAAAAAAGCGGACTTAACGATCGTCGTCGGCGATCCGAAAAGCAACAATTCAAACAGACTCGCCCAAGTGTCAGAAGAAATCGCAGGGACAAAAGCCTACCGGATCGGAGACCTCAGTGAACTAAAGCTTGATTGGCTCAAAGGCGTTCATACAGTCGCCGTTACCGCAGGCGCGTCCACACCGACGCCGATTACAAAAGAAGTGATCCGCTTTTTAGAACAATTTGATCATAACGATGAATCAACTTGGGGCGTTGAGCATAATGTGCCGCTCCAAAAAATTCTTCCGAAAGTAAAGATAAAAAACTGAGGCATCCGCCTCAGTTTTTTTTATAAGAAGGTAAATGGATTTGTATCTGTTTCCGAAGCAAAAATACGCACCTCGTAATGTTTCTCCCCGGCCATGGTCGTTAGCTTGTCAGCTACGCCTTTTTTCATGATTTTTTCAGCGTAATGTCCCGGGTCAACGACGTTTAATCCCATCATCATCGCGTCATGCGCCACATGAAAATAAAGATCACCCGTCACGTAAACATCTGCGCCTTTTCGTTTTGCCTGATAAATATATTTATTCCCGTCTCCGCCGAGCACCGCTACTTTTTTAACCGTGCTGTCAGGCTCGCCGACCATGCGAACTCCGTTGACGTCAAACTTCTCTTTGACAAACAATGCGAATTCCTGAAGCGTCATGTCTTGCTGGAGTTTGCCGATGCGTCCGAGTCCTTTTTCAAGCGGAGACTGCTCTACAGGATAAATATCGTATGCCACCTCTTCGTAAGGATGGCTTTTCACTACCGCTTTCACGACGGCTTTTTCTAAACTGGCGGGAAAAACGGATTCGATCCTTGCTTCATGGACAAGCTCCAATTCTCCTGTGTGGCCGATAAACGGCTTAGCTCCGTTCAGCGGCTTAAAGCTGCCGATTCCCTCGGAAGAAAACGCGCAATGGCTGTAATTGCCGATATGTCCGGCTCCCGCATTGCCAAGCGCCGTTCTGACAGCTTCTTCATAGTCCTTCGGCACATACACGACAAGCTTTTTAAGCGGGTCCGTATATGTCGGAACAAGCACTTCTGTTTCTGTAAGGCCGAGAGCCTCTGCAAGCAGATCATTCACACCGCCGTCAGCCACATCCAGATTTGTGTGGGCCGCATATACGGCGATACCATGTTTTAAACATTTTTCAATCAGTCTTCCGGCCGGCTGATCAGTCGTTATCTGTTTAAGAGGCCGGAAAATCGGCGGATGGTGGGCGATAATTAAATCGACCTGTTTTTCGATGGCTTCATCCACTGTATTTTCCAGAACATCAAGTGTGACCATCACATTTTTCACCGGCTTATTCAGGCTCCCGATTTGCAAACCGATTTTATCTCCTTCAACCGCCAAAGCCTTCGGAGAAAATTGTTCAAATAACTGAATGATCTCTTGTCCGTTAATATGTTTAGGCATGTCCGATAACCTCCTTTAACAAAGCGATACGCTCTTTCAGTTCAGTTAATTTTTCATGATTCTGCCCGTCTTTCGCAGCAATGCTGATTTGTTCATAAATATGTTCTGTATGCGTAAGCTCTTGACTCCATTTTTTGATGAAAACTTCATTTTTTTCTTTTAATAAGAACGGTCCCGCCAGCATTCCCGCGGGCATTGTCATATTTTGATACGGCGCATCCCGATCCCCGGATTCTGCGACGAGCACCTCATAACACTTTCCGTCTTCTTCAAGAATCGCTTCATCGATAAGTTCATAGCCTTCCCGATAAAGCCATTCTCTTATATGAACGGCATGAATATTCGGCTGCAAAATCAGCCGTTCACGCCCCGTTAATTTTGTTTTTCCCGTCTCCAAAATATGGGCGATAAGCGCTCCTCCCATACCCGCGATTGTAATGGCGTCGGCTTCTCCTTTTTCAATGACGCTGAGCCCGTCACCTTTTCTTACAGATATTTGAGAGCTTAAGTTCAGTTTTTCCACCTGCTGTTTTGCAGAAAGATACGGTCCGTCCGTGATTTCGCCTGCGATCGCACGGCTGGCCATTTTGTTTAAAACGGCATAACAAGGAAGATACGCGTGATCCGACCCGATGTCTGCCACTGCCGCATTACGGGGGATATACTCCGCTACGGTCTGCAATCTTTTAGATAACTTCATTTCATTCACAATATCACAACTTTTCTCATGTTCTTTTTCCTCTACTATCATATAAAAAAACCGCCCGGAATCCAAGCGGCGGATAGAGTTTTTCATATGTCTTTTACAGGAGGCCTGCCGGCTGATTATTTAATCCCTGATACCCATTTCGCCATATCGTCAAGTTTTTCGGCCGGGACGAGTCCTGCGGGCATTCCGTTGCCGCCTTTTTCAATTCTTGTTTTAATAGCAGCGACATCTTTTCTTTTTCCGACGCCTTTTAAGTTTGGCCCCGACACGCCTTCATAGTTTTCGCCGTGGCAGGTAATACAGTTCGCTTTATAAATCTCTTCAGGTGAAGCGTTTGCAGTTTCTTTTTCATCGGTCTTGCTTTCACCGCCGCTTGCGATTTGGTGCGCATCCCCATTTCCTTTTACAGCCAAAAAGAAAGTCAAACCTATTCCAAGCACCGCAATCAGTAAAAAAGGAATCAGCGGATTCCATTTCATGTCTCCATCCCCCTTTTTCATTCTCCCCCTATGTAAACACTTCTAATTCTAACTTATTTTTACAAAAAGTAAATGGATTTGCAAAGCAATTTCATTGATTTCACAATTTATACAAAAAAGAAAAATAACTGATTTGTTTATCCAAATTTATCTTTATTCTATTGTATAATGAATTGTATACGCTTACAATAAAGAATATAAATAAACTTTCACAAACATTCCCCTCCAGACACACTGCTTTTTAGCCAAAGCCCATTTGCAAAACATATGCTTATCCAGTAAAATAAAGGTATATTATCCATATATCTTTTTATATAAAAAAGAACGGATCAAAAAGACCCGTTCCATTCTATTCGAGAAAATCCTTCAGACGTTTGCTTCTGCTTGGATGTCTCAATTTACGAAGCGCTTTTGCTTCAATTTGGCGAATACGCTCTCTCGTTACTCCAAATACCTTGCCGACTTCTTCCAGCGTTCTTGTACGTCCGTCATCAAGCCCGAAACGGAGACGCAACACGTTTTCTTCACGATCTGTCAACGTATCCAGCACATCTTCCAACTGCTCTTTTAACAGCTCATATGCCGCATGATCCGACGGAGACGTCGCTTCCTGGTCTTCAATAAAATCACCGAGATGTGAATCGTCTTCTTCACCGATCGGCGTTTCTAAAGAAACAGGCTCTTGAGCAATCTTTAAAATTTCACGTACTTTTTCAGGCGTAAGATCCATGTCCTCGGCAATCTCTTCCGGTGTAGGCTCTCTGCCTAAATCCTGAAGAAGCTGGCGCTGCACGCGGATTAATTTGTTGATGGTTTCAACCATGTGAACAGGGATACGAATCGTTCTCGCCTGGTCAGCGATGGCGCGTGTAATCGCCTGTCTGATCCACCAAGTTGCATACGTACTGAATTTATATCCTTTACGGTAGTCAAATTTTTCGACAGCTTTCATGAGACCCATGTTTCCTTCTTGGATCAAGTCTAAGAAAAGCATGCCGCGGCCGACATACCGTTTAGCAATGCTGACAACTAAACGAAGGTTTGCTTCAGCCAGTCTGCGTTTAGATTCCTCGTCACCCTCTTCTATTTTTTGAGCATAGGTGATTTCTTCTTTAGCAGAAAGAAGATTTACCCGTCCGATCTCCTTTAGGTACATACGGACTGGATCATTGATCTTTACACCAGGCGGTACACTGAGGTCATTAAGGTCAAATTCTTCTTCGGCTTTGGCAAGCTGTTGAATATTAGGATCTTCTGTTTCTTCATTTTCACTAATTAATTCAACACCTTGTTCTCCTAAAAATTCATAATACTCATCCATTTGGTCTGATTCAATTTCAAAGCTGGACATGCGTTCAGCAATTTCTTCATATGTTAAAACGCCACGTTTTTTCCCGGCTTCTGTCAACTGGTCTTTTACTTGGTCTAATGTGAGTTCTGTTTCTGTTTCGTGGGTTTGTTTATCAGCCATTATGGATCCCTCCTTCCAAAGCTTGCAACGAATTCTAAAAGCGGTATGTTTCTTATCCGTCCCCAGAGCATTATCTTTTTTTCAGCATGCGGGTAGCAGCGGATAATAAATGACAATTCATGGTGAGGTAAAGCGATCTATTTGCTCCTCCGCAAGGAATCATTGCCAACCTGAACGCTGTGCCTCTTTTTACTGTTATTTTAATGATCGGTTTAATGAGACAATTTCTTGAGCCAAAGACGCAGCTTTTAGAAAGTCTTTCTGTCTCTCTGCATCTGCCCGTTCTGCTTCTTTTTCCTTTATCATTGACCATTTTCTGTGATCCAACACTTTTTTTACGTAATCGGATAACTCGGCCTCTGTCAGCTCCTCGTTTATTTGGAGCATCCATATATCTGAAAGCAGCTGGCTGATTTCCTCATCCTGCATTTTTGCCATGAGATGCTGCGGCGTCAATTCAGCGCCTTCTTCATACACAGCGTACAGATATGCGGCCAGCGCACGATGTCCGTCAATGTTAAATTCAAAGCCGACACGTTCAATTACTTTTTTGATAACGTTTCGGTCCCTAAGCATATGAGCAAGAAGAAGTCTTTCCGCATTCTCGTAGGCCGGACGCAGACGCCGCTGTTTCGCTTTTGTCGTAATCCGGGCCCGTCTCGTTTGCGTTTCGGCGTTTTTTGCGGCCGATGTGTTTTGTTTCGAATAGATGGAAAGCTGTTCTGTTAACGATTCTTCAGAGAGAGAAAACTCGGATGCGAGCTGCTTCACATACATTTCCTGTTCAAGCGACCCGGAAAGAGCGCTGATCTCTTTCAGCACTTCTTTCATGTAAGCCAGCCGGTCTCCTTCGTCAGATAAGTTTTTCCCTTTCCGGAAATATTGCATTTTAAAAGCCATGACCGTGACGCTTGCCTCAATGATCTCGGTCTTGAATTTTTCTCCGCCCCGGCTTCTGATATAATCATCAGGATCCAGCCCGTCAGGCATCATGCTCACTCTTACTTTACAATCGGCTTTCTGAAGCAGATCTGCCGCTTTCAGCGTAGCTTCATAACCGGCTTTATCCGAATCGTAACAGAGAATAACCTCCTGAACGTTCCTTCTCAGGATCTTCACATGCTCTTCTGTAAGCGAGGTGCCCATTGTGGCGATGCTCTCTTTCACGCCCGAGCTGACAGCGGAAATGACATCCGCAAATCCCTCAAACAGTACGGCTCTTTCCTGCTTTCTGATCGGCAGGCGCGCCTTGTGAAAGTTGTACAGAAGCTTTGATTTATGAAACAGCGGCGTTTCCGGGCTGTTCATATATTTCGGCTGCTGGCTCCCGAGCGCTCTTCCGGAAAAAGCTGCCACAGCTCCGTGATGATCATGGATAGGAAACATAATCCGGTTTCTGAAACGGTCAAAATATCCGCTCCCATCTTCCCTTCTGATCAAAAGGCCCGCTTTTTCCATCTGCTCTTCTTTAAAACCCCGTTTTGCTAAGAATTTCGTCATGAAATCCCATGAATCCAGCGCATAGCCGATTTCAAACTCATCTATGAGCTCTTTCGTAAAACCTCTTGATAAAAGGTAATCTAACGCTTCCTGGCCTTCCTTTGTGTTTATTAGCAAATGATGGTAAAATTTCTTAAGAAGCTCGTGAGCTTCAGCCATCTTTTGCTCTCCGGAAGATTCCGGCCGGGATGCAGAGTGAATCGTTATATCATCAGGGAAATCAATCTGATATTTATCCGCAAGGTGAGAAACGGCTTCCGTAAATGAATAGCCCTCCATCTGCCGTAAGAAAGAGAAAACGTTGCCGCCAGCTCCGCAGCCGAAGCAATGAAAAATTTGCTTGTCGGACGATACAGAAAACGAAGGCGTGTTTTCCCCGTGAAACGGGCAGAGCCCAAAGTAGTTGCGGCCTTGCTTTTTCAATTGGACATAATCACCTATGACTTCAACAATGTCTGCCGACTGCTGCACCTGATCTACTACTTCGTCTGGTATGCGGTTTCCCATCTTATAACACTCCGTCGTACATTATTCGATGTTTTGATTTGAAATCCCTTCATCATTCGACAGGATTTTTTTAAGCAGGGTAACAAATCGTTCCCGATCTTCTTTATTTAATTTTTTAGGTCCTTTGGAATAGATGCCGCTTCTTCTTAGTTTGCCTGACATATGACGGCTCATCAAAGCGAAGTCAATCGTGTCTTCCGTATAAGAACGGCCTCTTTCTGATAAAACGGTAACGTTTCTGTTCAAAAGCAGGGAAGCTAAACCAATATCCTGCGTAACAACGACGTCTCCCGGCCGCACATGGTTTGCGATATATAAATCAGCCGCTTCTTTATGAGGATCGACGTATATCCAATTCTCGTCTTTGTTTCTGGAAAGCTGATAGTGTTCAAATGATGCGACGAAAACAACCCGAACGCTGAATTGCGATGCAATAAGCAATATTTCCTCTTTTACAGGGCATGCGTCTGCATCGACAAAAATCGTCTTTTCTTTTTCATTTAGAAGACTAATTCTCCATCCCTCCATCAATCTCCTGCATAAAAACAAGCGAAATCGCATATGCTCCATGACTGCAGATCTATTCTGAGCGTTTGTCGAAAAATTTCCGGGAGTATTTCTTGACATCTTACCCGTAATAGTTTATTCGTATCACACTAAGCTTAAACCTAAAAATAAACATTTTATCACAATTTTTTATTATAATACAAACTTCGCGAAGATGCCATCCTTTTTGTTTATTCCCTATTTGCATACCCAAAAACCCAGGATAAAGCGTCCTGAGTTATCGGCCCTTTGTTTTCAGATGGTGAATGATATTAGCTGTTTCCTCAACCGCTTTATTCGAAACGTCAACGACTTGACACCCGATTCGGTCTACAATTTTCTCAAAGTACTCCAGCTCTTCTTTAATTCTGTTAATGTTGGCGTAAATGGCTTTGTCGTTTAAGCCGAGAGATTTTAACCGTTCTTTTCGAATATGGTTCAGTTTATCAGGGCTGATCTTTAAGCCGATGCACTTTTTAGGATCAACGCTGAACAGCTCTTCCGGCGGGTCGACCTCAGGAACGATCGGAACATTGGCCACCTTCAGCCGCTTATGGGCAAGATATTGAGATAATGGGGTTTTAGACGTTCTGGATACACCGAGCAGGATGATATCGGCTTTTAAAATGCCCCTCGGGTCTCTGCCGTCATCATATTTGACCGCAAACTCGATGGCCTCCACCTTCTTGAAATAATCTTCATCAAGCTGGCGGACGCGGCCGGGTTCATATTTTGCCGTCAGGCCGTAGGCTGTTTCCATTTTATCAATAAGCGGGCCGATAATATCGTAATACAGAACATTGGCTTTTTCAGCTTCAGCAACTAAATATTCCCGAATCTCAGGAACGACAAGTGTGAAACAAATAATACCGCCGTCCGCTTTGGCGAGAGACACCACTTCATTAATTGTACCGATATCTTCAACATAAGGAATTCTTCTGATATGCGTATCATCGGCGGAACCGTTAAACTGGCTGAGCGAAGCCTTTACCACGAGTTCGGCCGTTTCTCCGACTGAGTCTGATACTACATAAATGATGCGATTGTCCATGTTATCCCCCCGTTAGTTTTAAGCTTATATGATTTCATTTTCTGATAAACTGACGAGTATCTTCGTCATATTCGTTTTTGTAAACCGGCCGATGACTTCAAAGCCTTTTTCCGTTTCTTTAATAACCGGCAGCGCATCGATCTGTTTTTCAATTAAATACTTTGCGATGTCCATCACATAATCATCGCGCCTGCACACGGCGATATTCGGCATTCTTGTCATAATGATATGAACAGGTATTGAGGCAAGTTCCTGCTGGCCGATGCTCGCCCGCAGCAAATCTTTGCGTGACAGCACACCGACTAAGACAGCATCACGATCCACGACAAATAACGTGCCGACATCTTCTAAAAACATGGTGCAGATGGCATCGTATACCGAAACATTTTCATGGATGACGACGGGGATAGATTGAAAATCTTTTACTTGCAGCTTTTTCAGTTTATCCGCAAGCAGCTGATTGCCTGTTTTTCCCGTATAAAAATAACCGACTCGCGGACGAGCCTCTAAAAAGCCTGACATGGTGAGTATGGCCAAGTCTGGGCGCAGCGTGGCCCTCGTTAAATTGAGCTGGTCTGCAATATGCTCCCCGGTAATTGGGCCGTTTTCCTTTACAATCTGTAAAATTTGTTCTTGCCGTTTATTTAATTCGATCGTACTCACCACCTTTATGGAAGGTTTTCAATATCTATGATTTAAAATCTTTGATGTTATGTAAAGGGGAAAAGACGATTGCCGATTACACAGCAACCGTCTTTTCCTTCTCTTTATTTTACAATAAGATGATTCATATTAGCAAAAGACTTGATTACATCTGCAAGTGAAGCCATTTGCGCTAAACGGTTGGTTTTTAATGCTTCGTTATCCGCATTTACCATCGTGTGATTAAAGTATTCTTCAATCGGCTCTTTCAGGGCGCTGAGGGCGGCGAGAGCCTTTTCATAGTCTTTGGAGCCGAAACTCTCCCCGACGCTGTCCTTCGCTTTTTGATAGGCGTCAAACAGCTTTTGTTCCTGTTCATTTTCAAACAGGTCCGGTTTGATTTCACGGCTTTCTCCTTTTTTGCTGATCGAGATGACCCGGCCGAGTGATTCAGCCGTTTCTTTAAAGCCCGGAGCTCCGAGCTGCTTCTCCAGCACTCGCGCTTTATGGACGGCTGAATACGGCTCAAGCTCTGTGCTGTCCAGAATGGCTTCAATTACGTCATGGCGGATCTCTTCAGCGTTTAAGACGTATTTCAGACGCTGTGTAAAGAAGTCGAGGAGTTCATTTTCTTTTTCCGTTTCTGTGAACGTTAAAAGCTCTTTGAACGAAATGCCCCAGTTTCGGTCTATAAGGATCGAAACGATTCCGCTTGCCTGGCGGCGCAAGCCGTAAGGGTCCTGAGAACCCGTCGGAATGACGCCGATCTTAAAGAAGGAAGCGATCGTATCGAGCTTATCCGCTAACGCGACAACTGCCCCTGTAAATGTTGACGGCACTGCCCCTCCGGCTGATCTCGGCATATAATGCTCATTTACCGCAGAAGCCACTGCCTCATCTTCACCGAGCATGCGGGCGTATTTCTCTCCCATTACGCCTTGAAGCTCTGGAAATTCGTAAATCATGTGTGTGACAAGGTCAAATTTAGAAATTTCCGCGGCGCGCTTAACAAGCTTTTGCGTTTGTTCATCAGCTTTAAGACGAACGGCAAGTTTGCCTGCTATGGCAGTCACTCTTCTTACTTTATCCGCAAGGGAACCAAGCTCTTCGTGGAAAACAATGTTTTCCAGCTTCTTCACATTTTCATCAATGTTCAGTTTTTGGTCTTCTTTATAGAAGAATGAGGCGTCAGAAAGTCTTGCTCTCAGCACCTTTTCGTTTCCGCGCGCGACGTTTTCAATCGCATGGCTGTCCCCGTTTCTTACCGTAATGAAATGAGGCAGCAGCTCACCGTTCCCGTCTTTTACCGGGAAATAGCGCTGATGCTCTTTCATTGTTGTCACAAGCACTTCTTCGGGAATAGAAAGAAATTCCGTTTCAAAAGAGCCGTAAAGTGCCGTCGGGTATTCCACAAGATGATTGACTTCGTTAAGCAGGTCCTCATCAATCGGAATATTCCACTTGTTTTCCGATGCAATTGAGTCAAGCTGCCTTTGAATCATATGTTTCCGGGCTTCGGGGTCTGCGATGACATGCTGCTCCTTCAGCTGCTCTTCATATGCAGACGGCGTATCAATAGATACTTCTTGACCGAGGAAGCGATGCCCTTGTGTCTTTCTTCCGGTTTCAATATTTGCAATTGCAAACGGAATGACTTCTTTCCCGAAGAGGGCGATCATCCATTTAATCGGGCGAATATAACGCAAGTCTTGATTTCCCCAGCGCATGTTTTTCGGAAAATGCATACTTGTAATCAAGTTTTCTAATTGCGGTAAAAGTGATTTCGTTTCTTGTCCCGCCTGGAATTTCTGAACGAAGACGTATTCTGTGCCGTTTACGTCTTTCATGTACAGATCATCCACACCGGCGCCTTGGCCTTTAGAAAAGCCGATGGCCGCTTTTGTCCAGTTTCCGTCTGCGTCAAGTGCGATTTTTTTAGCTGGGCCTTTTGCTTCTTCTTGAATATCAGCCTGTTTTTCTGCGACATCTTTTATATATACAGCTAGACGTCTCGGAGTATTAAAAAGTTTTACTTCGCCGTGAGCAATATTTTTTTCCGCCAGCCAATTTGTCAGCTTTTCACCGAGCTGCACCATGCTGTCATGTAAAAAACGCGCAGGCATTTCTTCTAATCCGATCTCTAAAAGCAAATCTTGTTTACTCATGAGAAGAGCCCTCCTCTTTAAGCATTGGGAACCCTAGTTTTTCCCGTTCCTCATAATACGTTCTTGCTACTTTTCTCGCCAAGTTGCGGACACGGCCGATATAACCCGTACGCTCCGTCACCGAAATAGCGCCCTTTGCATCAAGCAAATTGAACGTGTGTGAGCATTTCAGCACATAATCATAGGCTGGATGCACAAGTCCGTTCTCCATTTGTCTGATCGCTTCTTTTTCATATGTGCTGAATAAATGGAAAAGCATTTCCACATCGGACGTTTCAAATGTGTAAACGGAATGTTCATATTCAGCCATCATAAATAAATCTTTAACCGTAAATCCTGACGTCCATTCCAGATCAAAGACATTTTCTTTATCCTGAATATAAGAAGCAAGGCGTTCAATTCCGTACGTGATCTCGACAGAAACCGGTTTACACTCTATTCCGCCCACCTGCTGGAAATATGTAAACTGCGTGATTTCCATTCCGTCCAGCCATACTTCCCAGCCGAGACCGGCACAGCCTAGAGACGGGTTTTCCCAGTTATCCTCTACGAATCGAATATCGTGCTCGAGCGGATCAATGCCGAGAGCGCGCAATGAATCAAGATAAAGCTCCTGAATGTTATCAGGGGACGGCTTGATGATCACCTGAAATTGGTGATGCTGATAAAGCCTGTTTGGATTTTCTCCGTAGCGGCCGTCTGCAGGCCGTCTGGACGGTTCAACGTAAGCCACCTTCCACGGCTCAGGCCCGATGCTGCGTAAAAATGTATACGGGCTCATTGTGCCTGCGCCTTTCTCCACATCATATGCCTGCATGAGAACACAGCCTTCATTGGACCAATGCTTTTGCAGGGTTAATATCATATCTTGAATGTTCATTTCAAGCACCTCCACTTTCTCATTCTTTTACACGTGCGGCCGCAATCAAAAAACTCCCGTCTCTATGCTTGCCAGCCGCAAACATAGGGACGAGAGTTCTCCCGCGGTTCCACCCTAGTTGCTGAGGATGTTCATCGCTCAGCCTCTTTTTAAAGGGTTGCTCAAGAATGCCTTTCGTTGCGCGCTCATCCTTAGCTCACACTGTCCTAAGGTCGCTTTTATGAGTTGGACGCAAGTACTTCTTTCTGTCACTGCAACATATTTTATAATAAATGATCATATAAAAAGATGGGCAGAATGTCAACTTTTGTTTTCACCCAAAAGGTTTTTCATGCTTTCCATTTGGTCTAAAAACCGTTTTGACTTTAAATAGAGCCCTGAATATTCTTCATAATACAGGTCAATGACTCGTTTTAATTCATTTTTTGTTTCCTGTTTCAAGGATACGCTGCCGAGGCGTCCGATGTCAAAGTAATAAAACAGCCTTAAAAGCCTTGCCGTTTGCGGCGAAATGGGAATTTTGTACGGATCCTTTTCAAAGCAGCGGTGGCAGATAAACCCGTTATCCCTGACAGAAAAATGAAACGTTCCGTCCTGACTTTTGCAGTGGACACAATGATTCAGCTCGGGATACAGCCCCATGACGCCGAGCATTTTCATCTGAACGATGAAAGTGATCACATCCGGGTCCGTTCCTTCATTCAGCCTCTTAAAGGATTCGAGAATTAATTCGAATAAATAAGGGTTCGGTTTCTTTTCTTCGGTTCCTTTGTCGGCGAGTTCAGCAATAAAGGCAGCATATGCCGTTAAAAATAAGTCTTCTCTGATCGTTCTCATGCTGAGAATCATTTCACCTTGCTGGAGCGTGCCGAGTCCGGATGTTTTTTGCATTAAAAATGACCCGTACAAAAACGGCTGGCTGACTGCTGATAACCGGCTGTTTGTTTTCTTGGCGCCTCTTGCCATGACGCCGATTTTGCCGTGTTCCCTTGTCAGCAATGTCACAATCTTATTCGTTTCTCCGTAATCATTCGTACGGATCACGATTCCTTCACATTTTGTCAGCATTTCCGCACCTTCCACTAATGGAGGGGCCAAGAGGTTTACAAAATTGGAAAATCAATTCGGGCTAGCTCATCTTCCGGTTCTTCGGGTCTTTCCAGGTTCTCTTTTTCCAGTTCTTTAAAAAGAAGGTACGTATCAACACTTCCTGTTTGAGAAAATACGTTCCAGGTAAAATTCAACACAAAAAACCCACCTTTCATAATTAAACTAGCTTGCCAATCCAAATTCTTACCCTTATCTTGACCTGGTGTCCCCCTTTTCATGTTAAACAAATTTTGCTAACGTATCCCTTTTCTTGTGAGGTAATCACACATCAGGCATGCGCTGAAATCTTAATATTCATCCTCTTTAAAACCGAAATCACGCAGCTGGGACATTTTATTCCGCCAGTCCTTTTGAACCTTTACCCACAATTCCAAGTACACGCGTGAACCTAACAGCGCTTCGATATCGGCTCTTGCCCTTTTGCCGACTTCTTTTAAGAGGCTTCCTTTTTTCCCGATGACGATTCCTTTTTGGGAATCGCGCTCAACCACAATGGTAGCTGCAACATGGACAGAACCGTTTTCCTGCGCCTTAATGGACTCGATGCTCACTGCGATGCTGTGCGGGATTTCTTCCCTTGTGAGGTGAAGCACCTTTTCTCTGATCAATTCAGAAATAATAAATCGCTCAGGATGGTCTGTCACCTGGTCACTCGGATAAAACTGAGGGCCTTCCGGTAAATACGCTTCAATCTGCGCGAGCAGCGTTTCAACGTTATTGCCTTCCAATGCTGAAATCGGCACTATTTCCTTAAACGGATAACGCGTGCGGTACTCATCAATTAAAAGCAGCAGCTGATCAGGATGGATTTTATCGATTTTGTTTACGATTAAAAATACGGGCGTAGATGTTTGACGGAGCTTTTCGATAATAAACTCGTCGCCTTTTCCGTATCCTTCTTCGGCGTTAATCATAAATAACACCAAGTCAACTTCCTTCAGCGTGTTTTGCGCCACTTTCATCATAAAGTCGCCAAGCTTGTGCTTCGGCTTGTGAATACCGGGTGTATCGATAAAAATGGTTTGTGATGTGCCTGTTGTCAGCACCCCTTGCACTTTATTTCTTGTCGTCTGGGGTTTGTCGCTCATAATGGCGATTTTTTGTCCGATGACCCGGTTTAAAAAGGTGGACTTTCCTACGTTAGGTCTTCCGATGATAGATACAAATCCTGATTTAAAGCTTTCGTTCGTCATGTAAATCCTCCGATGAAAATGCGCCTGGCAATAATTCTTCTGCAGTCATTTCTTTTATTTGTCCTTGTAAGTTGGTCAGAACCACGAGCATATCCTTTGAGCAGAGCTCGGAAATTACTTGTCTGCAAGCTCCGCACGGTGACACCGGCCCCGGTGTTTCCGCTGCTACGGCCAGCATGCTGAATTCCGTATCTCCTTCAGAAACAGCTTTGAATAAAGCGGTGCGTTCAGCACAGTTGCACATGCTGTATGCCGCATTTTCAATGTTGCAGCCTCTGTACACTTTTCCGTCTTTGGTAAGAAGAGCGGCTCCGACTCTGAAATTTGAATACGGTACATACGCTGTGTCCCGTGCTTTTAATGCCTCTGCAATAAGTTCTTGTCTGTTCATGTGTACATGTTCCTCTCTTACCTTTATCCTGTATGATACCGCTGTCACTTTTATTTTACATAATTGTTATTGGTTTTTCACGCCCATTTTTGGTAATGTAAAATAATTGTAAGAATCTTCTGCTAAAACAACTTCGGCAAAAAGATGAGTAAACCAATGATACACGAAATGACGGCAAATACGCAAACAGCTCCGGCTGCCGCGTCCTTTGCCGCTTTTGCGAGCGGATGATACTGATCCGTTACTAAATCAACAAGATGTTCTATAGCTGTATTCACCAGCTCCAGAGAAAGCATACCGCCGATCAGCATCAAAACAACGGCCCATTCAGCCGAGCTGAGCCCGATGAGGAAGCCGCAAAGGATGACGGCGCAGGCTGCGGCGATGTGAAATTGAAAATTCCGCTCCGACCGCGCCGTCTTCCGGATCCCCCTCCATGCGTGGACAAAGCTCTTTATAAACCGGCTCCACTCATTTTTATGATCTCGTGAGTCCATACTCATCCAGCAAATCCTTTTGCTTTGAAAACATTTCTTCTTCGTCTTCCTTAGTCATATGATCATAACCAAGCAAATGCAAAAAGCCGTGGACAGAGAGAAAACCGAGTTCCCTCATAAAGGAGTGGCCGTACTCTTTAGCCTGCTCTTTCGTTCGGTCAGCGCTGATAATGATATCTCCTAAAACAGGCGGCATTTCGGCGCCCACTATTTCGATTTCATCTTCCCCTTCTTCTTCAAGAGCAAAGGAAATGACGTCCGTCGGGGTGTCCTTTCCCCTGTATTCTTTATTGATTTCTCTGATCTCCTCATTAGAGACAATTGTCACTGAGACCTCAGCCTGATCCTGAACTCCTTCTTTTTCCGCCGCAAATTGGAGCAGCTTTTCAACTTCTTTCAGCGAGTCGGCTGAGACGCTGTTTGTTTCATCAACGATATCTATCAGTAAACCCATTTTATTTCACCTTCTTCGTAGCCTCCGGATATTCAATCCGGGAGTGGAAAATTCCTTTTAATGTTGCACAGAGCGTTTTAGCGATCGTATCCAGCTCTCGGAAGGTCAAATCACATTCCGAGAACTGCCCGTCCTGAAGCTTATCGGATATAATGCCCCTCACAAGCTTCTCGATGCGCTCGGGATTTGGATTGTGCATTGAACGGACGGCAGCCTCGACGCTGTCGGCCACTGAAATAATGGCAGCCTCTTTTGATTGCGGTTTCGGCCCCGGGTAACGGAACTCTTCTTCTGTAATCTGGTCGCCCTTTTCCTTCGCTTTATAATAAAAGAATTTTAAAAGGGACGTCCCGTGATGCTGCTCTGCGATATCCACAAGTTCTTGCGGAAACTTATAGCTTCTGAGCATGTTCGCGCCGTCTGTCGTATGGGCGATGATAATATTTTTACTGAGCTGCGGTGACAGCTTATCATGCGGGTTATCCATATTCATTTGATTTTCAATGAAATATTGCGGGCGTTTCGTTTTGCCAAGATCATGATAGTACGCCCCCACCCGTGCCAGCAGACCGTTTGCCCCTACAGCTTCACAGGCGGCTTCCGACAGATTCGCGACCATGACGCTGTGATGATATGTACCAGGTGTTTCCGTTAAAATCTTACGAAGCAGCGGATGGTTCGGATTTGACAGCTCAATCAGCCTCATCGTCGACAAAATGCCGAATCCCGTTTCAAAAAACGGCATAAGACCGATAATCAAAACCGATGCAGCCAGACCCGACACGACTCCCATCAGCATTAACGTTCCGATTTCAACAGGGGACAGCGCCGTATTTTGTATTAATAAAAGCGAGAGCACGATAATCATATTAATAAACGATACGAACAGACCGGCCTGTAAAATTTTAGATCTTGCATTTTGTTTTCCTAAAAACAGAATGCCTGAAATGCTGCTGATTAAATAGTAAATACCGATTACATAATTAAACGTTCCCGTCACGCCCTGATTAAACATCATACTGCCGCAAATCGCCAAAATGATGCTTCCTAAAATAGCGAGCCTTTCATTAAGCAGCAGCCTGAATAATATGGCGCCGGCGGCGATCGGAACAAGATAACCGATATTCGTATATTCGATTTTTTGAAACAGGCTGACGACTTCCATTATGACAAGAATCAGCGTTGTAATAATAGAAAATAACAAAAGTGATTTATTTTTCAGCTTAAGTTCCTGCTGCTGTTTCTCAAAATAGTAGACAAGCGTAGCAATGAACAGCCCGATCATCAATAACAGACCGGTGATAGGCTTTAACAGATTCGAATTGTTTAACAGCCCCGTTAATTCAAGCTTTCTGTATACTTCCCGGTCGATCAGGTCATTCTCCTCAACAAGTACCTGTCCTTGTTTGATTTGCACCGGCTGGACACTGTCAGACGCTTCCTGACGCTTTGCATCGGTCGCTTTCGGATCAAATACGTAATTCGGGATGACCGCATATTTTCCGATTTCAGTTGCCGCTGACAAATACTTTGACGGTACGGAAGCGCTTTTCAGTTCTTTTGCGACTTTTTCCTTCGCTTCCGCTAATTTTTCGGACGGTATCTCACTGCTCATCACCGTATTCACCGCAGTAATGACGGAATCCCTTACAAATGAGAAATCTTCATTGTTCGCGTGAAGAAGCGCTTTAATAGTGCCTTCTGAAATGGATTCATTCACATCTTGAGTCAGCTTATTTTTTACCGACTTCACCAAGGATTTTTCCGAAGGCGCTTTTTTTTCTTTTTCAGCACCTTGTTTCACTTCGCTGATGCTGTCGAAAATAGACGTGATGAGGTCAAGACGGTTGTCGGTATAGCCTTTTTTCAGTGTGTATTGGTCCTCCACAGCGTCTTCGGCCGCCTGCTTTTTCGCTTCCGTTGCCTGCTGGTCTTCCACTGTTGCAGGCGCGTAGATGGTCTTGTCACTGACTGAGAACAAATCCAAATTAAGTGATTCAGGTTTTACATGAATAAAGAGCAAGCCAAACATAATCGCTAACAGCAGCAAATACAACAGCACGTGGGCCGAACGGGCATGCCTGAAACGGCGGAACTGTTTTCGGCCGCTTTTGCTCTTTCCCTTCTTTTTCAAAACAAGAACCTCCTCCCTGAAACATCAACACATCATAAAAATGACCCGATAACGGGAGATCGGGTCATTTTAGCATTACTTTTGCTTATCATAAGCTTCAATAATTTTCGCAACAAGCGGATGCCTGACCACGTCTGTCTGGTCAAGTTCAATCACGGAAATGCCGTTTATATTCTTCAGCATATCCTTCGCTACTGCAAGTCCCGATGTGACGCCTTTCGGCAGGTCAATTTGGCTTACGTCGCCCGTAATGATCATTTTAGAGCCAAAACCCAATCTCGTCAAAAACATTTTCATTTGAGCAGGGGTGGTGTTCTGGGCTTCGTCAAGAATCACGTACGCGTCGTCAAGCGTCCGCCCTCTCATGTAAGCAAGCGGGGCAATTTCAATGACCCCTCTTTCTAAAAGACGTTCCGTATGGTCGCTTCCCAGTACATCATGAAGCGCGTCATACAGCGGGCGCAGGTAAGGATCTACTTTTTCCTTTAAATCTCCGGGCAAAAATCCAAGGCTCTCACCGGCTTCGACAGCGGGTCTCGTTAAAATGATTTTTTTAATGAGGCCGTTTTTTAAGGCATGTACCGCTTTTACGACGGCCAAATATGTTTTACCGGTTCCCGCGGGCCCGATGCCGAACACCATATCATTTTTTTTCATCGCCGCAACATATTCTCTCTGCCCGATGGTTTTGACACGGATCGGTTTGCCTTTTGCCGTTTTCGTAATTTCTTCTTCATACATGCTTTCAAAATAGTCAAGTTTATCTTTTTTTGCCATTTTCACGGCGTACAGCACATCACGTTCCGAAATTTCTATCCCCTTGCGAATTAAAGCAAGGAGCGATCCCAATAACCTGTCGGCAATTTGAAAAGACTCATCATTGCCGGAAACGTATACGGTTTCACCGCGTGTGATGATGCTTACACCCAGATCCTTTTCCATGAGCTTCAAAAAGGAATCTTGGCTGCCGAACAATGAAAGTGCTTCGTCCGGGCTTTTCAGTTTGTGATTAATCGCAAGTAAATGTTCTGCCATTCTTTAGTCTCCCTGAACAATAGGTGTGGTTTGAACGATATCTTCTATAACTTGGTAGAGAATAATCAACTTTACTTTACCATTCTCAACGGATTGGTGCAAAACTTTTTCATTTTTCACCTCTCCGCTGTCGCCTAATTGTTTCTCTACATCCTGTTTGCCCATTTTAATTCCCGCTTTGACCGCCTGTTCTTTCGTATAGGTCCTTACCGAAGTTTCGCTTTCCCTCGTTTGCTCTTTTACATAAGAAATCGGAAGCTTCAGCCCCAGAAATTGAAATGGATGCTTTTCTTGCTCTGTTTTCGGATTTTTCAGCGGCTCCTCCTTAAAAGTTAACCCCCAAAAAGGCACGGCCCAAGATCCGAAAGCCAGCTTGTGCTTCGTCCTTACTTTACCCGTATATACCGTAAATGATGTTTCAAGAGGCACAGTTACTTGTGACTTGTACCACGTTTCTCCGTAAATTTCTGCTTTTGAAGCGACTTTTTGCTGGTGATCTTCACTTCCGATCAAGCCTGAGACAAGCAGCTGCCCCTTCGCAACATGATCGTTCACAAAGGCCATCGGCTGTCCCTTTTGAACAAACATTCTTGTAATAATCGCTTTCTTTTTGGCTACGATATGGCGCGGGCTGATGTACTTTTCTTTTGTCGGCTCATTTTTTTCGACAACTTTCATATGAAGGGATGTGCCGTTTAATTCCACCCCGACCCACGTTATATTTTCAATTCCGTTTGTTAACGATTTTTGAATTTTTTCCGGTGTCATCATTAAAAATTGCAGACGGCCCTTTTTCACACCGATCTCTTCAAGGTGCTTCATCATCTGGTGTTCAGTTTCAGGCTTGGCCCCTTTAATATCAACTTTCCAGACCATGTTTGATAAAAGGAATAATATAATGAAAAAAACCGCAAATCCCGCGGTAAATCCCATATTCAGTTTTGATTTGAGAAGCAGAAAGGGAAGCCCTTTTCGTTTTGTGAAACTTGCTTTGCATTCATGATTTCTGATGACCCTCCTGAAGGCATGTACATCCTGAAGCTGAATCATAAGCAGGACATAGTCTTGCTTTTTTTTCACCGCATAAAGTGAGATATTATTTCTTGTGCATTCATTCAGCAGCCGTTCGATCCCTTTTCCTTTGACTTGCAGCTGGACTTTACCCGAAAAAAAAGACAGCCATTTATTTTTCACATCATTTCCCCCTCGGCTTTATGAGTCGACATATCGAACGTGATCTATCGTGCCTTCCAGTAAAATTTCTTCAGGAAGGATTGCCTTAATAACCAGGTTTTTTCCTGATATGATACATTGCCCCTGCTTCAGCATCAGTCTTACTTCTTCCTCGCTGAACAGTAAGAGGCCTCTGTGATTCTCTATGTAGATATGAAGTCTGCCGACCATCGTAATACGAGGCAGATCCATCATAACGTCCGGGGGAATTTCCAATGCTCTTGTCAGCCACGCCTTTACACGATTCTTTCTTTGCCCCATAAAAAAAGAACCCCCTTTCATCTCATATGTATGATTTGAAAAGGGGTTCTAACACTTTAATTTTTACGGATGCTCCGCATGGTATGGTGCGGTTTTTTTGCGCGGGGCGGGCCGAAAACTTCTCCGAAAATGATGCCTTGCACCGCGGTGTCTTTATTTACTTTAAGGACATTTTTCTTTAGGGACGCGTTCCTGCCTCGTACGGCGGTGAGCTCGCGTTCAAGCCCTTTGAACGTCTGCTTTGTTTCCGAAAGTCTTTTTTCAGCTTCCCGTCTTTTTTGTTCAAATGGGTTTTGTTCTGAAACGACAGGGACTTCTTCCGGTTTATGCTGGTCAGCCGGCTGCTGTTCGGCAGGCTGTTTTTGAGCCTGCGGCGCAGGCCGTTTTTTGGCGCCCTGTTTCTCATCTTTGCTTTTTTTGCCGAATATCGCCGATATAATGCCGATGACGGCAGCAATAACGAGCGGGTTAGTCAGAATCTCCTGCATATAACGGCTCCCTCCTTATAAGAGAGGTTAGGATTGATGGTCTTCATCTTGCTGGTCATTTGTCAGCTTGCCGATTGAATCCCTCATGCCTGTATCGGCATCGATATTTTTAATATTCATGTAATCCATGACGCCGATATTTCCTTCACGCAATGCTTCAGCCATCGCAAGCGGCACTTCCGCTTCTGCTTCCACTACTTTGGCACGCATTTCCTCTACGCGGGCGCGCATTTCCTGCTCTTGTGCCACAGCCATAGCGCGGCGTTCTTCCGCTTTTGCCTGTGCAATGTTTTTGTCTGCTTCCGCTTGGTCTGTCTGAAGAATCGCTCCGATGTTTTTGCCGATATCAACGTCAGCGATATCGATTGAAAGAATTTCAAATGCAGTGCCTGAGTCCAATCCTTTTCCCAATACGGTTTGCGAGATCATATCAGGGTTTTCCAGCACTTTTTTATGATTGGCTGATGAACCGATCGTTGATACAATCCCTTCCCCGACACGGGCGACGATTGTTTCTTCGCCGGCTCCGCCGACGAGGCGGTCGATATTGGCTCTCACCGTAATTCTGGCTTTCGCTTTGACTTCAATTCCGTCCATGGCGACACCTGCGATAAACGGTGTTTCAATAACCTTTGGATTTACGCTCATTTGAACGGCTTCTAATACGTCCCGTCCAGCCAGGTCAATGGCAGCGCAGCGTTCAAATGTCAGTTCAATGTTGGCGCGCTGTGCCGCAATCAAGGCATTGACGACCCTGTCGACATTACCTCCGGCCAGGTAGTGGCTCTCAAGCTGATTTGTTGAAGCGGCAATGCCCGCTTTATGTGCTTTAATTAACGGGTTTACAACGCGGCTTGGAATAACGCGGCGAAGCCTCATTCCGATTAAAGTGAAAATGCTGATTTTGACTCCCGCCGCAAGCGCCGAGATCCAGAGCATCACTGGTACAAAGGTGAAGAACACGGCTAACACAATAATTGCGGCTGCGACTAATGCTAAAATCGCCAAGCTTGACAGTTCCATCTAATTCCTCCTCAAGGTTTATCTATATTTCTCTCACGACGATGCGCGAGCCTTCCACTTTCACCACTTTTACTTGCTTGTCTTTTTCAGTGAACGAGCCTTCTGAAACGACATCAAGGCGTTCATCGTCAATAATGACGGTGCCTGACGGTCTGAGGGCGGTAGCGGTCACGCCGACCTTGCCCAATAGCTCTGTCCGGTTTTGATTTGAAACATAACCGCTCTCTGTGCTTGTAGAATCAGTCAATATAAATTTCTTAAAGAATTTCATCCGTTTTCCCAACACCCTTGTTAATATGATAAAGGCTGTAATGGAAACAGCCGCGGCGATCAAGAGAGAAACCGCCATTACTGTAAAGCTGCCTGCTGCGAGAAAAAGGCTTGTGATCACGCCTATGATTCCGAGGAGACCGATAATGCCTCCGGGCAGAAAGATTTCTAATAGGATAAAAACCAAACCTGCGACAAACAGGAATACGCTGTCATAGCCTGCAAAACCGGCGGCCAGATGTCCGAAGAAAAACAGCAGCAAAGCCGTAAATCCGACGGCACCCGGTATACCGACACCCGGAGAGAACAGTTCAATGGTCAAGCCTAGAAAAGCTAAGGTTAATAAGACAGGTACAACAAACGGGTTTGTCAGCCATCTGCCCATTTTGTCGACGAAGCCTTCTTGAGCGTGCAGAACATCGGCTTTTTCAAATCCGAGCTTTTTATACAATGCGTCAAGGTTTGGCACGGTGCCTTCCGAATAACCGACTTCCTCAGCTTTTTCAGCATTCAGCGTCAGCAGTTTCCCTTTTGGGGCTCCCGCTTCCTTCGCATCTATTGCAGGGTCTGCCATTGCCAGCGCATATTTCGGATTCCGGCTGTTCTTAACGGCTGCGTCTTCCATTTCCGCATGCCACAGTGATTGGGCTTTTTGATCAGCGGCGTTGCCTTTCCCGTCAATAATGGCAGCAGCCCCTATCTTTCCTCCCGGAGCCATATAAATATCGTCTGCTTGCAGCGCAATATACGCGCCTGCGGAAAGCGCCCGTTTATTTACGTAAGCGGTAACAGGCACATCCGCGCTATTTATAACATCTGCAATGTTTAAGGCAGATTGAACGGCGCCGCCCGGCGTATTAATATCAAGAATAATGTGTGACGCTCCGGCTTCTTTCGCCTCCTTGAAAGAACGCGATAAGAACGAAGCAAGCCCCTTTTCGACATTTTTCTCAACCGGGATGACATAAACCTCTGGATGATCAGCTTTTGCGTTCAACTGAACCCCTAATAAAGATAATACAAATAGGACCAATAGAGCAACAGCAATTCCGGTTTTTTTTCGGAACAAGGCCGATATACCCTCCTTCCCTTTTCGTTCTTCTTTATATACGTAACAAATGTACTTAAGTTTCATTTTTTTATGTATAAAAAAAGACATCTCTCTAGGAAAGATGTCTTTTTCTTTGCCAATTAAGACAATTGACTGCTGACAAGTCTGTTAATTACACTTCCGTCAGCTTTACCTTTTACTTTAGGCATAATAGCACTCATCACTTTGCCCATGTCCGCTTTAGAGCTCGCACCGACTTCAGCGATGGTTTCATTTACGATTGTCTGCAGCTCTTCTTCAGAAAGCTGCTTCGGTAAATAAACTTCTAAAATGTCCAGCTCTTTTTGAACTTTATCTACTAAATCTAAACGATTAGCGTTTGAAAATTCATGGAGGGAGTCTTTACGTTGCTTAAGTTCACGAGATAGGACAGTAAGTTCCTCATCCTCGGTCAAACTGTCTTTCTTAAGCTTAATTGCTTCGTTTTGAAGTGAAGCTTTCACCATTCGAACGACAGTCAGTTTGTCTTTCTCACGGCTTTTCATATACAGCTTCATATCCTGGTTAAGTCGCTCAAGAAGACTCATAAATCCACCCTCTTTTAGAATTTGCGTTTTCTAGCAGCTTCAGACTTTTTCTTGCGCTTTACGCTAGGTTTTTCATAAAATTCGCGCTTTCTTGCTTCTTGCAAAGTACCTGTCTTTGATACACTGCGTTTGAAGCGACGAAGAGCATCTTCAAGCGATTCGTTTTTTCTAACGACCGTTTTTGACATTCTCTTTCCCTCCCTCCGAATACACCAATCGACTACCTTTAAAAAGATACACATATAAACATGTACTTTGACATTATAATATAAGCCATCAGTCAGGTCAACTAAGTGAATTCACTTTTCCGTCATGAATGGCGCTGCTTGTCTATATAATGATGGAAAGGGGTGTTTCGTTTGCTGATACTGATCTGCTTTGCCGCACTTATCTTGGTTTTTTTAGCCGGAATGAGCCTGCTCAGGCAAGGGCTGATATCTTTAACGTATTCTAAAATTGAGAAGAGCCTGCTTCTGTTTACTGACCACCCTTTGAAAGCTTTTCTTATCAGCATCGTGTTTACCGGTCTGCTTCAGAGCAGCTCCGCCTTTATGGTCATTGTTATCGGATTTGTGAGCGCTGGCGCTTTGACTTTTAAGCGGACGATTCCGATGATTCTCGGAACGAATGTCGGCTCAACATTTACGACGCAGTTTTTGGCCATTAAGATGGATGTGCTCATCTGGGTGCTTTTCATCGGCGGCTTATTGTTTTTGCTCATTCGGAAATATCCGTTCAAACAGCTCGGAACAAGCTTTCTGGGCCTGAGTATTATCTTTTTTTGCATCACGTGCTTCAGCCGCCTTGCCGTTCCGCTGACAGAAATGAAAGCAGGCGCGGAGGTGTTGCGGCATGTAAATGATTCAAATTGGTCCGCTCTTTTTATCGGCATGATATTGACGGCAATCATTCATTCAAGCTCGGTATGCATCGGCATTTTAATGAGCTTTATGAACGAAGGGGTGATCGGTATTGAACAGGCGGTCAGCGTCGTTCTGGGATCTAATATCGGGACATGCATCACGGCCGTCATGGCTGCTGTTTCAGGCGGTTATGCCGCCAGACAGACTGCCGGCGCCCACGTTTTGTTTAATGTCCTCGGTGTGCTCCTCGTATTTCCTTTTCTGTCAGCGTCAGCAGGCATCGCGGAACGGCTGTCAAGCGAACCAGCTCAAATGATTGCCCATTTCAGCCTTTTATTCAATGTCGTCACCGCCCTGTTGTTTTTACCGTTCACTGATCTGTTTTACCGGTTTATTGACAGGCTTATTCCTTCTAAACAATAAAAAACCGATGCACAGGGAGCATCGGTTTTATTTTTTCAGAAATATTATGAAGACATGCGCATTTTCTGTGTCGGTTCTTCCTCAACAATCCGGACAAACTGCCCTGCATTGTACGGATAGCCCGCTTTTTGGATTTTAACTTTGACGAGTTTGCCGATCATGTCTTCCGTCCCTTTAAAGACGACTTTCATATAATTGTCCGTATAGCCGACAAACATGCCGTCTTCATCGGACTCTTTAAACACTTCTTCAGGAATGATCTCAAGAACCTCTCCTTCGTAATCAGAAGCGTATTCTTTGGCAAGCTGGTCAGAAAGCGCGATCAGCTTGTGAACCCGTTCATTTTTTACGGTTTCATCAACCTGGTCATCCATTCTGGCCGCAGGTGTTCCGGTGCGTTTGCTGTAAGGGAACACATGAAGCTCAGAAAACTTATGTTCTTTGATGAACTGATACGTTTCCATAAATTCTTCTTCCGTTTCACCCGGGAAGCCGACGATGACGTCAGATGTGACAGCAAGGCCCGGCAGTGCTTCTTTCAGCTTATTTAAGCGGTCCGCGAAAAATTCCATCGTATATTTGCGTCTCATCCGTTTCAGAACGGTGTTTGAGCCTGACTGGATCGGAATATGGAGATGGCGGACAATTTTATCAGAAGCATCCAGCACCTCAATCACTTCATCAGTGATTTGACTTGCTTCAATAGATGAAATTCTGATTCGTTTTAAGCCCTCTACTCGGGTATCCAATTCACGGAGAAGCTTTGCAAAATTGTAATCTTTCATATCCTCGCCGTAGCCGCCCGTATGAATTCCCGTCAGAACGATCTCTTTGTAACCGGCATCCACCAGCTGCTGTGCCTGTTTAATGACTTCTTCAGGATCGCGGGAACGAAGCAGGCCGCGCGCCCAAGGGATGATGCAGAACGTACAGAAGTTGTTACATCCCTCCTGGATTTTCAATGACGCTCTTGTCCGGTCTGTAAAAGCGGGAACGTCCAGCTCTTCAAACACGCGCGCTTTCATAATGTTGCCGACGCCGTTAATCGGCTGGCGCTCTTCTCTGTACTGCTCTATGTAGCCGAGCATTTTTTCACGGTCCTGTGTGCCGACGACGATGTCAACGCCCGGAATGGCCATAATTTCGGCCGGAGACGTTTGAGCGTAGCACCCCGTCACGCAGATCACGCCGTCAGGATTTTGCCGAATGGCCCGTCTGATGACTTGGCGGCTTTTTTTATCTCCTGTGTTTGTCACAGTACATGTATTAATGACATATACATCTGCTGTCTGTTCGAATTCTTTTCGTTCATAACCCGCTTCTTTAAACAGCTGCCATATTGCTTCTGTTTCATAATGGTTGACCTTGCAGCCAAGGGTATGAAAAGCAACAGTTGCCATTACTGATCACCTCTTAATAACTCTGTATGATAAGAAACTGCGCTTAACGCGTAAAGGGGCGCAGTTTCAGTCCGTAAAATTCTCGGTCCGAGTCCGCATAAGACGGCGCCTTTTTCTGAAAGCTGCTGTGCTTCAGATTCAGTTAAACCGCCTTCAGGGCCGAATACGATTAAAAGCGACGAACCATGCGGCAGGTTTTGCAGCACCGCAGCAAAAGCGCTCGATTCTCCTTGCTTTGATGACTCTTCGTATGCAACGACACATTTATCGACATTCTCTGCCATCTCAAGCAGCTGCCGGAACGTATGAACGGTTTTCACACCGGGAATTTCATTTCGGTACGACTGTTCGGCCGCTTCCTTCGCGATTTTCGTCCATCTCTCCCGCTTTTTCTTTGCTTTTTTGTCGTCCAGCTTAACGACGGATCGGGCGCCCTGAAAAGGAATAAACATGCTCGCGCCGAGCTCGGTCCCTTTTTGGATAATCCATTCAAGCTTATCACCTTTCGGAAGACCGCTGGCTATCAGAACCTTTACCGGCAGCTCACGATTTCCCCCCGTCCATTCAGACACAAGACATGATATGTGTTCTTTAGAAACAGCTTGGAGCTCACATAACGCTTCATGGCCGTCCTTTGAGCAGCAGATAATCCGGTCACCGGCATTCATCCTCATGACGTTGGCAATGTGATGAACATCTTCGCCTGTTATTCGGAATTCGGGAGCTTCGTTCATCTCCTGCTTCGTGAGCTCGATAAAATATCGTTGCATACGCTGTGACACCTACTAACTGTTATTTTTTCGCGATGATGCTGACCCAATCTTCCATTGACAGAATTTCCGTGATTGTAAAGCCGGCTTTTTCCAACGCATCTTTTACTTCCTGTTTTTTCTGACCGATAATGCCGGACGTAATGAAATGGCCGCCGTCTTTCAGCAGGCCGTACGCCTGGGACGTAAAGCGGAGAATCACTTCCGCTAAAATATTTGCGACAATGACATCATGCTCGCCTGTGATGCCGTCCAAAAGATTGTTCTGCTTCACTTCGGCCGTTTCGCTCACTTTGTTCAATTTCACATTCAGGCGCGCGCTTTCGACAGCAACCGGATCAAGATCATACGCATGAACCGATTCAGCCTCAAGCATAGCAGCGGCAATGCTTAAAATTCCAGAACCCGTGCCGACATCAATGACACGGTCGCCTTTTCGGACAATCCGTTCCAGCGCCTGTATGCAAAGTACGGTTGTCGGATGCGTCCCCGTGCCAAACGCCATTCCCGGGTCCATTTCAATAATCAGTTCATCCGTATTTACCGGTGTATATGTTTCCCATGTCGGAACGATCGTGAATTTTTCAGAAATTTTCACAGGGTGATAATACTTTTTCCACGCCGTCGCCCATTCCTCTTCGTTGACTTCAGAAATGGTGATTTTGTTTCTGCCTAGATCAATATCGTAAAGCAGCAGATTATTGATCGTTTCTTTAATGCCGTCGACCGTTTCGCCGAGAAAACTGTTAATCGGCAAATACGCTTTGACAATGACACCCTCATCGGGGTAATCATTGGGGTCGAGCTGGTAGATTTCCCCGTATACATTCTCACGTTCTTTTATTAAATCAAGCGGATCTTCGATGACAACCCCGCTCGCACCAGCTTCATGCAAAATATTTGAGATGGGTTCGACCGCTTCATGTGTTGTGTGAATGCTGATTTCGGACCATTTCAAAACTACCAACTCCTATCCAATCATTACTCGCCTTTAAATGCGCGTTTTACTTTGTCAAAGAAACTCATTTCCTGCTCATCCGGCAGGTTGCCGCTGACTTCAGCAAAATCGCGGATGATGTCTTTTTGTTTATCTGTCAGATTTGTCGGAGTGACTACCCGAACGACAATGTGCTGATCGCCTTGGCCGTAGCCCCGGACATTCTGCACGCCCTTGCCTCTTAATCTGAATTTTGTTCCCGTTTGTGTGCCGGCTGGAATTTTCAGTTTCACTTTACCGTGAAGCGTCGGCACTTCCACCTCATCGCCGAGGGCCGCTTGGGCAAACGTTAACGGCATTTCGCAGTAAATATCGTCTCCGTCCCGCTCGAAAAACTCATGTGCGCGCACATGGAATACGACAAACAGATCTCCCGCAGGCCCTCCGTTTACGCCGGGTTCGCCTTGGCCCGGAACGCGCAGCTGCTGTCCGTCGTCCACGCCGGCAGGAATCGTAACATTGATTTTTTTCCGTCTTTTCACTTTGCCCGTGCCGCCGCAGTCCGCACACTTGTTTTTAATGAATTTTCCGGTGCCTTCACAATGGTGGCAGACTCTTCTGTTGACAACTTTGCCAAACGGCGTGTTTTGTTCAACATTCAGCTGGCCGGAGCCTCCGCAATGCGAGCACGTTTCCGGTTTTGTCCCGGGCTTCGCGCCGGAGCCTTTACATGTTTCGCAATTCTCTTCTCGAGGGATTTCAATAATCGTCTCTTTCCCGAAAGCCGCATCTTCAAATGACAGGGTCATTGTATACTGCAGATCAGCTCCCTGCCGAGGCGCGTTCGGGTCCCGGCGTCTCGTGCCGCCGCCAAAGATGCTTGAGAAGATGTCATCAAAACCGAAGCCGCCGAAATCTCCTCCTCCGCCGAAACCGCCGCCGAAGCCCTGATTAGGGTCTGTATGGCCGAATTGGTCATATTGCGCGCGTTTTTGGTCGTCTGAGAGCGCTTCGTATGCTTCTTTTACCTCTTTGAATTTTTCATCTGCTCCGGATTCTTTATTGATATCAGGATGATATTTTTTTGAAAGCTTCCGATAGGCTTTTTTGATTTCATCCTTTGAAGCGCTCTTACTTACTCCAAGCACTTCATAGTAATCACGCTTACTCATCTCGCTTCACTCTCCCGAATTTCTCACATAAATTAGATTGTATCATTTTGAATTATGTTTTTTCAATTCCTTTTATCCCGGGCAAGAAAAAAAGTCAAAGCCAAGAGATGCCTGACTTTGACTTTCTGTCTGTTGAATCAGAATATGCTGTATGTTCTTTCTGCCGTCTGCCTGGGCAGAGATAGAAAGAAACTTATTTTTTATTTTCGTCGTCTTTTACTTCTTCGTATTCCGCATCGACAACGTTGTCGTCCGCTTTTTTGCCTTCAGCGTTTGCTGCGCCTTCAGCTTGCTGCGCTTTTGCCGCTTCTTCATAAAGCTTCATAGAAAGCTCTTGAACGATCGCCTGAAGCTCATCTTTTTTCGCTTTGATGTCTTCAAATTCGTTTTTCTCGATCGCAGCTTTTAACGCGTCTTTTGCGTCGTTTGCTTTTTTCACTTGCTCTTCGTCCACTTTGCCTTCCAGGTCTTTTAACGTTTTCTCTGTTTGGAAAACGAGCTGGTCAGCTTCGTTGCGGACTTCGATTTCTTCTTTTTTCTTCGCATCAGCGTCAGCGTTTTCTTCCGCTTCTTTTACCATGCGTTCGATCTCATCATCAGAAAGACCTGAAGAAGATTTGATTGTGATGTTTTGTTCTTTTCCTGTGCCTAAATCTTTCGCTCTTACGTTTACGATACCGTTTTTGTCAATATCGAAAGAAACTTCAATTTGCGGTACGCCGCGCGGTGCCGGCGGGATATCCGTAAGCTGGAAGCGGCCGAGTGTTTTGTTGTCGGCAGACATTTGGCGCTCCCCTTGAAGGACGTGAATGTCAACAGCCGTTTGATTGTCAGCAGCAGTTGAGAACACTTGAGATTTGCTTGTCGGAATTGTTGTGTTGCGGTCGATCAGCTTTGTGAACACGCCGCCCATTGTTTCAATACCGAGAGAAAGCGGTGTAACGTCAAGAAGAACAACATCTTTAACGTCACCTGTAATAACGCCGCCTTGGATCGCAGCGCCAAGCGCTACAACTTCATCAGGGTTTACGCCTTTATGTGCTTCTTTACCTGTTTCTTTTTTGATTGCTTCCTGTACGGCAGGGATACGTGTAGATCCGCCGACAAGGATGACTTTGTCGATTTCGCTTGCAGAAAGATCCGCATCTTGAAGCGCTTGACGGACCGGAGCCATTGTACGCTCTACAAGATGAGCGGAAAGCTCTTCGAATTTAGCGCGTGTCAGCGTCAGCTCAAGGTGAAGAGGGCCCGCGTCTCCCGCTGTGATAAACGGTAAAGAAATTTGCGTAGATGATACGCCGGAAAGATCTTTTTTCGCTTTTTCAGCCGCATCTTTTAAACGCTGAAGCGCCATTTTGTCTTTAGAAAGATCGATGCCGTTTTCTTTTTTGAATTCAGCTACGAGATGGTCGATGATGACTTGGTCAAAGTCGTCCCCGCCAAGACGGTTGTCGCCGGCAGTTGAACGGACTTCAAATACGCCGTCGCCAAGTTCCAGAACAGATACGTCGAACGTTCCGCCGCCAAGGTCGTATACAAGAATCGTTTGGTCTTCGTCTGTTTTATCAAGTCCGTATGCCAATGCTGCGGCAGTCGGCTCGTTGATAATACGTTCTACTTCAAGACCGGCGATTTTACCCGCGTCTTTTGTCGCTTGGCGTTCTGCATCGTTGAAGTATGCAGGAACTGTGATAACAGCTTTTGAAACCGTTTCGCCAAGATAGCTTTCCGCGTATGATTTAAGGTGCTGAAGGATGATGGCTGACACTTCTTGAGGCGTGTAGTCTTTTCCTTCGACCTCCACTTTGTAGTCAGTACCCATATGGCGTTTGACAGACATGATTGTGTTAGGGTTTGTGATCGATTGGCGTTTTGCCACTTCCCCTACTTGGCGTTCGCCGTTTTTAAACGCAACGACTGACGGAGTTGTGCGGTTTCCTTCAGCGTTTGCGATGACTGTAGGCTCGCCGCCTTCAAGCACTGCCACGCATGAGTTTGTCGTACCCAAGTCAATTCCGATTACTTTACTCACTTTGAATTACCTCCTGCTATGTAATTATTGATTCACTTTTACCATTGAAGGGCGGATAACGCGATCCTTCAGTTTGTAGCCTTTTTGCATTTCTTCAACAACAATATTGCTGCCGAAGTTTTCATCTTCCACCTGCATTACGGCTTGGTGAAGGTTCGGATCAAATTCCTGACCGACAGCTTCGATGGCTTCAACGCCTTCTTTCTTCAGCGCCTCCATCAGCTGGCGGCGGACCATTTCCATACCTTGCAGCAAACTTTTTGTCTGCTCGCTTTCGGCGTCTACCTGTAAAGCCCGCTCAAAATTGTCGAGGGCCGGAAGAATTTCCGTCACGATGTTTTGAGAACGGTATTTCTGTGCAGCCTCCATTTCAAGGCGGTTGCGTCGTTTATAATTTTCAAAGTCTGCTTGAACACGCAAAAGTTTATTTTCCTTTTCATCAAGCAAACCTTGCAATTCATCGATTTGTTGTTGAAGGACTTCGTCTTCAGCAGCCGTTTCATCATGCTGTTCTTCAGATGCGGCTTGTTCTGCCATTTCTTCTTGTTCTTCTGTTTCAACCTGTTCTGCGGTTTGTTTTTCTTCTGACATTGTGTTCACCTCCCTCAAAAGATGTAAAAGGATTCCTGAAAATCATTGCCAAAATTCCCTTATTCATCATACAAATTTGTCAATGCTTTTGACAAGTCCGAAGTCACGTGCTGAAGCAGGCTGACGACTCTGGAATAGTTCATGCGCGTCGGTCCGATAATGGCAATTGATCCGATTTGCTTCGTATCAACGGTATATGTGGCCGTAATTAAGCTGCAGTTCTCCATTTCCTGGTAGTCGTTTTCTTTCCCGATTTTAATCGAAATGCCCGCTTTTGACGATTGAAACAGCTTCAGAACATCCTGCTCTTTTTCAATTAAAGACAGAAGTGATCGGACTCTTTCAATATCGTGAAACTCCGGCTGATTCAGCATATTGATTTTTCCGCCGAAAAACAGTTTCTCGACATGGCCGGCTGGATGAAATGAGGAACGCAGCGCCTCGAGAATGCTGTCATAGTTGGCAATGTGCTGCCTTAAATACATGACAACCTCTTTAAAAATGCGTTCATTCAGCTCATCCATCGGAACGCCGGCTAATCGTTCATTCAATATATTGACCAGTTTTTCAATATCAGACAGATCCATTTTTGCCGGGAAACTGATGGTGCGGTTTTCGACATGCCCCGTATTCGTAACAAGGATGGCAACCGCTTTATCCGGCTGGATCGGAACGATTTGAATCTGTTTAAGATAATTTTCGCTCAGCGTGGGCCCGAGAACAATGGATGTATAGTTTGTCAGTTCGGACAGGATCTGCGCTGATTTTTGAACGGTTTTTTCCAGCTCGAAGATTTTTTCTTTAAATATCGAGTGGATTAAATCTAGGTCGGTTTTTGTCAGCTTGACGGGTGACAGCAGATGATCGACATAATATCTGTACCCTTTTTCTGACGGAACCCGTCCTGAAGAAGAGTGGGTTTTTTCAATAAAGCCCAATTCCTCCAAGTCAGCCATCTCGTTTCTAATCGTTGCAGAGCTGAATGTAATTTCGTCTTTTTTTGAAAGAGTTCTTGATCCTACAGGCTGTGCTGATTGTATAAAATCATTAATAATCACTTGCAGGATCAACAGCTGACGATTTGTTAACATCATCATCACCCCTGTTAGCACTCTAAGTCAGCGAGTGCTAATTCTATAACAAAAGTAACAAACCAAAAGAAAAATGTCAATTATAACTCACCCAAAAAAGCGCCAAAAACCTCATTTCCTAATAATTTGCCCTCATGCGTTAATGTGACAGACTCTTCCGTGTCCCGGATCAGCCCTTTTTCGGCAAGGTCTTTCAGGACATCAGGGAATAGTTCATCTACAGAGCGTCCGAATTTTTCCCGGAATGCTTTCTTCTTCACGCCTGACATTTTTCTGAGGCCGAGAAACATTTCCTCCTCGATTTGCTCTTCTTTCGTCACCTCATGTGTGTCCCGGTAAGGCAGTCCTTTTTCTTCGATCAGCTGCATGTAATGTTTCACAGGGCCGGCGTTGACGGTACGGATGCCGTTTATATATCCATGCGCCCCAGCGCCGAAGCCGAAATAATCTTCATTGCTCCAATACGTCAAATTATGCTGTGATTCGTATCCGGGCTTTGCAAAGTTGCTGATTTCATATTGGCGGATACCGGCTTCGTTCATCTGCCTTATCACCGTTTCATACATTTCGGCTTCCTGCTCTTGGGCCGGCAGATGCAGGCGGCCTTTTTGCATTAAATTATAAAACACCGTTTTCGGCTCTACTATGAGCGAATAAACAGAATAGTGCTCAGCGTCAAGCGACAATGCCGTTTTGATGGAATTGTCAAGGTCGGCCAATGTCTGGTTCGGCAGGCCGAACATTAAATCCAGGCTGATATTATCAAAACCGAGCGCCCTCGCCCTTTCAAAGGAAGCAAAAACATCCTTTTGTTTGTGCACCCTGCCGATCTTTTGTAAAAGCTCGTCTTCAAACGTTTGGACGCCGAAGCTCAGCCGATTGACACCCGCGCTTTTAAGAATCTTTAATTTTTCGGCGGAAAGGTCATCCGGGTTCGCTTCAGCCGCAAACTCGATAAGGCCTGACGAAGGACCGAGGACGCGATGAATGGACTCCATCAGTTTTTCCAGCTGGGCCGGAGACAGGGATGTCGGAGTGCCTCCGCCAATAAAAATGGTGCGTAAGTTCGGGCGTCCCGTCCGCTCTATTGTATTTATCATTTCCTTCTCGAGTGAGTTTAAGTACTCATCGACGGGCTGGCTTTGAATAAAATATTTATTAAAATCGCAGTAGTGGCAGATATGCTCACAAAACGGAATATGAATATAAGCTGATTTCACTCGGTACACCTTCTTCATTACAGAAAGAAACCGCAGTGCTGGACTGCGGCGGCTTTTGTTATTTTTTTGGGCTGTCATCCATTTTAAGGACAGCCATAAACGCTTCCTGCGGCACTTCAACTGAGCCGACCTGCTTCATCCGGCGTTTTCCTTCTTTTTGTTTTTCAAGAAGCTTCCGTTTCCGCGATATGTCTCCTCCGTAGCATTTAGCCAGTACGTTTTTTCGCATGGCTTTAATGGTTGAGCGCGCCACGATTTTCTGTCCGATCGCTGCCTGCACGGGAACTTCGAATTGCTGGCGCGGAATCAATTCCTTCAGCTTCTCAACGATGACTTTCCCGCGCTCGTACGCGTAATCACGATGCACGATAAATGACAGCGCATCAATTTTTTCCGTATTCAGCATAATGTCCATTTTGACAAGCTTCGAAGGCTTGTAGCCGATCAGTTCATAATCAAAAGAGGCATACCCTTTCGTGCTTGATTTCAGCTGATCGAAAAACTCATAAACGATTTCCGCTAAAGGCATATCGTATACAATGCTGACCCGGTTGGCGTCTAAGTACTGCATATCAATAAAGTTGCCGCGTTTCCCCTGGCAAAGCTCCATAACCGCGCCGACAAAATCATTCGGCACCATCATAGTCGCCTTGACATAAGGTTCTTCGACCCGTTCTATCTTTTGCGGGTCAGGCATATTTGACGGGTTATCCACCACGATTTTTTCGCCGTCTGTCATGTAGACGTCATAAATAACACTCGGTGCGGTTGTAATGAGATCAATTTTAAATTCACGTTCAATCCGCTCTTGAATGATTTCCATATGCAGCATTCCTAAAAAGCCGCAGCGGAAACCGAAACCGAGCGCTTGAGACGTCTCGGCCTCATATTGAAGTGATGAATCGTTCAGTTCAAGCTTTTCCAACGCCTCACGCAAATCATTATATTTTGCGGTGTCAATCGGATAAAGCCCGCAATACACCATCGGATTGAGTTTGCGATAGCCCGGCAGCGCTTCTGCCGCAGGTTTGACCGCACTTGTGATCGTATCACCGACACGGGTGTCGCCGACATTTTTTATCGCTGCTGTCAGGTAGCCTACGTCGCCGACAGTCAGTTCGTCAGCCGGCTGCGCTTTCGGTGTGAAAACGCCGACCTCGATCACTTCAAACTCTTTTCCGGTCGCCATCATTTTAATTTTCTGGCCCGGTTTTACCGTTCCTTCTACGACTCTGATATAAGCGACGACCCCGCGGTACGCATCGTAAAGCGAGTCAAAAATGAGCGCTTTAAGCGGTGCTTCAGGGTCGCCTGAAGGAGCTGGCACCTTTTCAACGATCTGCTCTAAAATATCCTCTATTCCAATGCCTGCTTTCGCTGAAGCGAGGACCGCATCTGAAGCGTCAAGGCCGATAACGTCCTCCACCTCTTGACGCACACGTTCAGGCTCTGCGCTCGGAAGATCGATTTTATTAATGACAGGAAGAATCTCAAGGTCATTATCAAGCGCCAGGTAGACGTTCGCCAATGTTTGCGCCTCAATCCCCTGTGCCGCATCTACAACGAGTATCGCACCTTCACAGGCGGCAAGGCTTCGCGATACTTCATAAGTAAAGTCGACGTGTCCGGGCGTGTCGATCAGATGGAATATATATTCTTCTCCGTCCTTTGCTTTGTATTTCAGCTGAACGGAATTTAATTTAATGGTAATTCCCCGTTCGCGTTCAAGGTCCATTGAATCAAGCAATTGTTCTTTCATTTCCCGCTGAGTGATCGCCGATGTTTTTTCTAAAATCCGATCCGCCAAGGTCGATTTGCCGTGGTCAATATGGGCGATGATGGAGAAATTCCGAATTCTTGACTGCCTCTCTAAACGCTTTTCTTTATCTGTCACAATCTATCACTCCTACTATTAAACGCAAAATACACTAGCTTAGATTATATCAATAGGATTGTAAACATTCAATTAAAACAAGAAAGAGAAAAGCTTCCTCATAAGGAGAAGTACGCTTTTCTCTTCGCTGGTGCTACCGGTTCAGCTTCAAAACCCAATCATACATGGCCTGCGCCGAGTCTGTCACGGTATTTGAAAGAGCTTCTCCGGCTTTTGAAAATAAGTTAAAGGTTTCAGCCTGTTCCAGCTGTTTTTGTTTTTCTTCCAAGTCCTTTGCCGTAACGGTTTGTCCGAGAATGGAAGCTTCTTTTTCCTGATGCTCTCCGTCAGTCAAAGTAAATGCCCCTTTTAAAGAAGGGTCCTTATAGCCCTTCATATCAAGCATTCCGTTGTTTGCCTGCTGCATACCAAACAAAACGCCTAAAAACATGACGGTGACAATCAGCAGGCATTTGCCGGTAAAGCGGATCATGTGAATCACCTGATTTCTTATTGTTTTTTCTTATCCCCTGATTGCGAGCTGACTTTTTCAGCATTCCAATACAATTCGCTGAATACATCCGCCATGGCATCCGCCGCGCGCCTCAGCTCATCAAGGTTGTTATCGACGCCACCGAACTCCAGAAGAAGCGACCTGTCGTTTAAATCCTGGTTGTACACTCCATTATCGCCGGGAGAACCTTTGGATAAAACACCGACGCTTAAACCCGGATATTTTTTCTCCATCAGCTTATGAAGCTCACTTGCGAGTTTATAGTTTTCTTCAAAATTAGCGCTTTTTTTGCCGACGACGATAGCGACTCTGGCATAGCTCTTTCCTTTAATTTCGGTTGTCGTATTTTTCTTCCGCCGGGAGTCTCTATGGATATCTATCGTATATTGCAGGTTTTTGTTTTTCGCGAGCGCGCTTTTCACGACGGGTCTTGATTCATCGTAGCTTCGCGCATAATTTAAACCATCTTTATTCAGCTGTGCCTGAATGTCGGTTTTATCTACGGTCGCTCCGACACCTTCTGCCTCAAGCGCCTTGCCGAACATACCTCCGACGAGTGTGACATTCGCTTTTGAATGGCGGGCATTATCCGGATTTGTTTCGCCTTTTAACAGCGGGAGATAGGATTCCGTGTTGTGGGTGTGATAAATAAAAACGACTTTTCGATTGCCTGTTGAATGTTTCGGCGGTTCTTTTTCCTCTTTTTGTGTTTTGTTTTCGATTTCTGCGAGATTTACTTCTTTTTCTTTTTCCATTACCTTTGACGGGGGCGGGGATTCAGCCGGCATGTTTGTATAATCTGTCCCCTGGCCCGCCAAAAGGATTTCCGTATCAAATTGGGCAAAGCCCGGCAGCTCCCGGCCCAAAAAGCTGCGCGGGTCTTCCAAATTAATGCTTGTCGCCAGCTTCAAGGAAAGCCGTGACAGGTGAAACGAGGTATCTTTTTCCGGAAGCTCTGACGCAAAATAATGATTTTCCATTCCGAGAAGGTGTGCAAACGCGTCACCCGGCAGTTCTCCGGCAATTCCGTGAAGAGAATCGGAAGAAAGCCTCAATTCGGGGCGCAGGGACGTCAGCACACCGGATAATACGAAAATGACGATGAGGCTTGCGATAAATAGAAACATACCTTTGAGCGCATTTCCACCGTTTACTGTAACGACAATTTGACGGTTTCTGCGTTTTTTTCTCATTGTTCGAATCCCTCCAGCGCTTGTCTAGTAATTACTCTATGAACAAGCTAGAGGAAGTAGAACCATTTAGTGATTGTAAGAGCCTTTGTTGTCTTGTGACACTTTTCCGTGAAGCGCCGTGTTTAACCCGTTGGCCAGCACGTTCGCCATATCATCAATAAAGGTGTCGATTTCCTTTGGCGTTACCATCAGATTGTGCCCGAGCGGAGAAAGCACCTCATGAATAAGCTGGCGCTTTTCGTTTTCTTCCAGCGTGCCGACGATGCCGAGGAAGGATTGGCGTTCTTTTTCATCCGGAAGATCTTCATCGGTGAGTACTTTCTTTTTGCCGAAGTTCATCCCGGCCGGCACAAGAGATCTTGACGGACTGTCGTCTTTCATTTCTCTGCCAAAGTGCTTTAATATATAATCCACTGTGTCGCTTGCGATCGTGACTGCATCAACGACAGTCGGGACACCGATTGCAATGACGGGAATACCGAGTGTTTCCTTGCTTAATTCTTTTCTCTTATTGCCTACGCCCGACCCCGGATGAATGCCGGTATCTGAAAATTGGATGGTGGTGTTCACCCTTTCAACAGCCCTCGCCGCCAAAGCGTCAACGGCAATGACAAAATCCGGTTTTGACTCTTTTATCACGCCTTGGATAATATCGCTCGTTTCGATGCCTGTTAAGCCCATCACACCCGGCGCAAGGGCGCTGACAGGCCTGTATCCCTCCTGCACATTCTCCGGCTGAAGCTTGAACAAATGCCTCGTCACCAGCAGGTTTTCCGTAACAAGAGGACCAAGCGCATCAGGCGTTACATTCCAGTTTCCGAGCCCGACGATCAGACAGCTCGCCTCCTTGGGAATTTTTAAGCTGTTCAGATAAGCGGAAAATTCCTCGGCAAACACCTCGGTTACTTTCTCCTGCATTTCTGAATCGTGCTCTCTTACGCCCTGCGCTTCAATCGTGACATAACGCCCTTGTTTTTTTCCCGATATTTCGGCGCCTTCTTTCGTAATATCAACTGTTCTGATTTTAATACCGCCGCTGTCGCGTTCTTTCTCAATAAAACCTTTTATTTCTTTCTGCTGGTCAGCTTGTCCGTCTTTAAGCGCCTGTTTTGTTTCTACCGCTAAATCCGTCCGTATAAGAAATTGATTGACATCCAGTTCACTGTTTTTCACGGGGAAGACCTCCTTCAATCATCGTGATACATAGTGTTGCCATTTGTAAAACGAATCATGCGAATTCAGCCCTTCAATGAAAAATACTTTACATTTATATTGCAATCTAAAGTTCTGTTTGATAGAATACAATTTGTTCTATTGTGAAGAAGATTTAACCTTAAGACACTGTGCTACAGGTTGTATCTTAGGAGGTGAAACACATGCCAAACATTAAATCAGCGATTAAACGTACAAAAACGAATAACGAACGCCGCGCTCATAACGCGACAATCAAATCTGCTATGCGTACTGCAATCAAACAAGTAGAAGCTTCTGTTGCTAACAACGAAGCGGATAAAGCGAAAACTGCTCTTTCTGAAGCAGCGAAACGTATTGATAAAGCAGTGAAAACAGGTCTTGTACACAAAAATGCCGCAGCTCGATACAAATCAAGACTTGCGAAACAAGTGAACGGACTTTCTGCATAATACAAAAACGATCCCTTTTAACGGGGATCGTTTTTTTCATTTGCCTGAAGAAGCTGTAAGAGAAAGAGTTCGAGCAGCAGCTGCTTGTCCTTTTTCCCCGTTTTCATTTCATAATCCATTACGGCGAGTTTCTCCATGATGCGGCGCAGCTCTTCTTCGGAAAAAAGCCTCGCCTGATCCATTGCCAGCTTCACGCGGAATGGATGGACTTTTAAATTGGAGGCGATCTGCTTTTGCCCGTATCCCTGCCCGGCAAAGTATTTCGTCTGCAAAATAAGGCGGAACTGGCTTGCGATCAGCGCCATAATTTTGATCGGCTCTTCGTTTTGCTTTAAAAGATCATAAAAGATCTGCAAGCTTTCCGTCCGCTTCCTGTTCACGATTTTATTGATCAGTTCAAAAATATTCTGCTCCAAACTCCTCGCGACAAGTTCCCGGACATCCTCAAGCGTGATTTCCGGTCTGTCACCGGTGTAGGCGGAGAGCTTTTGGATTTCCTGATAGATGGATGACAGGTGCCCGTTTACGAGCAGCACCAAATGCTCGGCAGCGTCTGTTCCAATCGTTTTATTTTCGGTTTGCGCCAAATCGATTGTAAAATCAGTCGTTTCCTTTGCGTTCAGCTCCTTGGCCTCCATCATAAAGGCCTGCTGTTTCAGAGCCTTTGTCAGCTTTTTCCGCTCATCCAGCTTCTCATACGGGGCCACGATGACAAAAACGGTGTAAGGCGCGGGTTCTTTTATGTAAGCCTCCAAAGCGCTTGTATTATGCTCTATTTTTTCTTTCTTTTTTTCTCCTGTTAAAAAGGACGGATTTTTAACAATAACCAGCCGCTTCTCACCCATAAACGGGAAGGTTTCGGCATCGGTAATGGCATGGTCAAGCGGGTCCTCTTCAAGATCAAAAACAGACAGGTTAAAATCTTTTGTCTCCTCATCAACGACAGCTTGTCTGATCCGGCTGACGGTCTCTTGGAGCAGATAAGTTTCTTTTCCGTACAAACAATAAACGGAGCGGACATCCCCTTTTTTCAGGGCTTTCCAGACATCAAATACCATGATCGTATGACTTCCTCTCTTTCTTGATCCTCTTCTATCCTAAATTGAGTTCGGCAAATAGTAAAGAGGAAGCTGAAAAAGAACAGCTCCCTCATTTATAATAAACGCCTGATTCACAAGCCCCCGGGTCTGCTTGTAAAAAGGCGATAATCACAAGAACAGAAAACGTTACCATCACTTCTAGATTTTTCAAAACAATTCCAGTATACTAAGGGAAGTCAGGAGGGATGAAATTGAATGATTTTGAAAAAAACGTTCAAAGCAAACGAAATGATGCTGTAGACTCAGCTGTCGGTTTTGTCGTGTCCTTCGGATTTTTCGCCTTTTTGTTCGTGATGGCAACAGCCATCCACCTTATCGGCTCTTAGCCGCTTTCCGGGCTGCTGTCAATCGGCAGTCTTTTTTCGTTCGGCGCCCGCATTTCTTCTATATCATATGGAGGAAAGACAGAAAAGGTTCCAAATCCGCTTTTGAATCTGTATTGAATCGTTCCGCTGATATCGGTTCGCAGCACATTGACGGAATATGCCTTTAACCGGTCAAGCACCTCCTGATTCGGATGATGGTAGCGATTATGTTTTCCGGCTGAAATGAGAGCCGTTTTCGGTTTTAGCTGTTTCAAAAAAGCTTCGCCGGTGGAGCTTTTGCTGCCATGGTGCCCTGCCTTCAGTATATCGGCTTTCAGACTCGGAAAAGCATCAAGCACTTCCTGCTCGCCATTCATTTCTAAATCCCCCGTCAAAAGCCAGCTTACCCCGCCTAATACCGTCCAAAGCACAAGTGATGAATCGTTTTTGCTCCTTGCATCCGGCCATTCAGGAGACAGCACCTCAAACCGCAAATCACCCGCTGTGATGGTATCGCCGCGCTTAGCCTCGGTAATGCTGATGTTTTCTTCTTTAGCCATTTGCAAAATGTCATTGTCCTTCGGCTCTTTCACAAATCCTACAGGCACTATTAAACGCTTTACTCTATGCTTTTTGATTAAAATCCCCGCTTCGCCGATATGGTCCTGATCCGCGTGGGTCAAGATTAAAGCATCTAGCTTTTTCACTCCTTTTCCGTTTAAGAACGGAATCAACACTTTTTCTCCGATAGAATAAGGATGGCGTTTTTCTTTCCACGCTTCGTCAGAATAAGAAAGCATTCCCCCTGTATCAATCATTATGGTTCCCCTCCGGTGCGGCGCGCTCATAAACAGACTGTCACCCTGTCCGATATCAAGCATATCCGCTTCCCCCTCAGGACTGAGATAAGGACGAATTGCTATATAAACAAAAACGGCACAGAAGAAAAGAGCGGATTTCCGAACTCTGAGAATACCGTGTTTTTCAATCACTGTGAAAATAGTAAAAATGGAAATCGCCAGCAATATAAGAGACAGCAGGCTTGGTTTCGCCACAACGATTGTAGACGAATCAATTGACGCAGCAGATGTAATCAGCCTGTGCGCCCATACCATTACACGATCAAACCAGTAAAACACAAACTCGCCTGCGGACCTTGATACTAAGAGCACGAGAAAGCCAATGACAGAACAGGGAATGACAAACAGCGTATAAAAAGGCACCGCGATCATATTCATCGGAAAGCTGACGAGTGAAATCTGCTGAAAATAATAGAGAAGAAACGGCAGTGAAGTAAGCTCTGCAACAAATGAAGCCATTGCAAGCTGGACAAGCTTTTTTTCCCGGGCGTTCTTTAAAATGGAGGATGACAAAATTAAAGCGGCGCTCACTGCGAAGGAAAGCTGAAATCCGATTTCCCAAAGCAAATAGGGGTTGAACAGAAGAAGCAGTAAATAAGACAGGGATATTGCTGCAGAAGAATGAATCCGTCGCTTAAATAGATTTCCCGCGACATAAAAACCTAACATAAGTGATGCACGCAAAACAGATGGCGCGGCACCGGTTAACACCGTGTAAACCGGCAAAAAAAGCAGCAGCAAAACACCGGCCTTTTCTCTCGTGATCCCGATTCTGATCAGCACATAAAATAATCCCGCCGCAATAAGACCGACATGCATCCCGGAAATCGCCATCAAATGGACGATCCCCAGCTTTTGATAGGCGCCGAGTACATCGTCTTCCACCAAAAACCTTTCACCTACAGTCAGCGCCTCTGCGATCCCGGCAGATGATTCAGGGACATGACCCCGAATCACAGAAATAAAATACTTCCTGATATGCAGCAGTTTAAATGACGGTTTTTCAGACTTTGTGCAATTTTGAATGGAGGAGACGGAGAAAAGCCAGTGAATATGCTGGCGGTAAAGGTACTCTTTGTAATCAAATCCGCCGGGAACCGTCGCATGTTTAGGCTCTTCTAAAGAACCTGTGAATGTGCAGCTCATGCCCGGTTCCAGCTGCGCTATTTTTCGTTTTTCTTCAAAAGACTGAATTTTGTAAGAGGCCGCCCATTTCTCTTTGTCACGTGTACGGATAACGGCTGACAGTCTGTCTCCGTCTATTTTCGGAATATCCAGTATGGCCGCATGTTCCGTATAATTCCCGGTCTGATATGCAGATACATTTGCTGAATCCGCCGCGGTATAAAGAAAGAAATAAAGGCAAAAAGAGAAGAGGCAGACGATGGGCAATATGCGCTGCTTTGTCTTTACAATGACAAAAAGCAGAAATAGGAGAAAAAAGAAAATGACAGAGGAGAAAATGGCGGCGGCAATTCCTGCAGTCGCAGAAACCGCCGCCAGGGGCAAAATAAGCCGCTTGTATTTCATACTTATACGTAGCTTGTGAACAGCTCATTTGCCTGTTCATGAATTTTTTTTAATTCATCCTCTTTAAGTCCCGCATCCGATAATTGCTGAATAAGACGGGCTACGAAAGACAATTTTTCGCGATTTTTCAGGTCAATGATCATTTCATCCAGTTCAACCTGCTCTACTTTTACGCCTGCCTGGGCAAATAGTTCTCTGGCGTAAGGCTGGGTTTTGTAATCTTCGGCAAAATAGACCGTTTTTATTCCTGCCTGAATGATTGATTTACAGCACTGAATACACGGATAATGCGTCACATAAATCTCGGCTCCTTCCGTAGGAACGCCGAACTTAGAGCATTGTAATATGGCATTCATTTCTGCATGTATCGTTCTTTGGCAATGATTATCAATCAGCAGGCATCCTTCATCAGCACAATGGACGCCGCCGGCAATTGAGCCGTTGTATCCGCCCGCAATCATCCGCTTGTCTCTGACAACAGTAGCGCCGACGGACAGTCTCGGACATGTGCTTCTAAGCGCCAGTAAATGGCTTTGAGCCATAAAATATTGATTCCATGAGATTCGTTCCACAAGTGTTCCCTCCAAAAGTCGTGTTGCCTGTCCTAAGTTTACATAGATTTTATCAAGATCGTCAATTCACTTTACCGTAATGGAAGCTTTTATTCTTTCAAATGATTTTTCTCCGATCCCTGATACATTCATAATGTCTTCAGCAGCCTGAAACCGGCCGTTTTCTTCACGGTACGCGATAATCGCTTCTGCTTTTTTCTGGCCGACGCCGGAGATGGTTTGAAGTTCGTCAAGAGACGCCGTGTTTATGTTCACTGGTGCATCCTCCTTAGTACCCGCTGCTATTTTCGGCCCGCTCTCCTCTTCCCCTTCACTCGGGATGTAAATGATCGTGCCGTCCTGCAGCTGCTCTGCTAAATTAATATTTTTTTCATCTGCCTTTTCATTCATACCGCCCGCTTTTTCAATGGCTTGCGTCACTCTGTCTTTCGGCTTCATTTCATATACACCGGGCTTTCGGACAGCGCCTTTAATGTCGATCATGATCGTTTCTGTTTCAGTATCCTTTTTACGCTGAGCGGACGCAGAGTCACTCTGCTCGAAAACGGACGGCTGTTTTACCGGTTCTTCTTTTTCCGGACGGAATATCAAAAAACAGACAATGATCAGCAATACCATGGCACAGGCGGCCAGTATTTTCATATGCCGCCGCATCCACTCTGCAACAATCGCTTTCGTCATATTGTTTTGCCTCCCTGCATAAGGTTTAAAGGATTAAGGGAAAAGGAGGGGAGAATCTTGAAGATAGGCTTTATCGGCACCGGAAATATGGGTACAATCCTGATCGAATCGTTTATTGAATCAAGCGCTGCCGATCCCTCACAAATCACCATTACAAACAGAACGATTGATAAAGCGTTAAAGATAAAGGAACGCTTCACCGGCCTTCATGTCACTGAAGACCAGGAACGGCTGGTAAGAGAAAATGAAATGATCTTCATCTGCGTGAAACCGCTGGATATCTATCCTTTGCTTAAAAAGCTCACACCGCATTTAAGAGAAGATCATATTTTAATCTCCATTACAAGCCCCATTCAGACAGAGCAGATTGAACACACGGTTCCGTGCCAGACAGCCCGTGTCATACCGAGCATTACGAATCGGGCCTTGGCCGGGGTATCGCTTGTTACGTTCGGCAAAAGCTGCAGCGACGCGGCAAAATCGCAAATTCATTCTCTGATGTCTCACATTTCAAAGCCTGTGGAAATCGAGAGCGGCATTACGAGAGCGGCCTCTGATATCGTCAGCTGCGGGCCTGCTTTTATGAGTTACCTTATCCAGCGTTTTATTAACGCGGCCGTCGAGGAAACATCGATTTCAAAACAGGAAGCCGTAATCATGTCGAAGGAAATGCTTGTCGGCCTCGGAAAACTGCTGGAGACTGAGCTTTACACCCTTCCGGCTTTACAGGAAAAGGTCTGCGTAAAAGGCGGCGTCACCGGAGAAGGGCTGAAAGCGCTCGAGAGCGGTGTGCAGGATATGTTCCACCGTGTTTTTCAGAATACACATGCAAAATATGAAGAGGATATTTCTTTAGTGGAAAAGCAATTTCACGTGTGAATCAGTATGCCATAGAAAGCAGAGATACCGCCAATCGCGAAAATGGAATTTTAAAAACCATCGTTCTGTTTAAACGATGGTTTTTGATTTGCCTGCCGTAAAGAATAGACGCTCAGACTCAGCTGAAGGAGGGTTATCCGTAAAATCAGCCGTGACCCTCTTCAGTTCAAATCCGGTGTCTGCAAGCATTTGTTGATATTCTTCTATATAAAAGGTTTTTTGCTCATGCGTCTCATCATAGCGCTCATAGGCATGTCCGTTCCATACAAAAAAGGACATATCATGAATGACAGAAAGCTCTTCCTCTCCGGCAAAGCTTTGCCAGATGTAGCTGATTTGCTCATCCTGATCAGCATGGGTGCTGTTCGGAAAAAGCTCCGTCATTTTAAACGGGGAATGGACATCAAACAGAAGCAAGCCGCCTTCCTTCAACACTTGAAAAACGCTTTTAAAGGTGCTTTTGACATCATTTTTCGTTTTTAAGTAATTTAAGGAATCACAGCAGATGACTACAGCGTCAAACTGCTCTTGAAAGCCGGAAAGCTCTCTCATATCCTGCTGAAGAAAAAGAATCGGCTGCTTTCCCGTTTTTTTCTGCTGCGCACAGCTCAGCATATCTTCGCTTAAATCAATCCCCGTGACTTCATAGCCTTTTTCGGAAAGCCTGATTGAAATTTCTCCCGTTCCGCAGGCAAGATCAAGCACCCGTCCCTTTTCAGGAAGAGCGGCTTCAATCCAGCTTGCCCAGTCATCGTACGGCGCATGGGACATTAATTCGTCATAGACGCCGGCGAAGCCTTGGTAAATCATGAATTGAATCCAAGCTCAAGTTCTGCAAGCGGCGCGTCGCCCCACAGCTTTTCCAGATTGTAATAGCTTCTTTCGTCTTTATGGAATACATGGACGATAACATCGCCGAGATCAACTAATACCCAGCGGGCTTCATCAAACCCTTCCATCTTTTTCACATCGATGCCGCTTTCTTCTGCTTGATCTTTAATTTCGCGTGCAATCGCTTGAACCTGCTTATCAGAATTTCCGTGGCAGATTAAAAAATAATCCGCAACGAGAGAAATTCCTTCCATGTCCAATGCTAAAATATCCTCTGCACGCTTATCGTCGCAGGCCTTTGCTGCGATTTTTAATACGGAAGCTTGATTCATTCCCATATTCCTCCTGTCAATTTTGAGACACCAGCCAGTTGTAAGTTGCAAACGTCTCCGGAAAGACCGGCTGGTTTTTTTTCATCAGAAATATCATTGTATTTTTCATCGCTTGTATCAGCGCTTGGTTTAAATCGGTTTCCGCCAGTTTGCGCACATCATCAACCCCGGGAAATTTACGGCCGGGTTCAATATAATCAGCAACGTAAATGACTTTGTCCAAAAGGGTCATGCCGGGACGCCCTGACGTATGATAACGGATTGCATCTAAAATGTCCGGATCGGTAACACCGGCTTCTTTTTCAGCCAAATAGGCGCCTACAGGTGCATGCCAGAGCTCAGAGTTATACTCTAACAGATCTGCCGGCATTTTTTCTCTCACGATAATTTGCTTCATTTCCTCTTTTGGACGAAATTTCGCATAATCATGAAAAATAGCAGCCATTTCCGCTTTTTCAGGATCAGCTCCGAAGCGGCCGGCAAGGATAACAGCCGTATCTGTAACGCCGATTGTGTGGATGTACCGATGCTCGGTCAGCTGCTCTTTGACGCAGGCAAGTGCTTCCTCACGATTCATATAAACCATTCTCCTCTATATACTGCTTCACTTTATCAGGCATTAAGTATTGCGTCGGCTTTTTGGCTTTCAGACGTTCTCTCAGCATCGTGGACGAAACGTTAAATTCCGGAACGTCGGCAAATAGCAGCGGATACGGAGTCTCGATATGAAAGCCCGGACGCCTCACTCCGATAAATTGAATGAGTGTGAGCAGTTCATCTAGTTTATACCATTTAGGCAGAAATTCAATCATATCCGCCCCGATAATAAAGAAGAGTTTATCGTCCGGCCGCCGCTCCTTCAGTAAGCGGATCGTATCAAAGGTGTATGAAGGACCTTCCCGTTCCATTTCGGCCAGCTCAAGCTTAAAATCCGGATTAGAGCCGATCGCAAGCTTCAGCATCTCTACCCGGTGAAAGCTGTCTGTGAAGTCTTCATTCTGCTTATGCGGGGGAATTTGGTTCGGCATAAACCAAATCTCATCGAGTCCCGTCTGATACAGCACTTCGTTTGCCATCAGGAGATGACCGTTATGCGGGGGATCAAATGTACCCCCGAATATTCCGATTTTCTTCATGTCAACCACCTTACGGAAGCTCGATTTGTTTATTTTCCTTGGATTCTTTATACAGCACGATCGTGTTGCCGATCGTCTGCACTAAATGTGAGCGGCAGCCTTTGACAAGCGCTTCAGCGACATCGTTTTTATCCTCTTCGCAATTTTGAAGCACACTGACTTTAATCAGTTCTCTTGCTTCCAGTGCTTCAGCAATCTGTTTCACCATGTTTTCGTTGACTCCGCCTTTTCCTACTTGAAAAATAGGCGTTAAATGGTGCGCTTTTGAGCGCAATAAACGTTTTTGTTTTCCTGTTAACATTGTGTTCCTCCTAGTTTTCCTTCAACAATTGCTCTCATTAACCCGCTGTCAGGCTCTTGTCCCGTCCATAGCTGAAAAGACAGCGCCGCCTGTTCAACAAACATGCCGACTCCGTCCAGAGTCGTTAAGCCCTTTTTCTCGGCTTCTTTTAAAAATGCGGTTTGAATCGGGTTGTAGACGATATCACAAACGATCGCGCTTTTTTTGGCGCGTTCCAGTGAGAGCGGTGCGTCGTCTGTTTTCGGATACATGCCGACAGATGTGGTATGAATGATGACATCATATTGTTCAAGCTGCTTTTCAGCTTCCTGTAATGTAAGTGCATGTTTATTTTGAAAAGAGGGAGCTGCCTCGATCAGCCGGCTTGCTTTTTCCGGGGTGCGGTTGCATACGTCAAACTGTTTCGGCTCAGCGCGGACGATCGTCGTGAAGATGGCTCTCGCCGCTCCCCCCGCTCCTATCATTAAGATGGAAAGCTCTGATAGGGGTTTGTCCAATACCTTTACTAAGGACTTAAAAAATCCTTCCCCGTCAGTATTATACCCGATGAGCCTGTCTCCTTCTCTTTTGACGGTGTTGACGGCTCCGAGTACTTTTGCACTTTCATGGATATCATCCAGATGCTCCATAATGGCCACCTTATGCGGAACTGTCACATTAATACCGCTGATGCCGAGCGCCCTTATGCCGTTAACGGCGTCCTTGAGGTCATGAGGTTCCACCTGAAACGCAAAATACTGCCCGTCAATATCCTTATCTTTTAAAGCCGCGTTATGAATATCGGGTGACATCGAATGCCCGATCGGATTTCCGATAACTCCGTACAATTGTTTCATGCTCCCTCTCCCCTTCTCTCTATATTAATGAACGGCGGACAAATACGTGAACGCCTTTCGGAGCGTATGCTGTGATTTTTTTATCTGCATCCTGAACCGTCACCCAGCCCAAACCGGAAAAAACGATATCCGTTTTCCCTTCCTTGATTGTAAACGTATGGGCTGTAAGCTTCGGAAATTCGTCCAGATCATCTTTTCCGGGCGGTGTAAGCAATTCCCCGGCATGCTTTTCGTATAAAGCATCAGCATTTTCAAGTTTTGTTCTGTGAATCATCAATTCATTCGGCATATAGCAGACAAACGCCGATCTATCGCCTGATACATAATCAAACCGGGCGAGACCGCCAAAGTAAAGCGTTTGTTTATCATTCAGCTGGAATGTGCGCGGCTTTAATTCTTTTTTAGGCGTAAGCACCTTCAAGTCACGCTTGTCCACGTAATGCGCCATTTGGTGATGGTTGATGATTCCCGGCGTGTCATAAAGCGCTGATCCGTCATCAAGCGGGATTTCAATCGCATCGAGCGTTGTGCCCGGGAATTGAGAGGTGGTGATAATATTCTCTTCCCCTGATACTTCTTTAATAATCCGGTTGATAAACGTTGATTTACCGACATTTGTGCATCCCACCACATAAACATCCCGGCCTTCGCGGTAATATTCAATGGCGTCGATCACTTCTTTTATTCCTTGTCCGCGGGAAGCGCTGACCAAAAATACATCAAGCGGCTTTAATCCGTATTCCTTCGCTTCGCGTTTCATCCATTGAACGAGCCGTTCCCGTTTAAGAGATTTCGGCAGGATATCCGCTTTATTCCCGACTAAAAGGATCGGATTACCGCCGACAAAACGACTCAGCCCGTTGATCCAGCTTCCGTTAAAATCAAATATATCAACGACTTTCACAATCAGCGAGTCGGTCTCGCCGATGCTGTGCAAAATATTTAAAAAATCATCATCCGTTAATGAAACATCTTGAATTTCATTGTAATTTTTCAGTCTGAAGCAGCGCTGGCAGATCACACTCTCTTTTGCAAGCGATGCCTGAGGCGCATAGCCAAGACCGTTTTTATCCTCGGTTTGGATCGTTACTCCGCAGCCGATGCAAACAACCTTTTCCATTCCTAATCCTCCCACTGAATGTGCCCTTTGCGTTTTAAAGAACTCAATATTCTCCGTTCAATTTGGCGGTTAAAGCGTGTCACAACTCCGTCGGAGGAAGCGACAGGCACGACCAAAATGGTATGGTAGCCGTGTCTGTTTCCGCCAAGCACATCCGTAAGCAGCTGATCGCCGATCACGACACAGTCCTCTTTTTTCAGCTCCATGCTGCGGACGGCTCTCTTAAAGGCGCGTCCCATTGGTTTTCTCGCCTTATAGATAAACGGAATGCCGAGCGGCTCCGAGAATAATTTAACTCTTCGTTCATTATTATTGGAGACGATCGTTACTTTAATGCCGTGCTCCTTCATTTCTTCAAACCACTCTATTAAACGCGGAGTCGCACTCGGCCTGTCCCACTCAACGAGCGTGTTGTCAAGGTCTGTAATAATTCCTTTCACATTGCGTTCCTTGAGCTTTTCCGGTGTGATATGAAAAATATTTTTCACAAATTCGTCAGGTAAAAAAAACTTTTTTAACAAAACCCGCACCCTTCCCTTTTCTTTCTATCATAAATATGTCGAAACCGGTCGAACTTAAAAACAAAGTCGGCCTGAGCAAAAAAATTTCGACAAAAATTGGGTTTCTTCACCAGTTGTGGATAAAATTACACACATTATCCACTCTTATTCCATCCGGATTTATACAAATTATAAACAAGATACTAACAAGTTATCCACTTATGAGTGTGGATAACAGAACGATTGTTCTTATTTGTAATTCATGGTAGATTAAAGATAACCTCAACATGAATGGAACGCAACCTGCCATCATATGCTTACGCATGATGATTTATTCCAACTGATAAGGAGGTGCCACCCCCATTAATTGGGTATCCGGCATGAGAAAGCTTTCTGATGAGTTACTAATAGAATCTTATTTCAAAGCCAATGAAATGAATTTGAGCCGTGAATTTATCGAGTTAATTGAAAATGAAATCAAAAGAAGATCGCTCGGGCATATCATTTCCGTTTCTTCTTAACAGAAAAATGACCCGGGCGCTTTCCTTTTTTTACTCAGATGACTGATATTATATCACTTCGGTTATGCGCATTACTACCACTTTCAACAAAAAACACCCCTAAAATAGAGGTGTTTAAAAGGACTGCTGTTATACGGCGAACCAATATCGGCCGCCCAATACGAGAAGAACGACGAGCAGCACAACAAAAAATGCGTATCCGTAACCCGCATTCACCCGCGGAGGCGGACATACAGGATACGGCGGAGGAAAACCGCAGTTCATAGCAATCGCCCCCAGTTCATGTTTTAATACAGCCTATGAAGCAGAAACAAAACGGTTTAGGCAGCTGCCGGAATCAGCGTTCCAAAACCCGCCCATTTTTTATGCCTTCATACACAATTCTCGCGCCTTTTGGCGTCATATGATTTCCTGAAGGATCTATCAGCCCTGATTGGATCAGCGTATCGTCTGTATCTTTGCCGCCGTCAGCGCGTATAAAGTGCTCCCAATTATCTATCAAAGGCACCTTTAAGTTTTTGGCAACCTGCCTCGTGATGCCGTTATAGGAGTTGTGCCATTTTCTAGCGCCGCCTTTCGCTTTAAAGGCTGAAGCTTTATATCTTGAATAGTAGAAAAGATGATGCGTTCCGTTTCCTTCTATAACAGGAATACACGTCATTAAAATCGGCTTTATGCCGTGCTTTCTGCTTTCGTTTATAAAATAAGTCAGATTTTCTTCAAACCGTTTTTTTGAGACTCTCGGTTTATTTTTGGTCAATATTCCCGCATCATTTGTTCCGAACATGATAAATAAATATTCAGGCTTTCGGTCAAGCACATCGCTTTGAAAACGTAAGCGCGCATCCTCCGTCGTCTGGCCTCCTATGCCGGCATTGACAATAGACAGATGGCCGCGTTCTGCCGTTTTTAATATGTTTACCCATTGCTGCGCCTTTGGATAATCACGATAATCCCAGTTGGAGCCGCGCGTATTGCTGTCGCCGAACGCTACAACATTCTTCTCTCTGTCTCCGGCACACCCCGACAATAGAAAAATCATCGCAATAAAAAGTACAGCATATTTCATTTTCTCTCCCCCCAAACCTTACCTTTCTATGGTACACATCTCTTTCCCGGCTTTCAACGCGGCGCTCTTTTTAATGAATGTCAAACGGGTCAAAGTCCGGGCCGATTAAGTCTGAGACTTTTACAAAAGTATATCCTTGCTTTTTCAGCTGCGGAATGATTTCTTTAAGGGCTTCAACTGTTTGTCGCCGGTTTCCTCCGCCGTCATGAAGAAGGATAATGTCGCCATCCCGCGCATTTGAAACAATATGCCTGACAATTTTCCCCTTGCCCGGTCTTGACCAATCCATCGGGTCTTGGTTCCACGACCACATGACGATGTGATAGCCTTCTTTTAAGATGCTTTTAAATGCGGTATGATTCAGCGAACCTCCAGGCGGACGAAATAACTTGTCCCCTTCTGGCTGAAGCGCTCTGATCTGCTGTGCAGAGCCGTGAAGCTCTTTTAAAATAGCCTTGCGTTTTAAACGATGAAAATAGACATGATTCATCGTATGGTTACCGATTTCATGACCTTCCGCCACAATACGCTTTGCAGTCACGGGGTATCTGTCAATATGGCTCCCGATACAAAAAAAGGTTGCTTTGACGTTATGTTTTTTCAGCACGTCTAAAACAGCCTCCGTATAAACCGGATGCGGGCCGTCATCAAATGTTAAGGATAGCTTCTTTTTTTCAGACCTTACGTCCCAGTACACGTTTCCCGTTTTCTCCATGTCACTTCTTTTTAATGACTTTGCATCGGCAGAAACAGCAGTGAAACTTGTGAGAACGCATATGAAAATGATCAAATGAAAGCATCTCAACGTTTACACCTCCAGTAAACACTACTGTTAACGTGTCCCCTTTTTTAAAAATCATTCTGCGCATAAAATATGTACATCCCCTGATGCAGAAGCAGATGACATTGATTATGACAGCACCGCTTTCAGCTTAGCTACTGTTTTCGGTCCGTTTTTATAATGGATACCATTTTTATCCCTTAGCTGATAAAGAATGCAGAGGCGCGCTTGATGGACAGCCTATTTTAATAGAAGGAGAAAGATTTGTGCTGTATACTAATCAAAGAGGTGAACATATATATGATAAAGAAGGGACTCAGCCTTGGAGTCATTATTGCTGTGATCATCATCGGCTTTATGCAAAAAGACGTTTGGCTCGATTTGATTAAGGCAGGCGGTATGTACGCCATATTGCTTAGCATGCTTTTGGTCGCGGCTGACGTATTTTTTCCGATTGTTCCGTTTGCGATTATCGCTGCTTTAAACGGGGCGGTTTTCGGCATTGTGAATGGGGTATGGATTACGCTGTCAGGTGCGATGTTCGGTACGATGGCATTGTTTTTTCTCGTTCGGTACGGATTCAGAGATTGGGCGAGGAAGAAGCTGATGGCTTACCCGGCCGTTTCGCATTATGAAGATTCCTTTCACCAGCACGCGTTTACGGCAGTTCTTTTAGGCCGGCTCATTCCGGTCATCCCGTCGCTGGCCATGAATACCGTCTGCGGATTAAGTAAAATCAGATGGGCGGTCTTTTTTTCTGCCTCACTGATTGGCAAAATCCCCAACATTATTATTGTGACCGTCGCAGGTGCTTCTTTCACAAGCAATAAACTGCTGTCTTTCGGGATTTACGGAGCATACATGCTTGTATTAATGGTGATCATTTATAAAAAGTTTCCTCACCTTTTAAAAGCATCGAAAAAATGAAGATTGTATATGAAAGGACAAACCGCCCTTTCATATACGTTATTTCTGCTGTACTTCGCCTCTCATTCTGATAACCTTCCCGTCCGGCTCCAAACCGAGCGCCTGCATATTTTTCTTTCTGTAAAATGCCAGGGCCCGTCTATTGCTTGGTGAAACTCTGAGGTGGTATTCCGTCACACCGTACGTTCGAAAGAAATCCTGTGCATAAGCGTCCAGCTTTTCCCCATATCCCCTGCCCCTTTCCTGCGGGATGATATAATAAAGATGTACATAACCGATTTCTTTATGTTGATATGTTTTGATCGACAGCTCGAGCTGTCCAATCGGCTGCTGCTGATAATAAGCCATCACAAAACCGTCAGGAAAACGTTTGATCTGTCCGGACAGCCAGCTGAGATATTCTTCCCTGTTAAAGCCGTCAGCCGTTCCAAAGCTTGCTATAAAGGAATCCAAGGAAACCGCTGTCTCTTCATGTTTGTTTAGATTGATCCGCTGAAAATACACCAGAAACCCTCCTTTTTGCGAAAATGAATAAGAATGAGCAAAGAACGACAGCCAGAAGCAGCATAACGGCGGCGCCTGCCATGACAATGCGCTGAATAGGGACCCCTATCGCCAAAACTCCGAATAATCCCGTTATCAGTATAAGGAAGACGGCTTCAAATAATGAATAAAGACTTCCGACCCTCCCCATGATGTCAACCGGGATATGCTTTTGGTAAAACGTCAAAAATCCTGTATTCGCAAAGGAGAGAAAAAAAGCAAGCAGAAAGAAGGCGAGAGCTGCCGTCCAAAAGAATTCGGAAAAGGCATAAATCATATACCCCACAGAGACGAGCAAGGCGCCGCTTCCCATTAATAAAAAAGTCGGCAATTTTTTGATGAAGATCACATTCACAAGCGCCCCTGCAATAATGCCAGCTCCCGCAACACTGTTAAGAAATCCGTAATCTGCATCTGTGAGCTGAAGAACATCTTTCGCAAACGCCGCTTCAAGCGAATCAAGAGCTGACATCATCACTGTCATAACCAGACTGAATAAAAAATAAATAATCATGACATTTCTTGCAGTGCGGCTGAAACGGTACACAAGCCGCCAATCTTCTTTATATACCGCCAAAGAAAGCTTCTTTTGACGGGCCTGTACATGGACATCCTTTTCGAGATTCGGCAGCATCATCGTGATGATACCGGACAGGCTTAAAGCTGCCGCATTCACCCAAATCGCAAAAATCGGTGTACCGGCGATAAAAAGCAGCCCGGCTGCAGCCGGTCCGAGAAGAAAAGCCCCTGATTCCAGCAAAGCCCGCAAAGAGTTGAATCGTTTTCTTCTGTCAGCAGGAATCAGTAAAGTCACATACGCCATCGAAGACGGACGAAACATCGCATTGGCCATATTGATGAGAAACACAATACAATAAACAGAGTAGACAGACCCTACACTCAGCATCAACGGCAGGACCATAATTAACGCAGCCCTGAAAAAATCAAGCGTACACATGATATTCCGTTTATTAAACCGGTCGATTAAGCTGCCGGCCCATACATTTGTCATCAAAACAGCCGCGGGCCTTATTAAATAGAGGACAGACACCGCAAATGCCGATCCCGTTTCTTTTAAGACAATCAGATTAAGAGATAAAAAATAAATCCATTCCCCGATGTTTGATACACCGATCCCGCCCAATAAAAGAACCGGGTAACCCCAAGACTTGATGCCCTTCATCTAAAACCCCTCCTTTATAAATTAAAAAACCCCGCCCCCAAGACAATAAAGTCTTGAGGACGGGGTAAAAGCCCGCTATGCCACCTCAATTCGTTACGATGCCGGGCACCATAACTTTTCCGGGTAAAGAAGCTTACTCGATAACAGGAGTAACTGCCGCATCATCCTCAACTCCCGATTCCGATGCGAAGCTAAGAGGCTTGCTTCAACAAATCCATTCATACTCCTTTCCAGCTCCCGGAGCTCTCTGCCATGAATGATATTTGTCTACTCTTCTCTTCAACGCTTTTTGGCTGTTTTCACTTGAGTTCCTTACTTTCTATTTTTTAACAATATATCGTGTCAAACCGTAAAAATCAAGCAGATCAAAGAAAAAAAGCATCCAGTAATGTCCCTTTGATTAATTTCCCTGTACAGACACAGACAGCCTTACCGCCACATACAGTTACATATAGGCTTTTGCCTACATAACTTTGTGGAGGTGAGGATGGTGACAGGTGTTTTTGCAGCGATCGGGTTTATTGTGAAAGAACTCGTGTTTTTAGTATCATACGTGAAAAATAATGCCTTTCCACAACCGCTCTCGAACAGTGAGGAAAAAAAATACTTAGAGCTGATGGCTCAAGGAGATGAGCACGCCCGCAACATGCTGATCGAACATAATCTTCGGTTAGTGGCTCATATTGTAAAAAAATTCGAAAACACGGGAGAAGACGCGGAAGATCTGATCTCCATCGGAACAATCGGGCTGATCAAAGGGATTGAAAGCTATTCAGCCGGAAAAGGCACGAAGCTTGCCACATATGCCGCACGATGTATTGAGAATGAGGTTGTAATTACAAAAGGGGGGTGCATATCTCTTTTTAAAACTGAATTTGGTTGTTCGTGATGAATAAATAATTACTGATTTTTTTGAAAATCTCTTTACATTTCCACCATTACGTTTTATAGTTAATTTATGTCATAAGGTGACGAACGGGTGCTATATGCTTTACCTATAGAAGAACAAGGTATTCTTCGTACCAAGTTCTAAGTGAAGACTTACTTTTAATTATAGTATTCGTGGAAAGTCTTGTTCTATTTAGAACAAGACTTTTTGTTTAGGAGGCGAAATAAATGCTTTTAGAAGAGATTAAGGCTAACATAACACAAATCGCTGAAAGAAAAGCACAAGAATATCACAATTATCATAATAATTTAGAGTTAGTTTATCAGCGTGATAAAAGACGTATATCTACCCCTAATAAAAAGACTATCAAAATTCCTGAAGAGTGGAAACATAACAAAAAACATAATCCATTCTATGTACTAAAACATAAAGATAAGATTGCCAAATCAATTTTTAAGAAAATAATAAATGGGTCCTACAAACCCCATAAACCATTTTTAAAAAAAGTAAGAAAAAAAAATAGTTCAAAAACTAGATCAATCCATGTTTTTGAGATTCCTGATGAAGCAATATCTTATTATTTTTATAGCCGTTTACTAAGCAAAAATAAACATCGATTTAGCTCATTTTCATATGCTTATAGAAACGATAGGAATGTACATTACGCAATACAAGATATTGCATTAGATATAAAATCTAATCCAAGAATGTTTATAGCTGAGTTTGATTTTCGAGATTTCTTCGGATCTATAAAACATGAATATATCTATAAACAATTTGACCAAAACGGCTTTCTAATAAGCGATTTTGAAAAAGAAATAATTAAATCCTTTCTCGATCATTTTCCCAATGGAGGTATCCCCCAAGGAACATCACTTTCTTTATTTTTAGCAAACCTTGTCTGCTGGCGTCTTGACAAAAAATTAGAAACAAGAGGATTAAGATTCGCAAGGTACGCAGACGATACTGTCATATGGTCAGAAAGTTACACTAAAATTTGCAAATCATTTGAGATAATGCAAGACTTTTCTAGAAATGCTGAGGTTGAAATAAATTTCGAAAAATCAGAAGGAATCAGTTTATTATCCAAAAAAGGAATGCCGTCTGAATTCTCTCAGTGCAAAAGTTCGGTGAATTTTTTAGGTTATGAACTATCTGGAGATAATATAAGTATTAACTCTGCATCTGTACAAAAAATTAAAAAGCATATAAGTTATCTTTTATATAAAAATTTAATTCAGCCTTTAAATCAAGAGGTACTAAAAGATGTAATGATACCAAGTAATAATGAAGATTCTCATTTTGTCACTGCTATAATGCAAATAAGAAGATACCTTTATGGTAAACTCAGTGAAAACATTTTAAAAAATTATTTGAATGGTTCCTATAAAAAACTAAACTTTAAAGGGTTAATGAGCTTTTATCCCTTAATAGATGATGAAGAACAAATGAGAAATTTAGATAAGTGGCTTGTTTCAACTATTTTAAACGCCTTAAAAAAAAGAATGAAATTGTTAGAGGAAAAAGGGTTTTATCGGTATGATCAGTTCCCTTTTAATTTGAGCAGTGAAAACATTATAAATACTTGTAAAAGCAAAACAGTAAATGGGAAATTAGGATTGGTTGAAATACCAAGTTTCCAAAGAATTTATAGAGCTGTTAAAAGAAATGTTCTGACAAAGGGGATTGAAGAAACTATGCATCCTAAGTCCAATCAATATAATTATTAAACGAATTAAATGGTTCGTTATCATTTACAATCAGTTTTAATTTCCATCAAGTTTTGTAAGCTAAGTCTTATTAGAAATTAAAAAACTGCAAAAATTAATTTTGTTTAACAACTGAACAATATTTAAACGTTGGTATCATAATACATGGGAGGCGTAATGTTTTTGTCTACGCCCCCTTCCTATTAAGATTGTTATAAACTGGGGTTTAGAGGGGAACCCACTTAAATCTAACCTGTGAAAGCACATTGTTGGTGTGCTATATTGGTCTTATATTCTAAAAATACACAAATGCATTTAGAAAGTGGTTATATGAATTGTTTCAGAATCAATAACGACGACCTCTTTAACTATAAAGTTAACAATTGTTTTTTTATCTTCAAGAGTTAAGTTATCTGCACCGATTGATTGAAAATAGTCGATAGCTCTTTTTAGAGCATTTTCACTTGAGCTTGTATCATCCAAAACTTTCATTTTTGATTGAATTTCGTTACACTTTTCAGTAAGCTTGTTTTGCTTTTTTTGCAGTTCAATAATCTGTGCTTTAATTTCATCAATATCTAAATCATCGTCATCGCTTAGGCTGATTAGCGTTAAAAGACGCTTGCGGCCTTTTTTTGTTTTCTCTATCTCTTTTTGAATAAGTTCTAATTCATCAGGCAGGTGATTTGATTGTTCAATCTCTTTAAAAGCAGAATACTTTTCCGGATTGGTGATAAAATTAAAGATCTCACTCCATACATGCCTGTTTAATTTATTTTCAGACATTTCTTTTCCGCAGCCTCGATCTTTAACCCCCGAATAATTTTTACGACAAGTATACACATAGTAGTCTTTGCCGTGTGATTTTCTTTTTTTACCTGTCATCGTGTTTCCGCATTTCCCGCATCTCACCAAACCCGATAACAAATAATTGTGCTGACTCATACTAATATGTTTTCTTTTGCTCTGTCCTAAGAGTTCTTGGGCATAGTCCCATTGTTCAGCTGGAACAATTGCTGGAATTACCACAGTGATTTGCTCCTCTTGAGGCCTTATTTTAATTATAGATTTGTTGCCCGCTTGTTTTGAAACATAGGAACCCTCAGTGTCATATTTATGCTGCTTATGTTCTCCCTTATAAGAAGAATTCATTAATATCTGCCGGACAACTTGTCTGTGCCACACTTTTGCACCTTTTTTTGTTTTAACCCCCATTTCGGACAAGTGACGAGCGATGCCATTTACTTTACCGAAAAAAGGGCTTTTATGATCTGTAAAGTAGTTGAAAATCATTCGAATAATTTTTGCTTCTTCTTCAATTATCTCGAGGGTTCGTTTCTCTTTAATAAATTTATAGCCATTTATCTTGGGATCTTTAATGATCATGCCTTTTTTCATTTTTTGCAGTCGGCCGCTTGATGTTCGTTCTTTGATTTTGGCTTTTTCAAATTCGGAGATTGCTCCACGCATTGAAAAAAACAATTGACCTTCTGGAGAATTAGCGTACTCTCCATTAACAAAAATCAATGGTATATTTCGCTTTCGCAACTCGTCATCAATGATAAGCTGATTCATTAATTTCCGAGAAAGACGGTCAGGATCGTAACAAATGACTTGACTTATAAGTCCTTTGCTCGCATCCTCCCTCAAGCGGTTCAAAGCCGGACGTTCTAAAAGCTCCCCAGAAAATCCTTCATCGGCATACTTCAGCACATCCTTAGTCCCTGCTTTCTTTATACAAGCCTCAATCTGGCTGTCGATGCTCGATCCCCTGATCGCTTGTTCCTCGGTCGATACCCTTACATATATTGCTATCACCCTGGATCTCCTTCCTATACAGTTTTATTAAATAATGATAGCAATCGTTAATGCATTTGTCGGCTTGCGGTCCCTCGATGATTTTCACCTTCATAAAATGCATCACCCCTTGGGTAATGCTATGTAATAACTGTTTGTCCTAATGAGGTGATTTTCAATGAGTATGAAAACAGATAAAAAACCAATAGTTTTAAACCATCGGTTTTGCTACACCCACTAGGCCCTCAATAAAGTGAATTCGTGTTTTCTGGTACAAGACCTTTATATATCAACCTTTGTTTATTTTGATTATGAGGTTTTATAATGATTTATTCATATTGAAGAGTAAAAATGGAGTAGTTTTTCTCCGCCAGAAAGTACATGACATATCATTGTTGCCACGTCTATTAGAATAGCCAGAAAGCAAAAGATTATAAAAAAGCACCAAGGTTTGCAAAACCTTGGCATCATTAAAGATTTAAATATTTGGTTTCACCATATTTTCTGGTTTAACCATCTCATCAAATTGTTCTTTCATTAATAATTCAAGTTGTACAGCAGCCTCTTTTAACGTCAAGCCTTCTTTATGAGCAAACTTAGCAATTTTTGCGGAATTTTCATATCCGAATAAGGATTCAATGTGTGACAAGCATCAAAGATCCGGAAAGATTTTCTTTAATGGTTTTTGTATTAGGTTCAATGCACAATGATCATGGAAAGATTTTATTCCATCACTCAGTAACTGCACGGGTTGAGGGAAGTTATAGATAATCACTGGTTTAAATACATTTAGTTCAAAGTTGCCCTGACTTGAAATATTGAAAGAGCAGCTTAAAACAGCTGCTCTTTTGTGAGGGTATTATAACTATAATCTCGGTATTTTTAAGATTTTAAATTTAATTGCTTTCGAAGTTTTTTTGATAGTTGGTTTCTCGTTTCATCAGTTACAACATGATACCATAAGTTATCTATTCTTTTATCTTCGCCTTTTATTTCTAGTTGTTTAGTATTTTTAACGGCTTCTTTATAGGAATTTTGGATATCAATCATTTTATCCATTGTTAAGTTAGTTTGAATATTGTCTTCTAATGCAGCTAAAATTCCTTGATAGTTTTTTAATGAATTTAATTTTGTACCTTCATGAATAATTTGGTTAATGATTTCACGCTGCCGCTGCTGACGGCCCAAGTCCCCGCGTGGATCTTCTTTTCTCATTCGTGCATATTTAAGGGCAACCTTTCCATCAATGTGCTGTTTCCCTTTTGGTATATGCACACCTTCAAGGGTGAAAGGAAATTCATTATCCACTGTTATCCCGCCAATAGCATCCACAATATCTTTAAACCCCTCCATGTTTACTTTGATATAGTAATGAATTGGAATCTTTAAAAATTGTTCGACAGTTTTTACGGAGCCTTCAATTCCTTCATAAGTATATGCCGCGTTTATTTTGATATTAGTATGCTTCGATTGCATAAATACCCTGGTATCACGCGGAATACTTACCATTGTTGATTTTTTTGTTTTTGGATTAACAGTCAATACAATCATGGAATCAGTGCGTCCCTTATCACCTGGGCGCTCATCTACGCCCAGCAGGAGCAATGATATGGGATCATGTTTATTAGCAACATTTTCTAACTTGGAATCCCTATTTAGAGGCTCATACATGTGGCTGACTGATTTTGCTACAGTACGATAAATAGTGTAGTAAGTCAGTCCGCCAACCGTTAACAATAGGGCTAGAATAAACAGTATAATATTTTGCATTTTCAGTTTCCTTCTTCCGATTTTCATCCATAATTCCTTTCATAATGAAGAGTTTAAAAATGTAAGTATTGATACACTGTATCAAGTATCCTTATATCGTCTCTTTATAAACAAAATTTAACAGTTCTTTATTATCCCTTATCTTGCGAAATTCAGTTGAATCTGAATTGAACCGGTTTTATTGAATCATTAATTGCTTTCATTTCGTAGCCGTTATCTTGGAAATACTTTAATAATTCTTCCAAATAAGCTGCGGTAGTTGGTTTTTCATGCATTAACACAACAAGAGGTTCTTTCCCTACTAGGTTATTTACTTGTTGGATTGTGTTCTTTACCATTTCTCCATGAGTGTACTTCCAGTCTTCTGAATCAACTGTCCAATCCCAGAGATCAAACCGGTCACGCTTCACTACCTCTCTAAATGGGCCAGTAATGTAAGGTTTTGATCCGTAGGGTGCTCTTATCAAATGTGTTTTAGTTTTGGTTGTTTCTTTGATAAAGTTAAGCGTATCGTTCATTTCCCTTTCAAAACTCTCAGGGGATTTATAGATTTCGGATACTTGATGCGTCACACCGTGAGACCCGACAGAGTGACCGTTTTTTACCATTTTTCTCACAATATCAGTATTTTGCTCGATGTTAGGCTTTAACATAAAGAACGTCCCTTTTGCATTGTATTTATCGAGCAAATCCATGATTTTCTCTGAAGCAGCTGGGTTTGGTCCATCATCAAATGTTAAATAGACAACCTTTCCGATTTCAGGTGATGTTTTTTGTACTTCCTTTTTCTCTGCTGCATTTTTGTTCTTCTCATTGTGTATTTCCCCAGAAGAGGCTTTCCTTTCTTTTAATGATTCTAGCTTTGGACCAGCCATGGCATTCCAAGAAAGGCATACTAAAGTTATACAAAGTATAAGAAATACACAAAAACCTACTCCTAATAATCGTTCCATTCGCAATTTATGTTTGCTTTTGGGTGAATTCGGCATTCTTCCAACTCCTCATTTGCAATAGTTTCTTTAACTAGTCACATAGACAAAAAGTCAATGGACAAGCTTTGATAGAAATGAATCTTTTATTAATATAAATTGAGGGTATCGCAAAAGTTTGATCAACTTGTAAACAAAATGTCACAAAAAAAGATACTTACGAACTGCAATTTTTTTGCGTGCAGGAAATATAATGAAATGTAATCAGATAATAAAAAAACCCGATTTCTCAGAAATCGGGTTTTTCAGGCTCTCAATCACAATTATTTAAATGCTATGATATATGATGAGTTTTCCGAAGAGAAATACAGGTCTTTATCATTAATGAGCAGGTTTTTGCCATCGGGACTCCAATACATTTCTGACGGACTGGTACCGTGGTATATTGGTTCTGCATTCAGGATGTTTTTTCCTTGCAGTCTTCCTGCATAAGTGTTGTCTTTGCCATATAAAGAGTAGGCAATTCTTTTTCCATCATTTGATATTTTGAAAACATCCACATTTTCAAGCAGAACAGAGAGCTCACTGTTTCTTAAATCGTATTTGCACAACGTTCCTCCGGTACCTAAAAATAAAAATTGGTAATTGTTTAACCAAACAGGTTCGTTATAACTAGTTTGACGTTTGTTCTTAATCATGATCCCATCATTGGTTATGGTGCCTGTTATAATGCGTTTTTGTTGCCCATGTAACATTGTAAGCAGTAAATGACATCTGTCATCTGAAATTGATGCTGCAATAAGGGACTCTTTTTCATCAAAATCATTCAATGGATATGTTTTGAGAGTTCCAGAATCCGTATTGTACACATTGACCCCGGTCTTTCCATTTTTCGCAGGATCAGTGACAAGATAACAAATATCTTTACCGTTATTTGACCATGAAATATCTTGTACATAGGCACCCTTGTTAGAAGAAAAGCTAGCTATTTTCTTTTTGTTTCTGTTCGTCAATGACATTAGATTTAAGGTGATCCTATCCGTTGAAATCGTTAATCCGACAGCGTTTTTCCCATCGGGAGACATTTTTATGTCAGCAGTGTTGCTTTCAATGGTCTGAAGAGTTTCAGGTTTTTCAAAGGGGAAAGAAAGGCGCTGAATAGGATGCGATGCTAAACGTTCAGTTGTGTCATTCCCTTTGAAATAACCAACCACAGTGTTTGACGTAGACCATCCAAGCAACTGGTCAACCTTGGGGAGACGATATATTTTCTTAACATGAAAGGAGCCGGACTTCTGAACCTCAATCTGATTCTCTTCCTTGTTTGGAATGATAATGGTTTCAGATTGCTTTCTCACATTATAACTGGCCGCAAAAATGACGAAAATTAATATTAGCCCTAACCATATGATAAGTTGTTTGGTCTTCATGATTATTTCTCAACCTTCATATAAGCTAATTCGATACTTATAATTGTATTATTATTTTTATAGAACATCTTGATTGTTCCCCCATGCTCCTCTGCAATTGTTTTAACTATACTTAATCCCAAGCCTAGACTTCCCTCTTCCGCAGCCTTTCGGTTAATTGAATAAAAAGGCTCCATCACTTTTGTGTATTGGTTATCTTCATATGGATCACTTGGATTCTTGAATATGAAAAGAACCTGATCTCCAACAACTTTTGCCGTAATAGTGATTTCCGAATTCGATAAACTGTATTTGATCGCATTGTCCAGAAGGTTTATAAAAAGCTGGCGCAGTCTATTCATTTGACCATACACATAGAGGTCTTCTTCAATTTCAAACCTGATGCTCTTTTTATATCGCTCTGCCCGAAATTTCATAGATTCACATACATCTTTTAAAATCGATCCTGCATCTATCCTATTAAATTGATCTTCAGATGTTTCTCGGGATACCTCAAGGAGTTTTATGACCAAATTGTGCAGCCGCCGGCTTTCTTCCACAATATGATTCATTCCTTTATTAAAAAACTTCTGATCTGATGCGCCTCTTTGTTTTATGATTTCAGCATATCCTTGTATGGAAGTCAAAGGTGTTTTTAACTCATGAGTCATATTGTCAAAAAAGCGTTTTTCCTGTTCGTTAAGTTTTCTTAAACTGTCCCTATCTTTTTCAATCGTTGAGATTTGATCTCTAATTCTGGTAATCATATCATTAAAATTAATAGTAAGCTGGCCAATTTCATCTTTTCTATGAAAGTGGATATCTACATCCAATTTTCCCTGTTTGACTTTTGAAGTCGCCTCTGTCAGTTTAACGATTGGAATCGTGATATGTCTAGAGAGGATATAAGAGAATAGGAACGCTGCAACAAATATAGCAAGAGCGATATAAAAAATAATATTTAAAATCTCTCCGCTTTGTTTGTAAAGCAAATTAAAATTTTTGGAAATGCGTAAAATACCGACTTTTGTACCGTCAATGACAACCGGAAAAGAGAAAAACACTTCTGCTTTATTTTGGTCATGAGTGATATGGTAAGCATTCTTGCCGTTAATCGCTTTTTTAAGATCCTCATCAGTACCTTGTGAAAAAACGGTTTTATTAGAAGAAGACAATAAAGTGCCATTCACGGTATAAACACCTATATTGTTTCCAGTTGAATGAGTTAGACTTTCCACTATTTCATCGGCCATATCACCGAAGTAAAGTTCGTTGTTTTTATAATGATTGATTAAAAATGCCTGGTTGATATACACAATACTGTTTTTTTTCAAGTCTATTAAATCTGACGTCACAATCTTTTCATTGCTTGACCAAATCACGCTCTTGACCGTTTGGTTGAGTACAAGGAAAGAAAGAGAGAAAATCAGAAAAAAACCAATAATGAATTTACCCTTAATGGTGTGTAACACTCTCTATTCCTCCTGCTTCTCAAATTTATATCCTATGCCAAACACTGTTTTAATCAAGCCGCTTGCGCTCAGTTTCTTGCGGAGCCTTTGTATATGAGTGTCTACCGTACGTGTATCCCCGGCAAAGTCATATCCCCAGATGAATTCCAACAGCTCAGAACGTGTGAATATTTTCCGCGGATGGTCAATCAAGGTCTTAAGCAGATCAAATTCTTTAGGAGTCAAATCAACAATGTTCCCGTCTTTTTTTACTATTCTTTCATCTGGGATGATCACAATATTTTTAAACTGAATAAGATTTTCGTTAGCCGTTTCTTGATTATTTACGAGGTCAGCTTGTTCAAGGCGCCTAAGTATCGTTCGAATTCTAGCGGTAACTTCGCGCAAATCAAAAGGCTTTGTAATATAATCATCAGCCCCAAATTCCAACCCAAGTACTTTATCTGTGACATCCGACTTTGCAGTAATCATAAGTATAGGGATATTATATCGATGAGTCACTATTTTACAGATATCCAATCCGCTGAGATCCGGCAACATCCAATCAAGCAGGAGCAGGTCGGGTTTGAATTGATCTAATTTTTTCATCCCTAAAGCCCCGGTATTTGAGGTACACGTTTGAAAACCTTCTTGTGAAAGTCCGTATGAAAGTAAATCAGCTATTGCTTCATCATCTTCAATGATAAGTATTTTAGTGTCATTTAACATTTCATTCATTCCCTATTTCATGGTTAGTTTATCTATTGTAATTTTAGTTTTATTATAACACCCTTTGAAGAGAGTTCATTAATAACCTGGGATCATACAAGAATTGTCATTTCCGATACTTGTAACCAGCCAGGCCCAAGTGCTGATTGTTTAAACGATGGTAAAGGAAGAAAAAACAGTGGTTGATAGATCTGCAAGGTAAAGAAAATAGATAAAAAAAGAAAATGGGGAGGGCGCGCTTATTAAGGAAGGGCCCAACGAGTGTGGAAAGAATGGAAGGAGAAAGATGATGATCAAGCTGAATTTGTTACTACAATATATTATAGAAGAATTAGAGAAAATAAAAAAGGATGGTTCTTAAAATGATCCGCGGAAGCCGTAGCAGCTGGTGCACTCCTGTTGCTCCCTAAACAGGAGGATTTTCGCCTCAGCATGCAGTTGTCATGATCTCGATCCATTCTAGATGAATAAGCAGGGTGAGTACTTGGTACACCATGCGGGTATTGGAAGAAGCTCCTTACATGTAATATAATGTGGTAAAATTTAGATGAGAATAAGTTGGAAAGGAGACAGATATGAAGGTATTTGAAGCATCCTCGTTAATTTCAGCAGCGGAAAAGCGGGCAAAAGAATACGATCAGATTAGGGAACAATTTTTGAATCTTAAGAAGGCATATCAAGGCATGACTGATTTAGATGACAGCGAGTTCTCAGGTAAAGGTGCCGACAACATCAAAACCTTTTTCCAAGACCATGCAGGTGTTGCTGACAGTTGGCTTGATCTAATAGATATGAAGATTGCTTTTCTTAACAGTATCTCAGGAAAAGTAGCTGATGCCGGATTAACCAATTCGTTTGTGGAAGAGTCATTTTTAGAACATGAGTTGATTCATGCGAAGAATAAATCAAAAGCAATCATGCAAGAGCAGCGGAATGAAATCAAGGACATCATTAATGAAATCAGCGATATCGTTCATCTTGATGTTTTTTCTACAGAGGATGTCGATCAACATCTGGATTCAGCAGACAAGAAACGGGACGAGACCCTACATAAGCTCGGAAAGCTCGATCACGATCTAACGAAAGAATATGCAGAAACCGAAGCGAACGAACAGTTCATTCAAGCAGATTTTCAACAGCTCCAAAACGCCACAGGCAAAGGGAAAAATGCAACGCCACTTCACTATAACGCCAAGGCGTACCGGGAAAGCGACATACATAAGAAAAAAGGCGATATTGAGAAGCGTACGGAAACTTATTTGACGATTAAGAAGAAGGAAGAAAAAGAACGGGAAATTAAAGATTTAAAGAAAAAGCTAGCTGACGGAGTAGCGGATCCGGATGAGTACTTGGAAATTGCCAAGAAGGTTGGGTATGAGAATCTCACCCCAGAACAGCTCCAATATGTGGTGCAGCTTGAACAAGCAAAACAGCTGATGGCCGCCGGTGAAAGTGTGATCAATGCCGGTAAGACAGCAATTGATTTCATCGATGGAGTTAATGATGGACTTAACGATACGATCGACGATACGATATATGGCGTCAAAGACTTGGTTGTGGGCGCCTGGGAATATTCACAGCTTCCTACCGAATTAAAACTTACAAAAACTATTACAACAGTATTAAGCGTCCCCTCTTATTCAAAAATCATCTGGACAAACCTTGTTGACTCATGGAATGATAAAATGGTAAATGGCGATGCATATGAAAAAGGGCATTATATCAGTTATGCGATAGGAAATATCGTTGGTCCAAAAGGTGCGGGTGCCGCAGTGCAAACCACTACCAAGCTTTCTAAAGTAGGTAAAGTGGTTGAAGGGGGAACAGCTGCTGCTCATGTCAATAAAGGGCTTTTAAAAGGAAACGACTTTATTAATCCCTTATTTAAAAAGAAATATGAACCTGCACTTGTAGGAATAGCTCAAGATATTGACAATACGTATAATGCAAAAAATACTCCTTTGTTAAAAAGAATTATTGAAGATCAAAAAGAGAGTATTTTAACTAAATCCGTGACTTCTAATTTCAATTCAGGTAATGGTAAGTATACAACAGATACAATGAAGCACATCTACCATGGAGAAATAAATAAACGCGGAAAAGCAGTTGGTTATCACCATGAAAGTATGATGGGCGGAAAGATTATTCAAGGCACGGAAAAAAAACCTGATAAAAACGGAGTTTATATGGCAAAGGTTGAGGTTGACGGTGTTAAAAAAATAGCTGATTCTAGTTTCTTTCCTAGAGAGTGGAACCGTTCAGATGTATTAAAAGCTATTGATGAAGCTTACCAAACTAAAAAGCAAATCGGTTCAAATAAATTCAGGGGCATCTCTGCGTCAGGTATTAAAATAGAAATGTATTTAAATAAGGATGGAACAATAGCAACTGCATATCCGTTATATAAAAAATAATCATGAAGGTGAAATAACATATGAAATATTCATACAAATTTAAAGAAGATCCATTTGGTGATTTAGGAATAGTATTGCCAGAAGAAATCAGTATTTTCTCTGATTTTATTGAAAACATCGCTACAGAAGAACAAGCCAATGAGTATATAGATTACATCGATAAGGTTTCAGAAGGGATATATGAAGATTTTGAGATTGAGTTAAATGCTACAAGTGTTCTCATCAAAAAAGATGTGACAATTGTTGAAAACTCTTTTAGGATAGAAGAACCCTATGAAAACTCAATTGAAACCGATCAATTTAGAGAATTGCTATTAATATGGCGAGATAAAATTCCAGATATATTTAAAGGTTGAATAAATTAAAACCCTTCTTACATAAAGGAGGGTTCAGCTTGTAGAGAAAACGATGTTTTTTCTACAAGCTTTTTTATTTTATGCATTTTCATAGTCCTATTCATTTACATATCGAGGCGGAGATACCATATGGTTGAATGGGATTTCGGAGAGCATCCTGTTAGTAACGAGGAAATTATTGAAGTAGAAAACACGTTACAAGTAAAGTTCCCGAAAGATTATTTAGAATATGTCAAAATCTATTCTGGCGCTACCCCCTCTCCTGAAACTTTTGATCTTGAAGATAGGGAAGGAATCGCATTCGGATACTTACATAGCTTCCATAAAGAAAGTGAGTCATATATAGTTAATGTTTCTAATCGTCATCAAGACGGAAGAATGCCAGATAAAATAATACCAATTGCAGATGATGTGTTTGGCAATGAAATCTGCTACGATTTTAGAAAAGGACTCAATAGTCCTTCTATTGTATTTTGGGATCATGAAATGGCAATTGAAAATCCTGAGAGAGCTTTAAGTCCTGTATGTGATTCATTTACAGAGTTAATGGGCAAACTTGAATAGAATCAACTTGCCTCTTGTTTATTAAGAAGATGAGAACGAAAAGCTAAGGCAAAAATCTCGAAACAGCAATTTATAACATAAAAAAACTCATATTTATTAAATATGTGGAGAGCCCTTTCGAGATGGGCTCTTTTTCACTTCAATAATGCTTCAATTTTTGCTCTAGTTTTAGGTCCATAAATTCCGTCAGCAGAAAGCCATGCATCAGATTGGTATCGTTTGACTGCGTTTGCTGTTTTTGATCCATACACACCGTCAATACCGTTATTCTTCGCACCTTTGTCCGGGTAGAAATAAAGAGCAGCAAGAGCTTTTTGAACCTGCCTTACATCATCCCCTCTTCGCATAGGGCTTGTGACTTTATAGATGCCAGAAGGCAGCGCATATGACGTTTTTTTGCTGCTTGGATTAGTGCTTGAAGTGCCTGAGCCTGTGAGCTTTAACTTTTGGCCAAATGTGATTTTATTCGGGTCTTTAATGTTATTCCAGCTCTGAAGGTTTGCCACGCTTACCCCTTCAGCTTTTGCAATTTTGGAAAGTGTATCCCCTTTTTTGACTGTATAAGTTGATCCTGAAGAGCTACTTGAAGAACTCCTCGTCTTACCACCAAGGCCTTTAGTTCTTTTTCAATTGCTGATTTACCGCATTCCACCTCCCCTCTGATAATTCATACGTTCCATTTAATACCATATATACTTATGATCATCCCGGGAATCATGGTATTTGTAGAAGAGAAGAAAAACTGCTCCTATAGCAATTTAGAGCAGTGTATAACACAACAGAACCGCAAGTGGCGGTCCTGTTAGTGTAAATTCATATTTAAATAAACTCATTCATTATTATTGGACAGTACCATAATCAAAATCAATATCTTTCTTGTCTAAATCCCCCTTAAAATTATTAGCATAAGTCATGATTAAATGTACGCTTTTATCTATCCACCAAGTTCCATCATCCGTATTCGTATCCCAAGTAACATCTATATCTCTGCCGAAATTCTCAAAAAACACCAAATTTCCAACAGCTACTGTTTTTCCGTTGATCTTGTAATATATTAAAACAATTTTCTTATCGAATATACCTGTCCCATGCTTTACGATTGTTAAACTATAAGGCTTATTAGGACATTGCTCTTCAAGTATAATTTCTGGATGTAAAAATACAACATAACAGATGAATAAAATTGACACTATCATTAACCTTTTTAATAATTTTTTATTAATATTAAACCCCTCCAACAAGAAAACTCAGTTTAACAATCCATTTCATTTGGATACCTCTGCATCTTTTGGACGTTTTCCCCACGAAAAAAGTTATGTCTTCTCTATAATATTTAACGAACTCAATTTGGAGATTTGTCGTCTTTAAGGAGGTTTTTCATCTTGAGGTATACAAACAGTCATTTAGAGGATTGGATTGAGAATTTATACAAGAAGATTGATATTACAGAACCTGAACAAATTAATTTTGAACGGATTGCCGAGTCATTAGATATCAGGCTTTCTTTAAACCTGTTACAAGCTTCGCACTAAAACACAGCGGGATTTATAATATATGCTTGGACAGCCGAAAAAGCCGGAGCGAACAATGGCATGATTTCGCTCATGAATTTTGCCATATATATAGACATGAAGGCGATAAAAAACAATGCCAGCAACCTGGACTGATTATTTGGAATGGCAGTCGAATTATTTTACATATCACTTTTGCATTCCAACTTTCATGTTTCATCATATTAATCTTCCGTACATACAAGCAGTATCCCCTTCGTTTGCCAAGAAACGTTTGAACATTTATTACAGGAAGCTGAATGGACATTTATTTAATCAAACGATCACGGGAAATTTATGCCCCCCCCTTTTGTAATGAATAATGAGATTTTAATGCATCTGCGCGCCCTGAAAAAAACAAAAAAAGACGTCTCCCTTCATGACCCCATCGGCCAAGATAAAGAAGGGAATGAAATAAGCCTGATCGATGTTCTCAAGTCAGAAAGTGAAGATGTGATCGACACCATTCAGCTCAACATGGAGCTTGAAAAGGTCAAAAAATATATCGACATTTTAGACGATCGTGAGAAAGAAGTCATCGTCGGCCGCTTCGGGCTTGATTTGAAGAAAGAGAAAACACAGAGAGAAATTGCCAAGGAGCTGGGCATTTCACGGAGTTATGTCTCGCGTATTGAGAAGCGGGCGCTGATGAAGATGTTTCATGAGTTTTACCGGGCAGAGAAGGAGAAGCGGAAGAAATCGAAGGGGAAGTGATGATCGGAGTTATCATAGAAAAAAGCAGGCTATGGTTAGCTTGCTTTTTTCGTTTCAAATTGTATATTAGTGAATCCGACACGGTTATTCCTTATTTTTAAGAAATCAATAGTACCTCTCGCTTTCATCCTTTTTATCCTTTAATGTTTTTACGATATGACTATGACATCAATTTCGGCATTTCACATAATTCATCCCCGGCTTTTCAATACTATGATCGCCGTCATACCGCTTCACGTTACCCTCGGCGGGAACTTTATTAACGACGTTTAATCACCTTTCCCTATCCAATATTTTTGACAAAGAAGTCGGTCAGGCGTCCGTTTTCTCCATGTCATCTGAGTGGTAAACTGTCCAGCTATATTGAGTCCTTTTGCTCGTAAGACGATTTCTGCGATGTGACTTTAGAGTAGTCGGCCGCAGAGCATTTTTCACCATGTTTATTATTTCTGTAAATCTAATATTTTCATGATCGTGTGCATCACACTGCTTTCCTCATTTGATTTGATAACAAAGTGCGCCGCATCTTTTATTTCATCAATTGCGTTCTTTACCGCAAAACTGTAAGAGGCAGATTCCATCAATTCTAAATAATTGCGGCCGTCTCCAAACGCCATTGTTTCATCGGGGGTAACCCCTAATAATCGCTGCAGTTCTTGTACTGTTGTTCCTTTATGTATCCCGATATTTGAAATGTCAATCCACGTATCTTCTGATGCTACGATATAAAAGTGATGAAAGAATTCATGTAACTTCTCTCTCGTTTCTGCACAGTTTGCGTGCGGATCATGAACCGTAATCTTTACAAAATCGTCTTTTATCTCTCTGAAATCGGATATTTTGGTTACGTTCGCATAGGAGGCATTTACATATTTCATTTCACTTTCAGACAAGTTCTCGTTTACCATCGCGCCTTCTTTTGTGCAAGCAATAATGCTGTGCTCGCGGCTGATCTTTTCTAATGCTTTAATAATAGACAGCCCTGATTCATTGTTAATCAAAGATTCATATACACATTTGCCATTCTTTTTAATACGTGTGACACTGTCTCCTAAAATCCAAAAATCCTTCGCATCTTCTCCGAACAAAGCTTCCACCCGTTCACACTGCTTTCCGGTGCAAAGGGCAAAAGCAACATGTTGTTCTTGCATGGATCTTTTTGTCTTTTCAAATAATGCTCTATCAAAATCGCCTTGTTTATTTAAGAACGTGCCATCTAAATCCGTAATAACTAATTTAATCATCTCTCAACACCTCCGCAATTAGAAATGACTTGAATGTCCCGTCTGATTTTAGACAAAAGGTTTTTCATATTTGAGACGCGTAATATGCGCCGCAGCCTTTTTAACGCTTTCTAGCGCATGATCCATTGCCACTCCATATTTCACAGCGGAAACATTGATAAATGCCCTTATGAAATTCCATCATTCAATACTTTACCGATTTTGGATTAATATTAATCGTCATTGCAATTCCTGTTAGCTTCACTGTCTATTCGTTCAAATGATTTGATTTGTTATCCTGTTTCACTGTAAAACGTTTAATGACAAGGGCTCAAATAAGTTTTTGAATAACTACAGCTTCTGTTGATCCCTTTTCGCAAAAGATAAAGATACGTACGAACGAATTATATCTGCAGTTGATAATACCCGTAAATAAGTCAGCGACGTTTTGTTTTGAATCACAGAAAAAGTGATTTGTCACACAAATATAACACTATGTTTCTTATAAAACTGATATGTTACTATTAGCGGAAATTCCTGCAAAAGGCCATACGGTTTTCTTTTCCCTTCTCCCCTATTATGACTGAATAGAACCACTCTGTTATTTTTTAAAAGTCTCACTGCATAACAAATGTCCGCGCAGCAGCAAATGACGAACATCCGCTCCGTACGAACTAAGAAATCAATACCTATTCAAATACGTTTTATTATTAAAAAACCCTGCTCAGATTTGAGAAGGGTTTAAAAATATCACAAATTAGACACTATACACTTTGCGTGACCCGAGAGTTTGAATTGTTCAATTCCGCAAGGCAGCAGCATATGATCTCCTTTTTTAAAGTGATTTTCATGCTCGCCGGTGAAAATCGTGCCTTCTCCTTTAATCACACTGACAAGAAGGAAGGGTTTTTGCTGCTTTACGCTTGCTGATCCTGATAAATCCCACTTTCTCACTGAAAAATAAGGGCATTCAACCAATGCGGCCGTGAGCAAATCATCTGTTTGTTCATATTGAACAGTTTGCCGATCCGGGGCTGATGGAACATCTATCACTTCTATACTCTTTTCCAGATGGAGTTCACGTTGCTTGCCGTCTGCATCTTTTCGCTCATAATCATATAATCTGTAGGTTGTATCTGAATTTTGCTGCGTCTCTAAAACGAGAATACCTTTCCCAATCGCATGAACGGTACCGCTTGGCACATAGAAGAAATCCCCCGGCTTTACCTTTACGCGGCGCAGGAGCTCATCCCATTCTCCAAGCTCGATCATCGAGAGCAGTTCTTCCTTTGTTTTTGCGTTGTGGCCATAAATGATCTCTGCATCTTTTTCGCAATCAATGATGTACCAGCATTCGGTTTTTCCAAGCTCCCCGTTCTCATGTGTTTTAGCAAACTCATCGTTCGGATGCACCTGAACGGATAAGTCCTGATCTGCATCTAGAATTTTTGTGAGAAGAGGGAAACGGTCCCCTTCAAGATGTCCGAATAAATGTCTGTGATGTTCCCATAATTCACTGAGTGTAAGCCCTTTGTACATTCCGTTTTGAACAACGCTTTGTCCATTTTTATGAGCGGCAAATGCCCAGCACTCCCCCGTTCGTTCTGACGGAATTTTATAGTCAAAAGCAGTTAAGCCGGTGCCGCCCCAAATCCTTTCTTTGAAAACAGGCTTGAAAAATAAAGGTGCAGTTGTTGTCACAAAAATCCCCCCGATTTATATGATTTCATCCAGCAGCTCGTATGCCTCTTCTTTTGTTTGCACGGAGAGCAGCCGCTTCCTGTAGCTGTCATCCATTAGTTTTCGAGATAACATCTGCAAGATCTTCAGATGCTGATTCCCGCCGCTCTCTTTCGGTACGGCAATCATAAAGATTAATTTTGCATCTGATCCATCCAGACTGTTCCAATCAACGCCTGATCGTTTTATTCCAAACGCAACACTCGGCTTCCTGACGGCCTCAGACTTCCCGTGCGGAATTGCGATATTCATTCCAATCGCTGTCGTTCCCTGCTCTTCACGATTCAAGATCGCTTGTTTAAATCCGCTCTCTGAAAGGAGCATACCTTTACGGGACAATTTTTGAATCAGTTCATTGATAATGTCATCCCTGGTTTCGCCGGATAAATGCGGTTCAATCAGCTCTGCACTGATAATGTCGGTCAGTTTTTTGATTTCCGTCATCTCGGCTTTTCGGCTTTCAGCTTGAATGGGCTGCTGTATTTCTTTTGCTGCTGCCGCTTCACTTGAAACGGCAGGTGATGCAGCTTCGCTGTGGACGGGGGGCGCATCCGCAATTTCTTTTTTTAGTACATTGACAAACAGAGCGGTGACAAGAGATCCTGCAATCACGGCAATAAAAAACATCAATACATGATCAACCGCTCCAAGCACAGCAACTATAGGTCCGCCGTGTGCTACTCTGTCGCCCACATGGCCAGTCATGGCTATTACCGAACCAGTCATAGAACCCGCCATAATACTTGGAATGACACGCAGAGGGTCCTGCGCCGCGAATGGAATGGCGCCTTCAGTGATACCGAAGAGTCCCATTGTAAATGAGGCTTTTCCCATTTCTCTTTCTGACGCAGCGAATTTTCTTTTCCCTAAAAATGTCGCAATCCCGAGGCCAATCGGCGGTATACAAATGGAGACGGCAATTGGTCCCATAATTTCATAATTTCCTTCTCCAATCATTGCCGATCCAAACAGAAATGCCACCTTGTTTACGGGACCGCCCATATCAAATGAGATCATTGCGCCTAAAATCAATGCCAGCAGGATCGAGCTTGACCCTTTCATCCCCGCCAGCCATACCGTTAAAGATGTGAAAATTTGAGCCACAGGTGCGCCGATCAAAAACACAAACGCTAAACCTACTATCAGTGATGCAAACACCGGAATAATGATAATCGGCATAATCGGCTGGATTGCTTTTGGGACTTTTAATTTTTTTATCCAAAGTGCAGCATATCCGGCCAAAAACCCGGCAATCATTCCCCCGAGGAATCCCGCGCCGCTTGCGCTGTCATAAAAACTTCCAGTCGCTGCAATATATCCGCCGATCATCCCTGGGACAAGTCCCGGTTTATCGGCGATGCTATATGCGATATAGCCGGCTAAAATCGGAATCATAAATGAAAATGAAGCACTGCCGATCTGTTCAATCGTTTTCCAAAAAGAAGCATCCGGAATGAGTAAGCCTTTAGGTGTTTTCTCGCCTCCAAGCGTCAATGCAACCGCTATCAATAGTCCGCCGACAACGATGAAAGGAACCATAAAAGAAACGCCGTTCATTAAATGACGGTAAATAGGATTTTGTTTCTTTTCATGTTGATTGTTGGATTCCGATTTTGAAGCTGACCGATAGACCGGTATATCCCCGCTGAGTGCTTTTTGAATCAATTCTTCCGGTTTGCGGATGCCGTCCTGAACCCCGACCGACAGCAGTTTCTTGCCTAAAAACCGGTCTTTGTTTACTGAGCGGTCTGCAGCAATAATGATTGCGTCCGCTTCCCGAATCTCTTCTTCAGTCAGCTTATTTTCTACCCCGATCCCTCCCTGGGTCTCAACTTTGATGTCAACGCCTACTCTGTCTGCAGCTTTTTGCAGGTTTTCGGCTGCCATATATGTATGGGCGATTCCGTTCGGACAGGATGTAATCGCTAACAGTTTCATACACAAATCCTCCTTTAAAGTGTGAATAACAAGAGCTTGTCTCAACTGTATACCGAAATCACGCCGTTATAATCGCTTTTTTTTACCATAGGTTCCGGAAATAAAGGCATTTTTCCCTATAAACAAAAAAAGCAGGGAATCAATCCCTGCTTTTAATAATTCAAATAAGATAAGAATGTCATGACGTTTGTTTCTTTCGTCAGCTTCTGGACGAAGGCCGGCTGCTCGCTAAGGTATGAAAGTTCACTAAACAGCTGCCTTGTCATGTTTTGATCCTCATGTTTGACAGCCAGCATAAAAACGAGGGATACTTTTTCAGTCCCCCAATCAAGCGGCTCTTTTAGTGTGGCAATTGCAATTGCTGATTGTTTAATATATTTAGAGTTTGCATGAGGAATGGCAATACCTGCCCCAATATTTGTCGAAGACATTTTTTCTCTCATAACCGCATGAACGGCATACTCCTTTTCAACATAGCCTTTCTCATACAAAGCTGTCGAGAGTTGTTCAATGACCTTGTAGCGGTGCTCTGCCTCTTGCTGCAAAAAAACCAGAAAAGGAGTCGTATCGTTCAGCATCTTAAATGTTTTTTGTTTTTGGCGGTGTGATTCATCAAGCTGATGCATAAATATACTCAATTTCTTCTCATCAGAAGGCTCCAAAAGCGGTGATACAACAATATGGGGAATCGTTATCTTCTCCAGCACTATCGTAGAAACGACAAGATCTATATCCTCATGCTTTTTTGTAAATTCCGCTAAATCTGCTTTTGCGATACAGGCCAATACAGCAATTTGATGAAATTTTCGTTCAATTTTCGTTCGCAGCAATTGTGACATTCCAATGCCCATATGACAGACGATGATCGCTTTTTTATGTTTCTCACTGTTGCGATGCAGCCGTTCGATCGCTGCCTGAAAATGCAGGGTCAAGTATGCCGCCTCTTCCTCAGGGATATAAAGATCGAACGTTTGATTGATGTCTTCCAGAACGTCGATGATAATATGAAACAAATAAGGGTACATTTTTTTGATGTCATTGAGCATGGGGTTTGATACAGAAAGATCGTAGCTCAGCCGCTTTAACACCGTATTAAGATGAATGTTCAATCCGTTGATTAAATCCTGATCTTTATGGAAATTCATCATTTTCAGCTCTGAAACACGATTGATTAAATGCCTTACAACTTTGGGAAGCTCAGAATTTTCAAGATCATTTTTCTCTTCTTTTTGTAATGGATAACGAACTTTTCCGCCCAATATATGCAGAGTTAAATATACGGCTTCTTCTTCAGGAAAGCGGATTGCAAATACCGGTTCAAGCCGTTTTAAACAAGCTAGTGTCCATTGATATTCTTTCTTCTTTTTTACTGCGGCCAGTTGTCTTGGGGAAATCGAGATCGGCTGCTTCATTTTGATTCGGCGGATCATTAACAATGTATGCAGCAGTAAACTCTCAAACGTTTCATCTGTGAAATAGATAGAATGCTTTTTCTGTAATAATTTGATTTCTTTCGTCACAAAGTCTGATTCATGACTTAAGAACTTGCTTTTAATAAATTGGCTTGTAAACTCCGTATTATCAGCTAAATCCGCTATTCTTGCCAGTGCTTTTCTTTTATTTTTTTCGTTTCCTTCAATTTTTAATCCAAGCCGCTGCTTAGAAACCAGTGTGAGGTCAAATCGCTTCAGCCACTCTTCAACCTTACATAAATCCTTTTTAATGGAAGCTCTATTAACAAAATGCTGAGCGGCAATTTCTTTTGCGGACACATGCTTTGGATTCATTAATAAGTCATAAGCTATTTGCAGGATTCTTTCTTCATCAGTCTGCTGCCTGGAAATAAAATGTTCAGTATATAATTGCCGGCTTAACCAAGTCCTTTCCTGTTCTTCTATATTTAAAAAGATGCCTAGCCCCGGTTTGCGAATGAGGTGAGCATGAGAATGTTCATGTAGATAATCCTCGATCGTTTTCAAATCATTCCTGATCGTTTTTTCAGAACACTTTACCCTGTCTGCGAAATCTTGCACAACTAAATAGTCATCAGGTTCAGATAACAACAGATACAAAATCTCTTTTTGTCTTGTATTTATGTATTTCATCTGTCTTTTCTATCCTTCCTGTTAGTTTCCACTTAATGATATTGTAAATATATATCACCCACGCAACCGTTTACATTATAAAGTAAAATAAATGCTTCAAATGTTTCGCTTTTTACCGGAGCTTCCGGAAAAAAGCGTTTTTTGTACAGTTCTCAATCCTTCATTCAAGTTTTCATATCTTTTTTTCACTCTGTTTCTCGAAGATTCGGTTTCCGTTCATTTAACAAGCAATTTAATTCGTATTACACAACTTCAATAAATTTCGCTCGGCATACTTTGGCTAAATCTTTTGGCGCTACTTTTAGCTGCATTCCGATTTTTCCGGCACTGACAATGATAAAATCCAGCGTTTCGGAGGATGCATCTATATAAGTCGGGAACCTTTTTTTCATGCCGATCGGTGAGCAGCCGCCGCGTACATAGCCAGTCAGCCCCAGAAGTTCTTTCATTGCAACCATTTCTATTTTCTTCTCACCTATTACCTTAGCTGCCTTTTTTAGATCTAATTCCTTGGCAACGGGTACAACAAAGACGTAATAACGATCTGTTCCTGCTGTTGCAACCAATGTTTTATATACATACTCGGCAGAATAGCCGATTTTTTCTGAAACAGAGATGCCGTCTGGCGGCTGCCCGCTTTCTGTTTTGTAACCTAACAACTCATAGGAGATTTTTTGCTGTTCAATGATACGGACAGCATTTGTTTTTTCCGTTTTTTTCGCCATGCTCTTCCCCCGCTATCAAATATTCCTGAATTTATTTATATCCTTCCAGCTAATATAAAAATAGTAACATCAGCGCTATCCCCACTTCTACTAACCTGCCTCTTTCAATAAGCATGCTATGAATATAACCAAATGAAATCCAATCAAGGATTCAGTGAAGATATCATTCTGATCTCCTTTGAGACCGGTATCTATAGGAGAAGAGCCGGAGGCCGATCTCTGGCCTCTCTGTTTACGATTGATTGTCATCATATGCTGGATTTTCACAAAGAAACATGTTACAACAGGAAGTGAATGATTGTTCACTCAAGAAGGAGGGTTCGCTTTGCTGTTTCGAAAAAAGATGGATACGGGGAACGTCAAGGACATTCATTTTGCTAACGGATCGATACAGTTTCTGTCAGTGAAACTTAATGTGTACAGTTATGTAATGGATGGCATTCTGATTGATTCAGGCGCGCAATCATTAGCGCCGCTGTTTCAACAATTTTTTCATACACAATCATTTGACGGACTATATTGCACACATATCCATGAGGATCATACAGGCGGTTGTGCCTGGCTGCAAAAACAGCGGAATATCCCGGTTTATTTGAACCAGCTGTCTGTGTCTGAAGCAGCGGAATCAGGAAAATACCCTTTATACAGAAAGCTCTTTTGGGGAACGAGGCAGCCTTTTTACGCACAGGAATGCCCAGAAACATTTTCATCACGCCGTTACTCTTGGGAGACAATCTTCACCCCCGGCCACTCAAGAGATCATACCGCTTTTTTGAACCGTTCAACAGGGCAGCTTTTTTCCGGTGATTTATACGTAAGCAGAAAAACAAAAGTGGTGATGGAAACTGAATCCATTCCGCAGATGATCAAATCTATAGAATACATTCTCACATTTGACTTCAAGGAAATGTTTTGCTGTCATGCCGGATATATTGAAGACGGGAAGGATAAACTTCGGAAAAAACTGAATAATCTGTATGAAGTGACTGATCAAGTCCGGCAATTGCATGAGAAAGGAATGCCGGCCGACGAGATTCATCAGCTTCTATTTCCCCGCAAGTATCCGATTACCTTCTTTTCGAAAGGACAATGGGATTCAAAACATATCGTCACTTCCATTTTGAAGGAATGACTGTTCAGTACGCTTTTTGTAATACTCCGCCGCAAACTGCTTAAAACGTTCCGCAGCCGGAGAGAAAGAGCTTGGTTTTTCAACTGGGCCAAGGCAATTGTGCGTTCGCATTTATAATCGGCCCGGAAGAAAAACGAACGAAAAATATTGTTGCTCCGCGGTTTTCGTCAGCACTGCAGCTCCTAAAAAACTGCGGCGGTCAGCCCTAATATGGTTGCAACTTCCTTACCTTCAAATGCGAGATGCGGGTGAATATTCAAAACCCGGCACATCAGATCAAACAAATACTTCAGCCCGTATCCCGATTAAATCCGACAAAATCCTCGTCCTGCATCTCCTTCATTTTAATGCGTTTTTCCGCAGCAAGCGGGTGCGTCTCAGGAAGCACCACGTAAAGAGGCTCTTTCTCAAAGCACCGTCCATTGCAAAAGTCGCCGGGCAGCGGCGGCGAGCTGAGGCAGATATCCGCAGCCCCCGTTTCCGCCATTTTGCGAAGCGTTTCATTTGCTCCTTGATAGAGGTTACATTCGGATACTGCTTTTTAAACTCGGCAATCGGCTGGCGCATTATGCGCAAACCGAGCGTGTGGAGAACTGATACGGATATTTCGCCATGTTCCAGACTCATATTTTTTTGGCTTGTACAATGCCCTCATTTAAAGTGCGCCGGGCTTGTTTTGCTTTTATCAGAAACTTCCTCCCCTTCCTTATAACTCAAACGCATTAATATAATAGTTATTATAAATTAGACACATCGTAACGAAAAGCGTACGATACATATATAACCATCAGCAAGAAAAGAGGGACATTCATGACGTTTATTCAGCCTCATACAAAGGCCTACAGGCAGGCCAGCTTGGCGCTGTTTATCAGCGGCTTTGTGACATTTGCCACGCTTTACACAACACAGCCGCTTTTGCCTTTGTTTTCTGAGGAATTTCACATTTCTGCGGCGGCTGCCAGCTTAACCTTATCCATCTCTACAGCAGTATTGGCATTTTCGTTATTAGCCGCAGCTTCATTATCTGACAGGTTCGGAAGAAAAAGATTAATGGTCCTCTCATTATCTGCCACGTCTATTCTCGGTCTGTTAACAGCCTTCAGTCCGGCTTTTCCGGCGCTTTTGGCGATGAGAGGGCTGCTCGGCATTTTCTTGGCAGGCGTTCCGGCTGTCGCCATGACGTATGTAGGCGAGGAGTTCGATCCTAAAGGCCTTGGGAAAATGATGGGCCTGTATATCAGCGGCACAAGCATCGGGGGAATGAGCGGCAGGCTCTTAACGGGGCTTCTGACAGATTTATTCGGCTGGCGGCAGGCGCTTGGCATCATCGGCATTCTTTCTATCGTGTTAAGCTTTTTATTTTGGCGCTTCCTTCCCGCTCCGCGCCATTCTGAAAAACGGGGTGTGAGCTTGAAAACGGCCCTCAAGGAATACGGGGCGGTCTTTCATCACAAACGGCTTCTTTTGTTAATTTCGTTAGGGTTTATATTAATGGGGAGTTTTGTCACCTTATATAATTATATCGGTTTTCAATTAATGGCGGCTCCTTATCATTTGTCACAAACCTTGATTGGCTTTATTTTCGTTGTATATCTCGCGGGGACCTTCAGTTCTGTTTATATGGGGAAAAAAGCGGATCTGTTCGGCAGTTCCAAGATGATTAAGATTGCCATTTTCGTTATGCTGGCCGGCGCAGTCATCACCCTTTTGCCTCAGCTGGCGCTTAAAATCGCAGGGATTGCTGTCTTTACATTCGGTTTCTTCGGGGCGCATTCCATTGCAAGCTCCTGGGTCGGCCGCGCCGCCGGTGATCATCGCGCGCAAGCCTCTTCTTTATACTTGCTTTTCTATTATATCGGTTCAAGCGTCGCGGGGTCATTTGGCGGGTTCTTTTGGACGCATTTTCAGTGGCTCGGCATTATTGCATTTATCTCGGTTATGCTTTTGCTTTCTTATCCGATTTTATTTTTGGCCGGGTTTCAAAAAAACGAACGGGGCTGTTTTCATTTAAATAAACAAAAACGTTAAAGTTTTTGAGCCTTTGGTCCGATAATAAGAATAAGGCCGGCACGATACTCCCTATAACTATTCCTTTTGATTCAGTAGATTTCAAATATCGTGCCGGCTTTCTTCATTGTATGATGTCAGTCAGATGTGATGTCTTTCTCCTTTACACACCCGCCCAAACATCTTTCGCATATCTTCCTTCCGTCTGCAACTTCTCAAGCCACTTCAGCGAAGCATTTCTATCGGTGTCTTGTACACTTTCATATGCACGCAGCAATACGTTTTCCACAGCCGGAGCCATTTTGCTTCCGTCTCCGCATATATATAGATGGGCTCCTTCATCGAGAAGCGCAATGATTTGTGAAGCATGGGTATGCAGCATATCCTGTACATATACTTTACAATTCTGATCTAAGCGTGAATATGCCCGGTGCACCGTGACAAGCCCTGATTGCTCAGCTTGAAACAATTCATCCTTATAAAGATCGTCCTCTTCAGGGTGCCGGCAGCCGAAGTATAAATGAGCTTCGCCAAGGCTTTTTCCCGCCGCTTTTTCGGCAGCGCGCGCTTGGATGAATCCTCTGAATGGCGCGATTCCCGTGCCCGCTCCCACCATAATAAGAGGAGCCACTGTATTTTCAGGCAATTCAAACCCGGATTGCGGAGAACGGATGAAGCAGACTGCACGATCTCCCTCCTGTAATCCGGCTAAATAATTCGAAGCGACGCCCCGGTATTCTCCCCGGCCGCTCCAAGACGGAGCCGTCACGACGCCGACCGTTATACTCACCTTCTCACTGCCGGCCTTTGGTGAACTGGAAATGGAATAATAGCGCGCTTTCAATGACGGAAGAAGTTCTAAAAACCGTTCAAACGGCATGTCACATGCCGGATAATTTTCTAAAAGGTCCAGCATCGTAATTCGTTTTTTCAGCACGTTTTCTTTGTATGCCGTACCGTCAGAATGAAGATGTTCCAATTCCTTCTGGTGCGGCGGGCAAACCGTGTATGCCGCAAGCTCACGAAGCTGCGCTCTTGTTGCCGGTTCCTGCAATTCCACATGTGACGCCAGCAGCTCTGAGGCATTGACGGGGCGGTCCATCGGCAGATGAGGAACATGACGCCCGCTGATTTTAAAGAGCTGATGCGGGTCCAGACCGAAACGGCGTATCACTCGGTTTATGAGTTCATCACTGTTTTTCGGCAGCACACCGAGATGGTCCCCTTCTTGATACACTTCCGTTTCAGGAAGCAGCAGTTCAATGTGCCGGACAGACCGCGTACTGTTCCCTGTATGAAGCTCTTTATTTTTTATGACTTTCGCTTCAAACGCGTCATACGTTTTGGCAAGCGGCGTTTCAATCGCTTCATTCACAAACTCAATTGATAATGATGATCTATTTTGCTGTTCAATGACATTTTCCAAATCAAAAGCCTTGATGATGTCTTGCCAAAACAAGTTCTCCCATGCTTCCTGACTGCTCTCAAAATCGTCCGCTCCGTCTCCTTCACCGATAGATGTGAGACGTTTTGCCCCTTTTAACTCAAGCGTTTTGTCTATAAGGCGGGGAATCCGCTGGTATGTGCTCGCCCAGTTGCGGTTCCCGCAGCCGAAGACGGCATATGAAACGCCATCCAAATCATGATCTTCAAGCGTTTCCATCCACTTCACAAATCCTGCTGCATTATCAGGCGGAGCTCCGTTATATGAAGCCGTTACAATGACAACCGCCCCTTCAGAAGGCAGCTTTCCGATATAATCATCAAGCGGAGCCGTTTCGGTTGCAAAACCTTTGCTTCGACCGATATCTGCGAATTCTTCCGCGATTCCTTCCGCAGTGCCTAAATTTGATCCGTAAAGTACGAGAAGCGGAGTTCCGTGAGCCGGTATATCTTTCGGGACCTCTTTGGTTTCGCTCGTCTCGGCTTGTTTCTCTGGTACAGGCTGAAACGGGACGTCCTTCTTTTTCACCCGAATGGTAAAGTCGCCAGGCTTAATCGTTAAGGCTTCTTTAATGGATAGCTCATAATGTTTGTGATCAATCAGCTCAAAGTGCTTTAAGACGAGTCCGAGCACCATTGTCGCTTCATGCAGGGCAAACTGCATCCCGATGCATGCACGCTTTCCGTTTCCGAATGGCTTATAGGCGTGATTCGGAATCGCAGCGGGATCGCTGAAACGCTCCGGACGGAACAATTCTGCATCTTCTCCCCACGCGCTTTTATCACGATGTAATTGCGGCGTTAAAATCGTCACCGGCTGCCCTTTCTCAATCGGATATTTCCCGCCAAGAACCGTATCTTCCTTCGCATATAGTGAAAAGGCCGGAGCCGTAGGATAAAGCCTCAATGTCTCGTTTAACACCATGCGGATATATTTTAACTGCTGGATCTGCTTATAATCAGGGAGGTCTCCCGTTAATACCTGTGCGGCCTCCTGACTGGCTTTTTCCAATTTATCTTTGTTTTTCAGCAGACAGCAGATCGCAAAGGAAAGCAGCCCGCTTGTGGTTTCATGCCCTGCGATCAAAAACGTAATAATTTGATAGCGGATATTTTCATCATCCAGCGTTTCGCCCGTTACCGGGTCTTTGGCATCAAGCATCAATGACAAGAGGTCAGTCAGGTTCTCATCCGGGTTTTCCCTCCGCTCGGCTATGATCTTATCAACAAGCGAATTCATCACTTCGATATCTTGCTGGAATTGGTGTCTTGTTTTGACCATCAGCTTATCTTGCAGGCTGTGTCTTTGCGATTGGCGCATCGCCTCTTGCAGCGCGCGAAGCATGCTTATAATGAAAGGATGCTGTGTGTCGCGGTAAAAGCTGTTAAAACGAAAATGAAATCCACACAGCCCGATTGTATCTAAAGTCAGGCGCGTCATATCTTCAGCGACATCAATCTCTTCTTTCGGATTCAGTCTGCTCCATTTTTGCACGAGCTGCATTGCAATATCCAGCATCATAGAATGATAGCCTTTCATTGCTTTTTGGCTGAAGCTCGGCAATAAAATCCGATGCGCTTTCTGCCAGTTCTTCTCGTTTGACCAGCTTGTAAATAATCCGTCACCGGCAAATTCCCGTACTTTCAGCAATGCTTTGCCGAGGTTTTTGTCAAATCTTGATTCATCACACACTTCAGCTGCCAGTTCATGTCCTGAGACGAACACCGCAGCAGAGCTTGGAAATTCAAAACGGAAAATCGGACCGTATTCTTCGGCGATTTTCCAAAGCGATTGCGCCAGTTTCTCTTTTTCTATATGTGGGAGGTTTTTAAGTGGTCCGTACGTTTTCGGCTGAGGTATAGCGTTCAATTGTGTCATATTGTTCTTCCTTCCCTTCGGCGATTCGTTAATGATTCCTGATAGCGTCCCAGCAGCACTGCTCTAATTCTTTCAGAAATGGCTTTGTCACCTCAACGCTGCCCGTTCGGACCAGCTGATAGAGTTTGAGATAAGCGCCGAGCACGATCGCTATCAGCACATCTGACGGCAAATTGCGAAGCACTCCCTCAGACTTGCCGCGCTGAAAATATTCGTCCAGCATCTTTGTTAATTCATCAAGGAGCTTATGACTCGTTTCATTTAAAAAGTAAGCATCCTTATTCGTTTCAAGGAAAAATAGCGCATACTCACTTTCCTTCGTAAAATCAATGAGACAATAAAAAAGATGCTGAAACCCTTCTCTTACAGATATTTTTGAAAAATCCGTTTTGAATTTTTCAGTAAAACGCTGAACGCTTTCCTGATAGAGAACATTCACAAGCGTTTCTTTACTGTCGAAGTAACGGTAGATCGTTCCAGTTCCGACATCGGCCTGAGCGGCAATCATCGGAATCGTCGTCGCGTCAAAGCCTCTTTCAGTGAACAGAGTGAGTGATGCTTTCATAATGAGATCAACCTTGTTTGAAGATGTCATTACAACCCTCCTTTCAAACAGGAATGAATATTCATTCCGTTTGTTCAAAAATATATAACATAAGGTCATCTGATAATCATTGTATAAGAAAAAAACCTTTTTTAATATAAAATATATCTGAAAAAATCGAAAATAAGAAAATATGCCCAATTTATGAAAAAGAGCTGCAATGACTTATGCAGCTCTTTTTATTTCCCGAGAAATGATTCTATTTAATGGCAGTAATAAAATGGAATGAATCTCTGCTGACAACTGAAATCTCTCTGAAATATTGATCGCGCAGCAGCTGAATTACGTCTTTTTCACTTATTTCAGATGGCTGAAGGACAATGTACAAGCAACCGTCGATTTGGAGCACACGGTACACTTCTTTTAATGCAAGCTGGTAATCACTGACCGTTTCAGCAGTATGTAAAGAAAATACTTTATGAAAACTGCGGTCATCAAATGGGATGCTTTCAGGGCGCCCCGGCTGAATATCTCCCGTTCCGGCCTTTATGGCGGAACGGTTTGAGCGTGCCGTTTTTCGCAGTTTTCTTTTCGAAGATTCTATGCTTTTTAAACTGCCTTTTTCAAGCTGTCCGATTATTTTTTTAAACACTTTTCCGTTTCCGGTTCCAATTTCCAGAATGCGGTCATGTTCCTGTATATCCATCATAATTTGCTGAATGACTGTTTGTGCTGGTTCTGATTTTGCCAAGTATTTCGCGCGCATTCTTTTTAATGCTGAAGATGTGTGTTGCAACATTGTATAACACCCGCTTTTCTTTTCCTGTCATTTTAGTATTTAAAGATAATAATCACCTCGTATTAGTATGAGGTACTAATTAGACGCGTTTCTTTTGATAAACGTTTCGATTTATTTGAAATTTACATTAGTTTTCATAAAAAAAAGACGGAAAACGTAGGTTTTCCGTCTGCTCTAGTACCAATAATAAGGTGATATATATCCTCTTTTCCAGGAAATCGCCGCCATTCTTTGCCGGCGATACGGGTTGCCATAGCCATGTTTAAAAGAGTGGGGCATTGACGCATACCCGTGTCCGATGGATGGAAGTCTGTTCTGGTCGTCCTGCATGCCATCACCTGCTTACCTATTTTTCTTACTTTACCATCGTATGCAGGCCGGCTGCTCAGTGACATCAGAATTCAAGCTAAACCTGGTCCTTCTCCATTGTATAATGAATCAACAGCTCAATTCTGAACATTGTCATCTCCTCCTTCTCCTCCGTTTTGTCTCTTGCGGCCTGTTTAGTTCATATAAAAGTGTTTCAGCTGGCGTTCTTTCGCTTCATTATAGAACTCCTCGACTTGCTGTTCTCGTTCATACTCTTCAGCGCTTTTAAAACGTTTTGAAATGGTTAGTGTTAAAAAGAAAAGGTTAATGGTCATCATCGCTCACCCCCTTTCATTGTCCGCACAAGCGAAAATAACCCGCAGCAAAGTCAACATGTGCTGCGGGCAGACTGAATCCGCAGACAAAAGAAGACTGTCGCTTCTTTAACCTGCGGGGAGCTGCGAATGTCCTGATACTCCAAATTAACGTGCAGAATGGGCAGAGGTTAAGGAAGGACACGAACTCTTCCACAGGCTGAATCGATTCGAATTTAGGTTCGGCTTGCTGTTTAACGAAGACATTTGATCCAACCTCCCTTTGCTTTTTTCTTCCTTTGTAAGTATATCCACCAAATACCATTTTGTAAACATTTTTTTCAAGATTTGGACTGAAAATGTGCTGGATTTCCACTTCAATTGTCCTTGATATCCGTCAGCTTTCTTATGTCAGGAAGCTTTTTTGATCCCTTGTTTTTCGCGGTCTTTTTTCGAATAAGCTATAAAATAAATAAGGCCTACAAACACCGCGCCGCCGATGACGTTTCCGATAAAAGCCGGGATCAGATTGCCGATTAGCCCGCCCCATGTAAAAGAGCCTGCAAAAATGGCGGCGGGAATGATAAACATGTTGGCGACAACGTGCTGGAAACCAATCGCAACAAACGCCATGATCGGGAACCAAATGCCCGCGATTTTCCCCGCTCCGTCTTCCGCGCCGAAAGAAAGCCATACGGCAAGGCAGACAAGCCAGTTACAGCCGACAGCCGAAACAAGCACTTTTCCAAACGGCATATCCAGTTTTCCTTGTGCGACCGCAATCGTTTTCTCCAAATAAGGACCTGTTTCTGTTAATCCGACGACATGGCCGAAAAAGTAAGCGACAAACAGCGCCCCGACGAGATTCATTAACGTAATGATGATCCAGTTTTTGACGAGCGCTCCGGCTGAAATTCTTTTAGAAAACAGCGCCATGGCCACCAACATCATATTTCCCGTAATCAATTCGGCTCCGGCAAGAATGACGAGCACCAATCCGACCGGGAATACGGCCGCGCCGATTAAGCTTGACAGACTGCCCCATTCTTTCGGAAGGTCAGCGATTACGCGAATATCAAGCAAATAACCGAAGGCGATAAATGCCCCTCCTAAAAATCCTAATACAAGCAGCGAAGAAAGCGGCGAATTTACTTTTTTCGCCCCTGCTTCGACCGCAAGCTCCGCTATTTCGTTCGGTTTACGAAAAGCCATCATTAAACCCCTCCATTATCAATTCATCCGGCAGTTTTCAAAAGGAACTCAATAAAAAAGACAGCATTCAAATAGCCCGTCAGAAACGGGGTTTGAATGCTGCCTAACTTGTATGCATACCCATACAACAATATCAAGCAGAATTAAAATATGCGATATAGAATATATACAGACCATGCACACATTCCATGAATTCGTCCTTGTACCACTGCTAGCAGTCATATCATATCAAATGTGACAATTTCGTGTCAATTGAATTTTTTCAGCTTTTGATTTCTTCTCTGTGCTCTTCAATTGTTCGGTCAAATACAAATACAGACACCGCAATATTCTCTTCGATCTTGATGTCTGAAAACAGATGAACGAGCTTTGCGCCGATGAGCTCTTCCAAGCCCTCTGGCGTTTTTTGTGAATACAGCTCCTGAATTAGACTCGTCCGCGCTGCATGAACCATTTCTCTCCCCTCTGGCGTGCGGGCGATAAACTGCTCACTTGCGCTTAGATTGCCGTAAAGCGTTGACACCGCCATGTTCTCCACAAAAACGGTATGAATGCGTTCCGGACCTTTTCCGAATAATTCTTTGCGCAATTTGCGGATGATATCGTTAAACTCATGAATTTTTTTAGACATATTGTCCCCCTCCGATTCAAGCCTATGAAAGACATTCCCGGTTCCCCTTGTGACATTTCACCTGGTTAAAGTTTTCCTTTCGTATTGTATTATAATAAATATCATCTTATAATAAAAGCAGTGTTGATGGATTTGTAATAGGAAACGTGTTATGAATCTATCGTTTTATACAAATTGGATTGGTCTGTTAGTAAGGCTTGCTAGTGAACTATTCCGCCATGCGTGTTTATACTGACCTCTGGACAAGAGGCCGGTGTATATGTGCATGGCTTTTTTCGAGTTTAAAAATGGAGGGGAATTGGAAGTGACAGACGTTCAGTCTATCCGTGTCAATATTGATGGCACTGAGTACAAAGCACCAGAGGGGTCTAAAATTTTAGATATTTTGAATCAAAACGGCATTGACATTCCGCAAATATGCCATGTACCGGAAGTAGATCCGATTCAAACATGTGATACCTGTATTGTTGAAGTGAATGGAAAATTACAGCGCTCCTGTTCTACAATTGCCGAAAACGGAATGTCTATTTCGCTCACGGCAGGCAGAGTGAAAGAGGCGCAGACAGAAGCAATGGACCGCCTGCTTGAAAACCACTTGCTTTACTGTACGGTCTGCGATAACAACAACGGAAACTGCACGCTGCATAATACGGCGGAAATGATGGGCATTGAACATCAAAAATACCCGTATACGCCGAAGGATGATTCGAAGTGTGCAGTGGATATGTCTCACCCGTTTTACCGCTATGATCCGAACCAATGTATCGCCTGCGGCCAATGTGTTGAAGTATGCCAAAACTTGCAGGTGAACGAAACCCTTTCAATTGATTGGGAGCGCGACCGTCCGCGTGTCATTTGGGATGAAGGCGTCGCGATTAATGAATCGTCCTGCGTCAGCTGCGGCCAGTGTGTCACCGTCTGCCCTTGTAATGCGCTGATGGAAAAATCAATGCTTGGGCAAGCCGGATTTATGACAGGCATAAAACAAGATGTCATGGAGCCGATGATTGATTTAGTTAAAAATGTGGAGCCTGACTACACGAGCATCTTCGCCGTTTCAGAAGTGGAAGCCGCTATGCGCGATACACGGACGAAAAAAACAAAAACGGTCTGCACGTTCTGCGGAGTCGGATGTTCATTTGAAGTATGGACGAAAGGCCGCGACATTCTTAAAATCCAGCCCGTTTCCGACGCGCCGGTTAATGCCATTTCAACTTGTGTAAAAGGGAAATTCGGCTGGGACTTCGTGAATTCAGAAGAACGGATTACAAAACCGCTTATCCGGAAAAACGGAACATTTGTTGAGTCTTCATGGGCAGAAGCGCTTGACCTTGTCGCTGAAAAACTGGGAGCTATCAAAACGGAGCACGGCAAAGGTTCTGTCGGTTTCATTTCTTCCTCTAAAATAACGAATGAAGATAACTACGTGATTCAAAAGTTGGCGCGTCAGGTATTTGAAACAAACAACGTGGATAACTGCTCCCGCTACTGCCAGTCTCCGGCAACGGACGGTTTATTCCGCACCGTCGGTATGGGCGGAGACGCAGGCACGATCAAAGATATTGCAAAAGCCGGGCTTGTAATCATTGTCGGCGCCAATCCGGCTGAAGGACATCCGGTTCTTGCCACGCGCGTAAAACGCGCCCATAAACTGCACGGCCAAAAATTAATTGTTGCCGATCTGCGCAGAAATGAAATGGCAGAACGGTCTGATATCTTTATCAGTCCGAAACAAGGGACTGACCAGGTCTGGCTTATGGCGGTAACGAAATATATGATCGATCAGGGCTGGCATGACCAAGCGTTTATTGATGAAAACGTCAACTACTTTGAAGATTATAAAGAAACGCTGAAAAAATATACATTAGACTATGCGGAAAGCATCACAGGGCTTTCTAAAGAAACCATTATCAGCATTGCCGAGATGATTCGTGATGCTGACGGCACATGTGTCCTGTGGGGTATGGGCGTTACCCAAAATACAGGCGGTTCCGACACATCTGCGGCGATTTCCAACCTGCTGCTTGCGACCGGAAACTACCGCCGTCCGGGTGCGGGCGCGTATCCGCTTCGGGGCCATAACAACGTTCAAGGTGCTTGCGATATGGGAACATTGCCGGGCTGGCTTCCGGGATATCAGCATATTACCGATGATGAAGCACGCGCGAAATTCGAAGAGGCCTACGGTGTTGACATTGACGGCAAACCGGGTCTCGATAATATCGAAATGCTTCATGCCATTGAAGAAGGCAAAATGAAAGCCATGTACCTTGTCGGTGAAGACATGGCGCTGGTGGATTCAAACGCCAACCATGTCCATGATATCTTATCAAGCCTTGATTTCTTTGTCGTGCAGGATATTTTCCTTTCCAGAACTGCGCAATACGCGGATGTAATCTTACCTGCCGTTCCTTCTCTTGAAAAAGACGGAACATTTACCAATACAGAACGCCGTGTACAAAGATTGTATCAGGCGCTTCCGACGCTCGGAGACGCAAAACCAGATTGGTGGATTATTCAAGAGGTCGCCAATCGTTTGGGGGCTGACTGGAATTACACTCATCCAAGCGACATTTTCTCAGAAATGGCAAGCCTTTCTCCGCTGTTTGGAAAAGCAAGCTATGACGTTCTTGAAGGCTGGAACAGTTTCTTATGGGGAAGCTTTACCGGAGAAAGCACTCCGCTTCTTTATGAAAACGGCTTTAACTTCCCTGACAAAAAAGCCCGTTTTGCGCTGAACGACTGGGTGGAGCCTGCCGTATTCCCTGAGGAATATGACCTTCATATTAACAACGGCCGGATGCTTGAGCATTTCCACGAAGGAAACATGACGAACAAATCAAAAGGCATCCAGTCTAAAGTGCCGGACGTATTCGTTGAAGTGTCACCGGAGCTGGCGGCTGAACGCGGGATTTGCGACGGAACGCTGATCCGACTCGTCTCTCCTTTTGGCGCGGTTAAATTAAATGCGCTTGTGACAGACCGTGTCCGTGCAAATGAGTTGTACCTGCCGATGAACTCAACGGATAAAGATTCGGCGATTAACTTCCTGACAGGGCCTGCATATGATTCACGCACGCATACGCCTGCCTACAAGCAGACAAAGGTCCGCATGGAAGTGCTCGGCTCCTGCGACACTCCGCCGCTGCCGAAAACAAATCCGAGGAACAAAAAACGCCATCCGCAAAACGGCGTTGAAGCGGAGCGAAAATGGAATCGTCCGGGGTATGTTCATTTAACCGATTAAGGAAAGGAGGAAACAAGTTATGGCGAGTCCTATTACTACGATACAAAAGGAAACAAAAACGGAAGAACAGCTGAAAGCTGAAAAACTGGAAGAGCTGAAAGCTCTTCTCGCAGAAAACGAAGAAGCCGTCACCAAAACGATGGCGATTATGGGAGAGCTGAATGGCTTGGGCATTTTCGATGCCGCAAACCATATGCTGCAGGCGAAAGAGGAAATTGCCAAAATCGCGCTCGGGCAGATTTCCCGTGAACCTGTCACAAATCTCCTGAATACCATGATGGCCGCAGGAGGCGCTTTATCAAAAGCAGATCCCGAATTTATGGGCAAACTTTTAGAAAGCGTGATGGCCGGTACGGATCAGGCGCAAAGCTTTTTGAAGGAGGACCGTAAAGTCAGCATGTTTGAGCTGATGAAAGCGGTCGGTGATCCCGATATTAACCGCGCACTCGGCTTCGGTCTTCAATTTTTAAAAGGGATGGGAAAAGAATTACGCGAAAAATCATCCGAGTAAGAATCAAAATAAGCCATTGTCAAAGGACAATGGCTTATTTTTTATTCATCGGCTTTTTCCAGCCTCTTTTTATATATAAGTGAACGGTCAACGCAAAAATAAGCGCCCGCTAAAAATACACAATCAGTTAAAAACATCAGCATTTTCTGGCTCACCGTCAGCCCTTGTCCGGGAAGAACCGCGCCGATATAAATGAAGGTGCTGACCGCAAGCAGAATAAACGCGTAATGCTTAAAATCTTCTTTTAACGATTTCAGTCTTTTCTTCTCCATATAACGTCACCTGCCAGTTTCATAGTATAAAAACATTATAATATAAGCTGGCAGCCGACAGAGAATGTAAATCTATCCAATCATTATGCGAGCGAATCAAGCGCCTGCTTCACATCCGCTGCTAAATCCTCCGTATCTTCAATACCGACGGAAATTCGGACAAGTCCGTCAGTGATGCCAAGTGCAAGACGGCGGTCACGCGGAATTGAAGCGTGCGTCATTCTGGACGGCACAGAGATTAAACTTTCGACCGCTCCTAGACTTTCTGCAATCGTAAACAGGTTCAGCTTTTCCAGAAATGCATCTACCCGCTCGCTGCTGCCGATATCAAAGGAAATCATACCGCCAAAGCCGGTGCTTTGCGCCTTTGTCAGCTCATACCCGCGGTGATTGGGTGAACCCGGGTAGTATAACGTCTGAACGGCATCATGCTGTTCAAGCAGCTCGGCAATTTTTCCGGCGCTGTGATTGATGGCGTCCATTCTGAGTCCCAGCGTTTTGATGCCTCTCATAAGGAGCCAAGAATCCTGCGGCCCTAAAACGCCGCCTGTTGAGTTTTGAACATAATGAAGCTTTTCGCCAAGCTCTTTATCAGCTGTTACAACTAAGCCGCCGACGACATCGCTGTGGCCGCCGAGATATTTTGTCGCGCTGTGCAGCACGATATCAGCGCCGAAACTGAGCGGCTGCTGGAAGTACGGCGTATAAAACGTATTATCGACAACGAGAAGCACACCCGCTTCTTTTGCGATATCAGACATCAGCTTGAGGTCGGTCACTTTCAAAAGCGGATTTGTCGGTGTTTCAATATAAATCGCTTTCGTATTCGGGCGAATGGCTTTTTTAACTTCCTCTTTGCTGCTTGTATCAACAAAGTCCGCTTCAATGCCGAAACGGTTCAGTACACCTGTCATAACACGGTATGTGCCGCCGTATACATCATCGGTCAATATGACATGGTCGCCGCTGTCAAAGAGCATCATAACAGCTGTAATCGCTGCCATGCCTGAGCTGAACGCATATCCTGCCTCGCCGCCTTCAAGTTCTGTGATTAAGCTTTCAAGAGCAGTTCTCGTCGGATTGGCTGTTCGGGAATATTCATAGCCTGTATGCTCGCCCGCTTTCGGCTGCTGGTACGTGCTTACCTGATAAATCGGTACGGAAACCGCGCCTGTTTTTTCATCTCCCGTAATTCCTCCGTGTACCATCAATGTTCTTTTCTTCATCTTACTGACCTCCTTGGAAAATGTTTTTGCTTATATAACGATCACTGCCGTCAGGAAAAACCGTGACGATATTTGCCCCGCGGGGCGCTCTTTTCGCTTCCTGCAAGGCTGCATAGAGGGCGGCGCCTGATGAGCTTCCGATTAGAAGACCTTCTTTTTCGGCCGCTTCTCTCACTAGTGAAAACGCCTTCTCATCCTCTACCGTATAAATGGCATCAAAATGGCTTCGATCCATATAATCAGGAATAAACTCCATCCCGATGCCTTCTGTTTTATGGGCATAAGGCTCTCCGCCGTTGAGGATGGAGCCTTCAGGTTCAACGATAACCGTTTTAATGCCGGGGTTTTTTTCTTTTAAATAGGCCGCAGTGCCGGCAAAGGTGCCGCCGGAACCCGCGCCGGCGACAAAGGCATGAATATTGCCGCTGAGCGCCTCCCATATTTCAGGCCCTAACGTCTTATAGTAAGTCAATGGATTTACTCGGTTTTTAAATTGCAAAACGGCATAAGAATTATTGATCTCCTTCTCCAGCTGCAGTGCTTTTTTGATTGCTCCCTGCATCCCGTCTTCCCGGGGCGTATGCACAATCTCCGCTCCGAGCGCTTCCATGATTTGCTGTTTTTCTCTGCTGAAATGCTCCGGAACACAAAAGATAGCGCGAAGCTGATGCTTTCTGGCGCTGAGAGCGAGTCCGATCCCGGTGTTGCCGGCAGTCGCTTCAATAATGACGCCGCCTGATTTTAATTTGCCTGATTGGAGGGCATCTTCAATCAGCATCTCACCCAGTCTGTCTTTAATGCTTCCGCCCGGATTCATCATCTCAAGCTTAGCATATACCGCTGTTCCCTCAGGAACATCAAAATGATTCAGCCGGAGCAGCGGCGTATTTCCGATGAGCTCTGTGACATCTGTTATCACGTTCAATATATGTCCTCCTCCTAAAAAGCGGAGGAGAACTCGAGTCCCCCGCTTAGTGAATACGTTTGATTACATTCAGGACAAGCTCTGTTGAATGAACGGCTGCCTGTTCTAAAAATTTATCAAATGAAACATCAGATTCTTTTCCGGCAATGTCAGATAAAGCTCTAATGACAACAAAAGGAGTTTTGAATTGGTGGCACACTTGGGCGACAGCGGCCGCTTCCATTTCCACCGCATACAAATCCGTAAACTTGGCGCGTACATCTTCAACCCGTTTCGGATCGTTCATAAAGGAATCACCTGTAGCGATCGTGCCTTTTGCCACTTGAATTCCGTTCAGTTCAGAAACCGCTTCCTCGGTGATGCTGATCAGCTTTTCATCAGCTTTATACGCGGCAGGAAGACCCGGCACCTGTCCGTATTCATAGTCAAACGCCGTCACATCCACATCATGATGGCGGACATCTGTAGAGATGACAACGTCTCCTACATTTAAGGTATGATGGAAACCGCCCGCTGAGCCTGTGTTAATCACATAATCAGGTTTGAAACGGTCAAGCAGCAGCGCCGTGCTGATCGCCGCGTTTACTTTTCCGATGCCTGATTTTAAAAGGATCACTTCAACGCCTTCATAGGTGCCCGTCGTAAATTCGCAGTGAGCGATCGTTTCCTGTTTCGCGTCTTTCAATTTGCTTCTTAAAATGGTAACTTCCTCTTCCATTGCTCCGATGACTGCCAACTTCATTTATACACAATCCCTTCAATTTACCGTTTTATCGCCTCCATTATCCAGACAAAGTCATTTTGCTGCGTAAATCGCGCAGTAAATCCCTCGGCTGAAAAGATGGTTTTCATCGTCCCGAGTGTCGGATAATGTTCCGTCTTTAAATCGTTCGCCAATTGATGATAGCCGTTTCGGCTGGCTTTTGCTATTGCTTGAACATATGCTTCAGCATCCTCAAAGACGGTATCGGCAAACACTATTTTATCATGCTTCTGAAGGATTGTGCCATACTGCTTTACAGCCGTTTGCTTTTCTTCATCAGTTAAATGATGAAATGCATACGAGCTGACGATGGTATCTATTTGAAAAGGCGGATCGGGAAACTCGAGAAAATCTCCGTCACTGAACACAGCTTTATCAGAAAGCTTGTCAGCTGCCAATTTCCTCATGGACGAAGACGGTTCTACACCAAACACTTTTTTGTTCGCATTGACTAATTTTGCTGTTAAATTGCCCGTGCCCGGTCCGAATTCTAAGACATTTGATCCGGAAAGGCTGACGATGGTATCAAGGATATTTTCATACCCTCTGAACACCTCCGCATATTGTTTGTCAGCCCCTTGCACAGTTGCATCATAAGTCGCTGCCCAATCTTCAAATAAAGGAATAAATTCACGGCCCATATATTTTCACACTCCATATTTTATAATTCCTATGAGTATACTATGGTTTAATGATGGAACAGTTCCTATCCTATCACAAAAAGGAAAAGAAGGGTACTAAAATACTTTGGGATGATTGCGCAAATACGGCAAAAAGGCTTATACTTTCATATGATCGTTAAGAAATCGGGAGGGTCTTTTTGCGATGAATTTTCAATTAGATTTAATAAAAGATAAAGTAGAATTTTTTGAAGCTTCTTCTTTACAGGAGCTGGAAAAGAAGATTAACGTCCAAATTGAAAACAACCAGGCGATTATGCTTCGTGTCCGTTCTGTTTCCCATCAGATGACGGCTGTTGACGGCAGAATCATATACAGCGCGGCGGTGCATTTTTCCGCTGATGTGTGACAGTCAAATCAAAAAGCAGCTGAATCGGATCAGCTGCTTTTTTGTGTTATTTTAATGTTTCTACTTTTGTCGGCTTCCAGCCTTTTTTGTCTTCCCAAGTAATGGTAACCTGGTATTTTTTTCCGTTCGTTTTGTCCAAAATTCTGCCCTTCGCATCCTGCGGGCTTCCGTTGTTTCCAAGCCACAGCACGGTCATGTTATCCTTTGACACACCAGTTGCGTAACCCATGGCATCAAGCATTTCTGACCAGTCTTCAGAGCTTGAATCGTACGTCGCCGCATGTTCGCCGGTCTGTTTTGTACCGACGGGTTTCCATTTGGAATTGACAATGGTTTTTTCAACATTGCTTGATGAACCGCCTTCTGTTACAGTAGCTCCTTTAAACGGATCGCTTGATTCTGAGTCCTTTTTGCTTTTGTCAGCATCACTTTTAGATGAATCGTCTTTTTTGCTGTCGGAATCTGAAGCTGAGTCAGATTTATCCGCTTTATCTTTTTTGTCATCGTCTGATGAGGTATCTTTTTTACTGTCTTTTATGTCTTCATCCGATTTTTGCTGCGTTTTGCCTGAAGCCGGAGATTCCTGCTTTTGGCTTGTGTCCGCTTTTTCGCTCACGTCGCTTGACGGGCTGTTGATGAAGAGGCTGACTGCAACAACGACAATAAGAATAGATACGATAGCGATTAAAATGTTAAGCACCAAGTTTGCCTTCCTGCGCTTATCACGGTTTTCAAAACGAGATTGTTTATTGCTCAATCATTCTGCACTCCTTTATCCCTCTTGCTCAGCATATATTTTACCACGGGCTGAGCCGTTGTTCTATGTCTGATTTATTTCATTTTGATGTACCTTTTTAACAATATCATAAAACACTGTATTTGTCAGAGCCTTATCCCCCGGCGTGTCCATGTGCAGGACGACGAGAGCGTATTTCGGCTTGTCGGCAGGAAAATATCCGGCAAACCACTTGTGGTAAAGCGTTTTTTTATCCTCCGTGAACATACCCGTCTGGGCCGTGCCCGATTTCCCCGCTACAGCGTAAGGCAGATCCTGAAATCTTCTGCCCGTTCCTTTTGGTGATGCGACGACTTCCCTGAGCGCCTTTTGGAGCTGCTGCGCCGTGTACTTGTCAATGTTCTTGCCCTTTAACGTCTGTTCTTTGAATGCAGCCATCGTCGTGCCGTTTTTGTATTCAATCTTGTCTGCGATCTTGACTTGTTTTTTCTCGCCGCCCCGTGCGATCGTCGCCATCATATTGGCGATCTCAAGGGGTGTTACTTTCACGTTTTTTTGCCCGATGGCTGTCTGTGCAACGGCTTTTTTCACGGTTTTATCCTTTTGGTCTCCCCAAATGACGCCGCTTTTTTCATTGTATAATTGCCGGAAATCGTCTTCGCGATACAGCTTGCCTTCCCAGCCCGCCCGCTGTGTGAGACCGAGCTTTTCCGCCATGTTCTCAATCACAGACTTGTCCTTTTTGATCATTTCTTCCGCAAGGCTTGTGAACGTATAATTGCAGCTTTGGGCAAAACTTTCGCCAAAATTGAGTGTGCCTTTATCGTCCCCGGGCTCTCCGTACAGATTGAGGCTGCAATTAAAGGTGCTGCTCGGCTTCACCGCATTTCGTTCGATTGCCGCTGCCGCGATAACCGTTTTAAATACAGAACCCGGATAAATCGGCGTCAGCATGTAATTTTGCAATGTCTGCTGCTTTGATACATCGGCGTCAGGCTTTGATACCATTCCGAGAACACTGCTTTTTTCAATATCTAAGAGGACTGCTCCCCCCTTTTTTAAACCGCGGTCTTTTAATACATCTTCCATTGCTTTTTGAATGTTCCGGTCAATGGTGGTTTTTACTTGCAGCGGATAAAATGCGTTTGCTTCAGCCGTATATTTGACGTCCATTCCGAACAAAGGGTTTCCCCTTCCGTCCACATGATACAAAAGCTTTGTGTCATGATCCGCCAGTAAAAATTCATCAAATGTCCGTTCCATCCCGCTTGTCCCGATTTTCGCCGTTATCGGCAGTTCTTTTCGTCCGGGATATTTCTTTTTGAGAAGCTCCGGGTCCTGATTTGTCGTGCCTAAAAGGTGTGCGGCTATGTTGGTTTCTTTGCTGTCTTTCATATATACGCCGTAAATGCCGGGATATTTCAAAGAATTGATATTTGAGACAGATTGTTTTGACAGATGCTTTATTTTTTTGCCGTTTAAGATCACCGGTTTTTTCGCTTCAGTGAGCATTTGCTTAAGATCTTCCTGCTTCATTCCGAGAATGGCCGAGACCCGTTTAATCGGCCAATCCTGTGTGACGAGAAACGGAAACAAGACGACGGCCGGCTGTTTTTTTCCGGTCAGCTCTGTACCGGTCCGGTCAAGAAAAGACCCTCTGCCGTCAGAAATCAACACCTCTTCAGTCCGCTGCTTGACGCTCTCTTGAAGCAGATTAATATTTGATTTTGAAAAAGATTCAGTAAAGAACAGCTGGATTTCAGCAAGCCTGGCGAGCAGAAAGAAAAACACCAGCAGAAAACAAATGACGGCTGTCTTCAGCCTTTTCGATACGATCATAAAAACACCTCATCCACATTTTGGACGAGGTGTTTCATTGTTAAACGGATCTTATGAAATTTTCACAATTTTCACGAGCATTTCTCCGCCCGGCGTCTGTACTGTGACTTCATCGTCCACTTTTTTGCCGAGCAGGCTTTTCGCGATTGGCGAGTCGTTTGAAATTTTTCCTTCAAACGGGTCAGCTTCAGCGCTTCCGACGATGGTGTAAGATTCTTCTTCACCGTCAGGCAATTCAATGAATGAGACTGTTTTTCCTAAGCCGACTACATTTGAACCGCCGTCGTCTTCAATGATCTTCGCATTGCGGATCATGTTTTCCAGCGTTGTGATACGCCCTTCCACAAATGCCTGTTCTTCTTTTGCAGAATCGTACTCAGAGTTCTCGGAAAGATCTCCGAAGCTTCTTGCGATTTTAATGCGTTCCACTACTTCTTTACGTTTAACCGTTTTCAATTGCTCTAATTCTTGTTCAAGTTTTTGTTTTCCTTCTTCAGTCATCGGAAAAACTTTTTCTTGTGCCATGTTCCTTCACTCCTTGGTGGTTGTCCCTCAACAATAACGTTTGATTATGTATGAGAGCATAAACGAAAAAATCAAGAATGAGAACACAGGGCAGTCCTCGTTCTTCTCTCCCATATAGGTACTGTTTATCTTAAACTGAATGGTGCGTTTTCTGCAAATATTTCGGTTTATAAACAGGGAAAGAAGGGAACTGTCGCATTCCCTTCCAGCCTATACATAATATGGTCTGAGTTATTTATGTCTATGCTATGGTATTACAAAATTGCATTTTGTTCAAGGATCGTTTGAATCTTCGTGACCATCAGATCGATCGCGACGTGATTTTGGCCGCCCTCCGGAATAATGATATCCGCATAGCGTTTTGTCGGCTCTACGAACTGATTGTGCATCGGTCTGACGACGGACACATATTGTTCGATGACTGAATCAATTGAGCGGCCTCTTTCGTTAATATCTCTCATAATCCGTCTGATGATACGAAGATCGGCGTCAGTATCGACATACAGCTTAATATCCATTAAGTCGCGAAGTCTCTTATCTTCTAAAACGAGAATGCCTTCTAAAATAATGACATCCTTCGGCTCAACCGGAACGGTTTCCTCAGAGCGCGTATGAATTTTATAGTCGTAGATCGGTTTTTCAATCGGCCGGTAATTCAAAAGCTCCTGAATATGCTCGATTAAATAGTCATTATCAAATGCGAGCGGGTGATCGTAGTTTGTGTTCAGCCTTTCTTCAAAAGGAAGATGGCTTTGGTCTTTATAATAAAGGTCTTGCTGGATCATTAAAATCGAGTGCCCTTTAAACTGTTCGTAAATGGAACGGGTGACGCTTGTTTTTCCTGATCCGGAACCTCCCGCGATGCCTATAACTACAGGACTCTTACCCATTAGTAATTACTTCCCCTTTCTCATCATGTTGCTCGGATAAATCTTTTTGTCTACTTTAAAAGTAACGATTTGCAGGGGATGGCGGGCAGCATCAAGCTCGTTTCCGTCTTCGTCCCAAATAGTGCCGATGGTGTATGTGAAATTCTCGATTTCCGGTCCGAAAAATTCCACTTCGTCACCTTGTTTAAAGAAATTGCGCTGCTGGAGCGTCACCATTTGAGTTTCTTCGTTATATGCGAGCACAAGGCCGGCAAAATCAAATGTTGTTTTCTTACCGTGCTCTCCAAACATCTGCTCCTCAAAGCCCGGTGTGCCTTCAAAGAAAGCGGGCGCTGTATCTCTGTTTGCGCACTTATCCAGTTCTTCAAGCCATTCTTTTTGGATGGTAAAGTTCTCAGGATCGGCGCAGTATGCGTCAATGACTTTGCGATAGACGCTGACAACCGTTGCGACATAATGGATAGATTTCATCCGGCCTTCAATCTTCAGGCTGTCGATGCCCATCTCGATCATTTGCGGAATGGATTCAATCAATTTTAAATCTTTCGGGCTCATTGCAAACGGCGCGTCTCCGTCGTCGTACAGTGCGATCGCGTTTGCTCCGTCTGTCTGATACAGATCATAGTCCCAGCGGCACGACTGGCAGCAGCCGCCGCGGTTGGAATCACGCGCCGTCATGTGATTGCTCAGTACACAGCGGCCTGAATAGGCGATACACATTGCACCGTGGATAAAGGTTTCGATTTCTATATCCACTTTCTCTTTCATCTCTTTGATTTCCAGTCCGCTCGTTTCACGGGCCAGCACCACGCGGTCAAGGCCTTCTTCTTTCCAGAACTGGACCGCTTTCCAGTTTGAAAGAGACTGCTGCGTGCTGAGATGGATTTCTACGTCCGGCGCCACTCTCCGGCATGTTTCAATGATCAGCGGATCAGCGACGATGATCCCGGCCACCTTCGCGTCTCCTAACGCTTTTAAGTATTCCTCAAGACCGTCCATATTTTCATTATGGGCAAAAATGTTTGTTGTCACGTATATTTTCGCCCCGTATTTTTTGGCAAATTCTACGCCCTCTGCAATTTCTTCTATAGAGAAGTTATCAGCATTGGAACGCAGTCCATATTCCTGTCCTCCGATAAAAACCGCATCCGCCCCGTAGTGGACGGCGATTTTTAATTTTTCCAGGTTTCCTGCCGGAGCAAGGAGTTCAGGTTTTTTCGTAATGACGCGTTTTCCGTTTACGACTTTGGAAATGGTTTGATTTTGTGCAGTCATCCGTTACACCCTCCTTTTTAATAGACCGTTTCTTTAAAGAAAAATCCTGTGTCTATCTTTCTGTTCACAGGCTGAATGCTTTCAATCCGCTCTATCCAGCTCTCTTTTTGATCTTCGTATGCTTCCCGGCTGTCAGCGCATAAATCAATCGCTTCCCTGTACATGCGGGTCACTTCAACTAAGTATTCCGGAGACTTCAGGACGCCGTCGATTTTAAATGAATCTACGCCTGCGTCAATCAGATCCTCTAATTCGTCTATGATGCACACATCGTTCGGGCTCATGATATGCGTGCCGTTTTCATCCTCAAAAATCGGATATTTATTGCCCCGTTCTTTGTCATGCAGAAACATGCCCGCTTCTTTTTTCTTCTGTTCAATGTCCATGATCTTGCCTTGGTATTCGAAATAATGGCCGACTAATGAACGTTTTGACTGAAACATGCAGGTCATGCCGTGGACTTGAACTTCAATTTCCACTTCGGCATTTTCTTTAATCTCAACGATGCTGTCCATATTTAATTCCTTTGCCAGCACCGCGCGGGCTGCGCCTTTGCGCCCCCAATAGTTGCAGGAGTAATAGTTTGTTCCCGTTGTTTCGGTGCTCCAGTGGAGCTTGAGGTCAGGAGCTGCTTCCCGCGCCGCCATTAAAACGGCCGGATCTCCGAATACTGCCGCATCGACGCCGGCTTCTTGCAGAAAGGCAAGGTAGCCGTTAAGCCCGTCCACTTTTTCATTATGAAAAATGGCGTTCACAGCCGCATACACTTTCACGCCCTCTTTATGGGCAATGGCTGCAGCTTCTTTAATATCTTCTCTTGAAAATTCCCCGGCCAGTCTCAGGCCGTATCTTTGTTCCCCGACTAACAGCGCCGTTGCGCCTGCTTTTATAAGCGGCAGGATATCCTGCACCGCTGTCGGCGTTACCAAAAGCTCAGGTTTTTTCATGATCGTCACCTCTTCTTTTTACTAATGGCAATACCGTCTCCGATCGGCAGTATGACCGTTTGATAGTCAGGACGGTTCATCAGCCAATGGTTATATCGATCGATTTTTTCGACGAGCTTCCGTCTTCTTTTCGGCTCAATTTGTGAATGGTCCTCCGCCACCAGCCCTTTAAACAGCACGTTATCTGTAAAAATAACCCCGTCCGGCGCAAGCATCGGTTCATAGAGCTCAAAAAAGTTCGTATATTGGCCTTTGGCCGCGTCGATAAAAATCGCATCATAAGGAGCCGTGACACGTACAGACTCCGAAAGCTCCAGCGCATCCCCGTATAGTACGTGAATCCGAGCATCCAGTTCAAAGTCTTTTATATTGTTCACAGCTTCTTCATAACGTTTTTCATCACGTTCAATCGTGTAAATGTCCGCTTCCGGCAGCTCTGATGCCATACGAATCGCGGAATATCCGATTGCCGTACCGATTTCTAAAATATTTTTCGCCTGTTGAATAGACAGCATTTGAAGCAGCACCTCGATGCCCGCTTCTTCCATAATCGGAACATGATGTTCTTTTGCATAGGCTTCAAGCTTTTTCACTTTATCAGGCCGAGGCTTCAGCAATGCGTTTATATACTCATTTATTTGTTCATACCGATCATTCACGGCAAACAGCCTCCGTTCTAAAAAGGAGCGCCCCAATCGAATCCGCGGGGACACTCTCTAAGACACTTCTTTCTATAAGTAAACAACCCGATATATTTTATCATAAAACCTTTTAGAATGGAATAAAAGGAGAGCTTTTGCTCTCCTTTATTCGCTGTCTTTTTTGGAAATATACTTTTCCTTCGCCTTATTATGTTCTTTTAAAGTTTTCGTAAAAACAACTTCACCGTTTGATTTTGCCAAGAAATAGAGGAAGTCGGTTTTGTCCGGGTTAAGCGCTGCTTCCCATGAAGAATCGCCGGCATTGGCAATCGGCCCCGGCGGCAGGCCCTTATGTTTGTACGTGTTGTACGGAGAATCGATTTTCAGATCTTTATAATAGACACGGCTTTTATGTTTGCCCGCCGCATATAAAACAGTCGGGTCGGTTTGAAGCGGCATCTTTTCTTTAAGCCTGTTGTAAAATACGCTTGCGATTTTATGGCGGTCGGCTTTCGCCGTTGCTTCTTCTTCAATGAGCGATGCCATCGTAAGTGCGTTATGCACGGAAAGTTTCTTTTTCGCAAGCACCGATTTGTACGTTTCGACGCGGGTATTTGTCTCCTGAACCATAGCCGTCAGAATCGCGTCAAGGGATGTATCCGGATCGTTAAACGGGTATGTAGCCGGATACAGATAGCCTTCGAGCGGGTGCTTCAGCTTCTTATTGGAAAGTGCGTCCGTTATCGTATCGGGAAATTGTTTTTTCAATTTGGCTATGAAGGTTTCGTCATCAAGCTTAGCCATGATCTGTTGTTTTGAAAATGACGTTTCCTTTGCGATCGCGTCGGCTATTTGGGTGAGCTGTTTTCCCTCCGGAACGGTGATTTGGAACGCATAGCCCGTTGAGCCTGCGGTCAGTTTTTTGATAATTGCATCCGCGTCCATGCCTTTGTTCAGGTGGTAGTAACCGGCCTGAAATCCGGAAGCCCCTTTATATTTTACATAAAGCTGAAACGCCATCTTGCTTTTGATAACATGCTGATCCTCAAGGACAGCCGCTATAGCTGATACCGAAGATCCGCTCGGAATGTTAATATTTACTGTCGTTTTACTGCCTTTTTCAACTGGCGCAAGCAATGATTTTCCATAGAAAAAAGCACCGCCGATGATGATGAGAACAGCAATCACGGAGGACAGTATTATAGTCATTTTTTTGTTTTTTTGCAGAACTGAATTTTTAGGCTGATTGATATTCATACAAGTTTTTTCCTCCCAACAGCTCCTATACTACATGATTCGGGTGCATTCGGCAATTTATTACAAACAAAAAAAGCCGGAGCACTTATCGGCTCCGGCTTTTACTTTCGGCTTATTCTTCGTCTTCATCCGCTAAAAACGTATTCAGCGTTTCTTCGATCATTTCCCACTCTTCATCAGTTTCGATCGGCATCAGTTCGCCGTCTTCTCCGTTTTCATTCGGCTCGAAGCTTGAAGCGTGAATTTCGATCTCTTCATCATCCTGAGCATCAATCGGATAGTAAAGTACGTAAGATTTGTTAAATTCGTCGTTTTCAAATGTAAACAGCACTTCACAAAGCTGTTCGTTTCCTTGATCATCGACAATCGTAATGTGTTTTTCGCCGTGTTCCATTGTTTTTCACCTCTGGCTTTAGTTTAGGCTGTCCAAATATCCTTGAAGAATCATGACAGCCGCCATTTTATCAATGACTTTTTTTCGTTTTTGCCTGCTGACGTCAGCCGCGATCAGCATTTTTTCAGCCGCCATCGTCGTCAGACGCTCGTCCCACAGCACAACAGGAACATTGTACGTTGTTTCAAGCAGTTTCGCAAATGTTTGGCTGGCTTCGCCTCTCGGGCCGATCGTTCCGTTCATGTTTTTCGGAAAGCCGAGCACGATTTTATCTACAGTATAGTCCTTTATCAGCTCGGATAAACGGGCAAGCCCGTATTCTCCTTCCGCTTCGTTTATTTTTATCGTCTCGATGCCCTGGGCCGTCCAGCCCATCTCATCGCTCAAAGCAACGCCGAGTGTTTTTGTTCCCAAATCAAGTCCCAGTATTCTCATGAGTTTGTTTACGCCTCTTTATGCTGTTCTAGATAGGATTTTACCAATTCCTCAATTAATTCGTCGCGTTCCAATTTACGAATTAAGTTCCGGGCGTCGCGATGCCTAGGAATGTATGCAGGATCTCCTGACAGCAAGTATCCGACAATCTGGTTGATAGGATTGTACCCCTTTTCCTGAAGCGCGTCATATACCGTAATCAGCACTTCTTGGACGTTTGTTTCAGCAGAATCATCGGAGAAATTAAATTTCATCGTTTTATCAAACGAGCTCACCGCTTTGCACCTCTTTCCCAAATTCGCAGGCAAAGTTCAGCCTGAGGTCCTCATCTTATCATCATTCTACACTAGTTGAAAGGATTATAAAACGGATTTTATCCAATCTTCTGCAGAAGTGAGGGCCTCTTCCAATTTCTCAGGCTGCTTTCCGCCGGCCTGCGCCATGTCCGGACGGCCTCCGCCGCCTCCGCCGCAAACTTCTGCTGCTTGTTTGACCATCTTGCCGGCATGAAGCCCTTTTTCGATCAGATCTTTTGTTACCCCTGCTGAAAGATTGACCTTATCATTTTGCACCGCTCCCAGGATAATAACCGCAGAACCGAGTTTTGCCTTCAATTCATCCACCATTGTACGCAGGTGGTTCATATCTTTGGCGTTTACTTTTTCAGCAAGCACTTTCACACCGCCGATGTCTTTTACTTTAGACAAAATGGCGCCCGCTTCCACATTGCCGAGCTTGCTTAAGAGTGATTCATTTTCTCTTTGCGCTTCTTTCAGCTCTGCTTGAAGAGATTGAATGCGTTTCGGCACGTCTTTTACGTTTGCCTTTAATTCATCTGCTGCCTGATGAAGCAGGTCAAGCTGGCTGTTCATTTCCTGATAAGCGCCTTTTCCGGTTACGGCTTCGATTCTTCGTGTGCCGGCGCCGATTCCTGATTCAGATACGATTTTAAACAAGCCGATTTCAGCCGTATTATTAACATGGCAGCCGCCGCAAAGTTCGAGGCTGTAATCCCCGACTTGAACGACGCGTACGATATCACCATATTTCTCGCCGAACAGAGCCATTGCGCCCATTTCCTTTGCTTCACTGATCGGTTTAAGATCAATCGCTACAGGAATGCTTGCCCAGATTTTTTCGTTCACAATCACTTCAATGCGTTCAAGTTCTTCTTTTGTCACTTGGCCGAAGTGGGAGAAGTCAAAGCGAAGCCGGTTTTCCGTTACGAGTGAACCCGCTTGGTTGACGTGTGTGCCGAGGACGTCTTTGAGCGCCTGATGAAGCAGGTGGGTTGCCGTATGGTTTTTTACAACACCGCTTCTCATTTGATCCTCAACATCCGCCGTAACGCTGATGCCTTTTTGAACAGTTCCGCTTTCCACTTTGCCTTCGTGCACGTGCTGGCCGTTCGGCGCTTTTTTGACGTCTTTAATTTTCACGACGGCCTGCCCGCTTCTCAGCACGCCCTTATCGCCTATTTGTCCGCCGCTTTCGGCATAAAAAGGAGTTTCATCAAGAAGAATCTGAACCGTATCCCCTTCATGCGCCTCTTCGATTAATTGTCCGTCCTGAAGAAGCTCAATTACTTTGGCCTCAGCCTTTGTACGATCGTATCCGACAAATGTGCTTTCTGCGGTAATATCACGCAATGCGCCGCCCTGCACCTGCATGCTGCCGACATCTTGACGAGCGTTTCTGGCGCGCTCGCGCTGTTTGTTCATTTCTTCTTCAAAGCCTTTGTGGTCAACCTTCATTTGTTCGTCTTCTGCGTATTCCTCCGTCAATTCGACCGGGAAGCCGTACGTATCGTACAGTTTGAACACATCTTTTCCTGAGATGATCCCGCTGCCGCTTTCTTTTTCTTTTTTCATGACGTCGGATAAAATGGCAAGCCCTTCATTCAGCGTTTCATGGAAGCGTTCTTCCTCCGTTTTAATGACTTTTGCGATAAAGTCTTGTTTTTCTTTTACTTCCGGATAGAAGACCGCCATAATGTCTGCCACAGTCGGAACAAGCTCATACATAAACGGACGGTTGATGCCGATTGTTTTCGCGTATCGCACAGCGCGGCGCAAAAGTCGTCTCAGTACATAGCCGCGCCCTTCATTTGAAGGAAGCGCCCCGTCGCTTACCGCAAAGGCTACTGTTCTGATATGGTCGGCAATGACTTTAAAAGCCGTGTCCTTCACATCGTCCTTGCCGTATGTTTCTTCAGAGATACGTTCTGTTGCTTTTATAATCGGCATAAACAAATCGGTGTCAAAGTTGGTCGGAACGTCTTGGATGACAGAAACCATCCGTTCAAGCCCCATGCCCGTATCAATATTTTTCTTCGGAAGCGGCGTATACGTGCCGTCCGGATTGTGGTTAAACTCAGAGAACACTAAGTTCCACACTTCAAGATAACGGTCATTTTCCCCGCCCGGATACAACTCGGGATCAGATGGATCATTGCCGTATTTTTCGCCGCGGTCATAGAAAATCTCTGTATTCGGTCCGCTCGGGCCCTCGCCGATATCCCAGAAATTCCCTTCCAAACGGATGATTCTTTCTTCGGGAACGCCGATTTTTTTGGCCCACAGGTCATATGCTTCTTCATCCTCCGGGTGCACCGTAACGGATAAAAGCTCTTGGTCAAAACCGATCCATTTCTCGCTCGTTAAAAACTCCCACGCCCAAGTAATGGCTTCTTCTTTAAAGTAATCCCCGATGGAAAAGTTTCCGAGCATTTCAAAAAATGTATGGTGGCGCGCTGTTTTCCCCACATTTTCAATGTCATTTGTGCGGATTGATTTTTGCGCGTTTACGATTCTTGGATTTTCCGGCACGACACGGCCGTCAAAGTATTTTTTCAGCGTCGCAACGCCGCTGTTGATCCACAATAAAGACGGATCTTCATGCGGCACCAATGAGGCGCTCGGCTCTACGGCATGGCCTTTTTCTTTAAAGAAATCTAAAAACATTTGACGCACTTCAGCAGATGTTAAGTGTTTCATCGAAATTCCTCCTTATCACTACCCGAAATTCTCTTTTGCGACAGCAAAAAAGCCCTCTCCCTATGCAAACTATGCGTTCACACAGGGACGAGAGCTGTCTCGCGGTACCACCCTGATTACAGGCTCAGCCGGCCCGTCACCTTTCATCCCGTAACGCAGGACTGCGGCAGCCTTTAACTGCACTCAGGATTAGCTTCTGCCGCTCTTCTGTTAAAGCTCCTTTCAGCATATTGGAGCTTCTCTCTTAAACAGGGCTTCGGCGTACTCGTATCCGTCACTCGAGATTCGTATGTATTCTACTCGAAATTATAGACAAGCAAGGCCCGAATGTCAATGTTCCGTCCTTATCCGCAAAAAGTGAATGGCCATCACCTTTAACACAGCTGTTGCCGGGACGGCGAGAATCATGCCGGGAATGCCCGCAAGTTCTCCCCCTGCCAAAAGCGCAAGCATAATAACGACGGGATGCATTTTGAGGCTTCGGCCGACAATGAGCGGGCTTAAGATATTGCCTTCTATAAACTGCAGAATAAAGATGGTGACAATGACGACGATCACAGCCTTAACCGACAGCGCCAGCGAAAGGAGCAGCGCTGGAACCGCACCGATAAACGGGCCGAAATACGGAATCACGTTAGTAATTCCGATAATGAGGCCTAAAATGAGCGGATAAGGAAGACCGAACAGCCAAAAAGAACCGCCGGCCAAAAGTCCGAGCAAAAAACAAACGAGCAGCTGGCCGCGGATATAGTCGCCGAGAGAATCATCGACATCCCGCAAAAACTCACTGCCCCTTTTTCTCCACGACTTCGGGGTCAAATACCAGACTGTCTTTTTCATTAAGTTAATGTCTTTGACCATATAAAAAACGAGAAAAGGAATCGTCGCCGCAATCAGAATATAATCAAGCACAAAACGAATGCTTCTGACGGTGCTTTCAATCGTCCCGGCGAGAAAATCTTCCGTCTGCTGAATCATTTTGTCCATCCGGTGATGCATGCCGTCCGGCCAATGATCCGTATGATTATGCAAATGCCGCAGCATGCTGTTGTAGTTTTCAGCAAGGTCCGGGATGCTCGCGGACAAATCCGTCAGCTGTTCAATTAATACGGGCACCCCTTTATAAACGCTCCAGCCGATCCCGCCGAAAAACAGACAATAAATCAAAAGCAGGCTTAAAGTTCTAGGCATTCCTTTTTTGTGAAGCCATTCAGTAATCGGAAGCAGCAGATAAGCGATAAATACTGCAATGAATATAGGAATAAAGAGAGATTTTATAACAAGCCATAAGGGCGACCATAACATATCGAGCATACAAAAGACATACACTGTTAACAATACGAGCAGACATATTGCCACCCACATTAAGAGCTGCAGCGGTTTTTGAAGCATTGTGTTTCACCTCTTGCTTTATCTTTTGACAGAAAGCAGGAATTATTCCCGCTTCGTAAATGTCAGCCTAATGACGCAGACCTCTTGATCGAATGAATTATCAGAAATTACAAAAAATATGCCGTAAATCAAAAAAAATCTGAATAATACACTGTAACGTTAATATTATCAACATATAAAGATAGTAAATATGACACAACTTGTCTGAAATTTTTGTTTAGGAGGATTGCGATGATCTCATTTCAGGATGTAAATAAGCACTACGGAGATTTTCATGTACTGAAGAACATTCATTTACACATCCAAAAGGGAGAAGTAGTGGTTGTCATCGGCCCTTCCGGCTCAGGAAAAAGCACGCTTCTCCGCTGCATTAACCAGCTGGAAACGATTGACGAAGGCACCTTGACGGTAAACGGCACAGCCATCCACGACAAAAAAACGGATATTAATAAAGTCCGCCGCAATATCGGCATGGTGTTTCAGCATTTTCATTTGTATCCGCATAAAACCGTATTGCAAAATATTATGCTTGCACCGATGAAAGTGCTGAACCAATCAATAGAGGAAGCAAAAGAAACTGCCTTATATTATTTGAAGAAAGTCGGCATTCCGGACAAAGCGGACGCTTATCCATCACAGCTTTCAGGCGGGCAGCAGCAGCGCGTGGCCATCGCCAGAGGACTTGCGATGAAGCCTGAAGTCATGCTGTTTGATGAACCGACGTCCGCCCTCGATCCCGAAATGATCGGAGAGGTGCTGGATGTGATGAAAACTCTCGCAAAAGAAGGCATGACAATGGTTGTCGTCACTCATGAAATGGGATTTGCCAAAGAAGTCGCCGACCGGATCGTATTTATCGACGGCGGGTCAATCTTAGAAGAAGCTGCACCCGCTGAGTTTTACGCCAGCCCTCGCGAGGAGAGAGCGCGTTTATTCTTAAGCCGTATATTAAATCACTGATAAAGAAACGGGGGAACTTTAATGTCACGTGCAAAAAAATGGTTATCTTTCGGCTTGATCTCACTTTTGGCCGTCTTCATGTTAGCCGCTTGCGGAGGCAAGGAAACGGGCGGAGATTCAAAGGGGAGCAAAAAAGATACATTGGCCGCTATTAAAGACAATGACAAAATCGTCTTCGGCGTCAAAACCGACACCAGATTATTCGGCCTGAAAAACCCAAGCTCCGGAGATATTGAAGGTTTCGACATTGATATCGCCAAACAAATCGCCAAGGATATTTTAGGTGATGAGAAGAAAGCAGAGTTTAAAGAAGTCACATCCAAAACGAGGATACCGATGCTGCAAAACGGCGATATCGATGCCATTGCTGCAACAATGACGATAACGGATGAACGCAAAAAAGAAGTTGATTTCTCAGATGTCTATTTTAAAGCCGGCCAATCCCTGCTCGTCAAAAAAGGAAGCAAGATGAAAAGCACCGCTGACCTCAGTAAAGGCTCTAAGGTTTTGGCGGTAAAAGGCTCAACTTCCTCACAAAATATCAGGGAAAAAGCGCCTGATGCGACAGTGCTTGAATTTGAAAATTACGCGGAAGCTTTCACTGCGCTTAAATCTGGACAGGGAGACGCCCTTACAACCGATAACGCCATTTTATACGGCATGGCTGATGAAAATAAAAACTACCAGCTGACAGGCGGCACTTTTACCGATGAGCCGTACGGAATCGCCGTAAAAAAAGGCCAATCCGGCCTCGTAAAGGAGATCAACGCCTCTTTGAAAAAAATGAAGTCTGACGGAAGATATGACGACATCTATAAAAAATGGATAAAAGAAGACCCAGCAAAATAGAACCATCCGCGGGATGAGCAGATGTGCTCATCCCATTTTATAAGGAGTGAAAAAGCGTGAACATTTCTATTTTAGCCGATAACTTCGATATGTATCTGGACGGTTTTTTCCACACGCTGCTCGCAAGCCTGATCGCACTCGCCGGCAGTTTTTTGCTGGGCGTTTTGATTGCCGTTATGAGAATGACGGCTTTTAAGCCATTTCAATGGATCGGAACAGCGTATGTGGAATTCATCCGAAATATTCCCCTCCTCTTAATTACGTTTGTTTTCTATTTCGGCCTGCCGAACGCCGGGCTGCGGCTTGACGGCTTCCAGGCGGGAACGATCGCGCTGACCATATATACGTCCGCTTTTATCGCAGAAGCAATCAGGGCCGGGATTCAGACCGTCGCCAAAGGACAAATGGAAGCGGCCAGATCCTCAGGCTTTACATACGGCCAGGCGATGAGATACATCATCCTTCCTCAGGCGATTAAAATCGTTATTCCGCCGCTCGGAAATCAGTTTTTAAATCTTGTAAAGAACTCCTCTATACTCGGGGTGGTGGCGGGATTGGATTTAATGTATCAGGCGGATCTCGTTTCCTCCAGCACGCTCGTTGTATTTGATGTGTACATCTTTGCAGCGCTCTTTTATTTAATTTTAACGATACCGCTCAGCCTCGGTGTTCATTATTTAGAAAAACGCCTCGGAAAAAGTTATTAACGAAGGAGAGTGAGAGCCGTGGACTTCATCGGCGCCTATACGCCGGACCATCTGCTGTTTTTATGGAACGGATTTTTGATTACGCTTTATGTTGCTTTTATTTCAATTATACTCAGTTTTATTTTCGGGCTTGTCGCCGGCACTTTGCGCTATGCGAAAATTCCGATTGTCTCCCGCGTTATTGCGGCAGCCGTTGAAACAATCCGAAATCTGCCGCTGTTATTAATCATTTTCTTCACGTTTTTTGCCCTGCCGGAAATCGGGATGAAACTGGAGATTACAGCGGCTGCCATCACCGCTCTGACCATATTCGAATCGGCCATGCTGTCAGAAATTATCAGAAGCGGTTTACAATCCGTTGATAAAGGACAGATTGAAGCGGCTCGCTCTTCAGGCCTCACCTATACGCAAACGCTCTTTCTCGTCGTGATGCCGCAGGCGCTCCGCCGCATGGTCCCGCCGATTGTAAGCCAATTTATCTCTTTGTTAAAGGATACGTCTCTCGCGGTCGTCATCGCTCTTCCCGAATTGGTTCATAATGCACAGATATTAAACGGACAAAGCGCAGACGGCGGTTATTTCTTCCCGATATTTCTGCTGGCGGCCTTTATGTACTTTGCGGTCAATTACAGCCTTTCACTTGCAGCCAGACGGCTTGAAGCCAGACAGATGTAAAAAGGATACTCCTGAAAGAAGTATCCTTTTTCACATTAAAACATTTTCATGACACGTCGTCTCATCCGTTTCATGCCTTTTTTGTTCATCATATCTGACTGAGAGGCCATGCGGTACATAATGGCTCCCGCTCCTAAAGCCAATAAAGAGGTCATTGTTTTACCCATCGCGCGTATCTCCTTTCAAAACTAAAAATTGATACTGCGTTCATCTTCAGAAAACAAATCATCAAGACTGCTTAACGTGCCGTCTTCCTCTACTTGATGTGTCGCAATTTTGCCCTTTGCCACCGTCAGTTCAATGAAACAGCCCCAGCAATAATATTGATTTACGCCGATTTTGCCGATATCTTTACTTTTGCAGTTTGGACATATAAGCACAGACTACACCTCTTATCCGTTCAGGACGATGCCGTCTTTCCCTATTTCGATAAGCGTATCAGCTGCACGCCGCACTTGGCGTTTGCCTGCCAGATCTGAAAAGAAGCCGTCCGAGAGTTCATATGCTACGATTATGCCCTTGTCCATACAAAAGTATACATCTTCCATAAGCCCCATCATTTCACCCTCAGGCGATTTCACCGGCTGCATCTTAATCTGTTCAAAGGTGAAACAGCTCTTCGGCAAAGGCAGCAGGCGGTCTGTAACGGCAGAAACGGCTTGCTGGTTCATATCACTTATATCAGAGGCCTGCAAAAACAGATGGCGGTGATGAAACAGGCGTTTCTGTTCAAGAACAAAACCGAGAAACTTTCCGTCAAGAGAGAAACACACATCCGAAATCATCCCGAGATTACGGCTAGTGCGTTCGGCATATACAGTGCGTCCTTCAGCTGCATGGCATGTTCTCAAAGTGTGATCAACCACCTTTTGTTGAACACGTATAGGTTTTGCCAAGAAGCCGGGCGCCATACTTTGAAATGACTTCCACAATAAAAACCCGGCACATATTCATGCCGGGTTTGTTCACGCTTCTTCTTTCATAAAATCAAACGGCGTAATGCCTTCCATTCCGATATTTGCATCATATACACTGAACGGCAGCTCTTTTTGCAATGCCGCCAGCTCTTCATCCATCTCTTCCGTCTGCTGAGCCAGCCTGTTTTTGAGCGACGTTTGCCTGACGGTTGCATCATTATTTTTGACGCCCCACTCAAGCGCTTCTTCCTCTCCGCAAAGAATCAGAAATTTTTTCGCCCTTGTAATGGCTGTATATAGCAGATTTCTCCTGAGCATCCGGTAATAGCCTTTGACTACCGGAAGGACAACAATCGGAAATTCGCTTCCTTGAGACTTATGAATTGAACAGCAATAGGCGTGGGTAAATTGGCTGAAATCTTTTTTCGTAAAAGTGATTTCATTGCCGTCAAACGACACGACCGCCATGTCTTCTTTTTCCGTATTTTCTTTGGCATAAAAGATGGACACGATTTCGCCGATGTCACCGTTAAACACATTGTTTTCCGGCTGATTGACAAGCTGCAATATTTTATCTCCCGTCCTGTAGACAACATCTCCGAATTTCAGTTCACGCCTTTTTTCTTTCGGCGGATTCATAATGTCTTGAAGAAGTATGTTGAGCTCGTTAATTCCGGCTTTTCCCCTGTACATCGGCGCAAGCACTTGGATATCCTTTGATGTATATCCCTTCTTTAACGCGTTTGAGACGACCTTATCAACAACCTCTTTAATTTGCGAGGAATTGCAGCGGATAAACGAGCGATCCTTTGTCGGCGCCGTCAGTCCCTTAGGCAGCATTCCTTTTTTCATATCATGGGCGAGCTCAACGATGGATGATCCTTCAGCCTGTCGGTAAATGTCGGTCAGGCGGACCGTCGGCAGCACCTCAGAGGCCAACAGATCTCTTAACACTTGGCCCGGCCCTACAGACGGAAGCTGGTCTTCATCACCGACGATAATCAGCTGAATGTGCTTGGGGAGCGCCTTAAACAGATGGTTCGCCAGCCAAATATCGAGCATACTCGCTTCATCTATAATAAGCAGTTTTCCCTCAATCGGCTGATCTTCATTATAGGTAAAGCCTTCAGCCCCGTTCCAGCCGAGCAGCCTGTGAATCGTGACAGCCGGCAGACCCGTAGATTCGCTCATCCGTTTTGCGGCTCTTCCTGTCGGGGCGGCAAGCAGCACCGGAAATGCTTCGTCTTTTTTATAATCTGCCGGATCGAGCGACACACCGTGCAGTTCGCTGTATAATTCGACAATTCCTCTGATTACGGTTGTTTTTCCGGTGCCGGGTCCTCCGGTCAGCAGCAGCATCGGTGATGAGAGCGCCTTTTGAATCGCATCCTTTTGGCTTGGGGCGTATTGAACTTTCATGCGCTCTTCCAATTCACCGAGTGCCAGCAAAAATTCTGATTCGGGAAATTGATCAGCGTACTCAGTTTGGCCCGCAATATCAAGCACGCGCTTCGCTACGTTCTGCTCCGCGTAAAACAAGGACGGAAAATAACAGCGTTCATCTTCTATCACGATATCTTTATGCTCCCCCAGAGCGATAATACCGTCGGCCGCGTCCATTTCCGACACGCGCCCGCCGTCGGAAGATTGATTTAAAAGCGTTTGTGTGTTGATGATAAGCTGTTTTGTTTCTATGTACGTATGCCCCTCTGAAAGGCACGTCGATTCAATGGTGTATAAAATAGCCGCTTTAATCCGCTCAGGGTGGTTTCCGGACAGCCCCATTTTCCCGCCCAGCTCATCCGCTTTTACAAAGCCGATGCCTTCCACATCCTTCACAAGCTGATAGGGATTTTCCTGAATTTTTTCAAGCGTCTCTGTTTCGTAAGCCTGATAAATTTTCATGGACAGCTGCGGCCCGAAGCCGTATTGGTTCAGAGAAATCATAATCTGCTCCAAGCCCTGATGGCGCTGAAGCTCGCCTGCAAGCTTATCCGCTTTCTTTTTTGACATTTTCGGGACATCATAAAGAACGGAAGCATCGGCCAGAATTTTATTCAGTGCGCCGTCTCCCAGCTTTTTAACGATTTCTTCTGCCGTTTTTTTACCGATGCCCTCAAACAGATCACTTGATAAATAGTGGATGATGCCTTCTTTTGTGGTCGGAATTTCTTTTTTAAAATGCTCTGCCTGAAATTGCAGGCCGAACTTAGGATGCGTCGCCGTTTTTCCGTAAAACGTGTAAGTCTCTTCTTCTTGCAGCAGAGGGAAGTAGCCCGTTACGGAGACGACCTTGTCTTCAATCGCTTCAGACGTTTCGGCGACTTTTACTTTCAGCACCGTGTACAGGTTGGTGTCATTATGATAAATGACAGTATGAATGGTGCCTTTTACAAACGGCTCTTCTTCCATTTTCAGCTGATCCACGAGCCTTCCCTCCTTCTCGATTATGATTGGGCGATAAGCTGTTTCGCATGAAGCGCAAGCATATGATCCGGCTGTATTTCAAGCGTGCGTTCAAGCATCTGAAGCGCCTTTTCACGATTTTCTTTATACGCATAGGCGACACCCGCATTATAAAACGCATCTGCGTGATCTGGGTCCTGCTCAATTACTGCATTGAATTGCGCCAGCGCTTCATCAAGCATTTCTTCATTTGCCAGACACATTCCAAATTGGAAACGGGCCTCCGTGTCATTTTCATTCAGTTCAACGGCACGCTGCAAATAAGGCAGCGCAAGCTTCGGCTGCTCTAATTTAACGAGAACGGTGCCGAGCATATAAAACAAGTCGCCGTTTTCCATACCTGAACGAAGTGCTTTTTCAAACATATCCTTCGCTTCCGGATAAGATTCTTTCATAACATATACATTTCCCGATCCATAATATGCCGCTGCCGCTGAGCTGTCCAGTTCAAGCGCTTTGTCATAAAATTTAAGCGCCCGTTCCAATTCATTTACAGAGGAAAGCAAGTTCGCAAAGTTAATGTACGGCACCGCATCTTGGGCATTTTCTTCGATAGCCTTTGTAAAGGCTTGGGCCGCTTTTTCGTAATCGCCTTCCTGCATGGCGTCAATCCCGATTTTATTATAATCCATTCCTCATCTTCCTTTCGCTAAAAAACCCCAACATGCGAGTTGAGGTTTTTGACATGTGTTATACGTACCAAAGTTTCGTTCCGTCTTTATAGACATCGTCAATCGTTCCGCCGCCAAGGCACTCTTCACCGTCATAAAAGACGACGGCTTGTCCCGGCGTCACGGCGCGAACCTGCCCGTCAAACACGATTTCCGCTTCATCTGCGCCCGTCATTTTCACGGTAACTTTGTGATCTTCCTGACGGTAGCGGAATTTCGCCGTGCAGCTTATTTCACTTCCGTCCATTATGCCGGGACGCGTCCAGCTGACATTTGTCGCTGTAATCTTATCAGAATACAAAAGCGGATTATGGAACCCTTGATCAACGTATAGAATATTTTTTTCAAGATCTTTTCCGACCGCAAACCACGGCTCGCCGCTTCCGCCGATTCCGAGGCCGTGCCGCTGGCCGATCGTATAATACATCAGGCCGTCATGGCGCCCCTTCACTTCTCCGTCCATCGTCATCATATCGCCCGGCTGAGCAGGGAGATATTGGCTGAGAAACGTTTTGAAGTTGCGTTCACCGATAAAGCAGATGCCCGTGCTGTCTTTTTTCGCTGCCGTCGCAAGCTCTGCTTCTTTGGCGATTTCCCGGACGCGGCTCTTTTGCAGATCACCGATCGGGAACATCACTTTACTGAGCTGCTCTTGGCTGAGCTGATTTAAAAAGTAGGTTTGATCTTTATTCTCATCAAGCCCGCGGAGCATGCGTACTGAATCCCCGCTTCTGTCAACCCGCGCATAATGGCCTGTGGCGAGATAATCCGCGCCGAGTGATAAAGCATGCTCTAAGAAAGCCTTAAACTTAATTTCTTTGTTGCACATGACATCCGGATTTGGGGTTCTTCCGGCTTTATATTCATCCAGGAAATATTGAAACACCTTTTCCCAATATTGTTTTTCAAAATTGACGGCATAATACGGAATCCCGATTTGGTTGCAGACACGGATGACATCTTCGTAATCTTCCGTCGCCGTGCAAAATCCGTTCTCATCCGTATCGTCCCAGTTTTTCATAAATATCCCGATTACATCGTAGCCCTGCTCTTTTAACAAAAGGGCTGCCACGGAAGAGTCGACGCCGCCTGACATTCCGACAACGACTCTAGTATCCTCCGGCCGTTTTTCCATTTGCATTCACTCCATTAAAAACGTAAGTCCGCTCTTTTAAGCAAGCCGTTTGACAACGGCGGCAAGCTTTTCGGCGGCTGTTTCGATTTGTTCCGCCGTATTGCCGAGGCCGAAGCTGAGGCGGATTGACGAGGTCAGCCTGTCGCTCTCGCTTCCGAACATGCCCGTAAGCACGTGGGACGGAAGAACGGATCCCGCGGTACACGCAGACCCGCTTGATACGGCAACGCCTTCCATGTCAAGATTGACCAGCAGCGCTTCCACCGGCACACCCGGAAAATAAAGATTTAAAATGTGAGGCAGGCTGTTCTCGGCATCTCCGTTCACCTCCGCCTTGACGCCGGCTTTTTCCAGCGTGCTGATAATGATGTTCTTAAAATCCTTAAACAGCTCGGTTTTTTCTTCCCGCTCACGGTTTGAAAGAACGACCGCTTCCTTTAACCCGGCGATGCCCGGTACATTCTCCGTACCCGCGCGCCGCTTTCTTTCCTGCTCCCCGCCAAGAAGCATCGGTGACAGCTTCACCTCTTGATTTACATATAAAAAGCCTGTCCCTTTTGGTCCGTTTAGCTTATGACCGGAAACAGACAGCAAGTCAATTCGGCTTTTATTCACGTCAATCGGCAGATAACCGAACGCCTGAACGGCATCTGTGTGAAAATAGGCTTGATGCCCGCTTAACAGCTCTCCGATTTCGTCAATCGGCTGAACCGTTCCGACTTCGTTATTGCCATACATGACGGTAACAAGGATTGTATCATCACGAAGCGCTTCTTTCACCTGATTAGCACAGATCCGTCCTGAAGGGCCCGGGATCAGGTATGTCACCTCAAACCCGTCTTCTTCCAGCTTTTCGCAAGCATGCAAAACGGCATGATGCTCAATAGCCGTCGTAATGATATGCTTTCCTTTGTCTTTCCGTGCCGCCGCGGTTCCGAGGATGGCTAAATTATCAGCTTCCGTGCCGCCGCTTGTAAAAATGATTTCCTGTTCTTTCGCGCCGATTTCCCGTGCGATATCCGCTCTCGCTTCGTCTACCCATTTGCGTGATTCTCTCCCGAAGGAATGAATGCTTGACGGATTGCCGAAACTGCCGAAGAAGTGCGGTTTCATTTTTTCCAGCACACGCTCATCCATTGGAGATGTCGCGGCATGATCTAAATAAATCCGTTCCATTGTTTTTACACCTCTGATTTAAATATAGAACATGTAAGCTTCCTGCTCGCCGTCTGTGTAGCTCGCAAGGTCTTCTAACGTCGTGCTGTCCAGCACTTCTTTTACTGCGTCTCGGATGCGGATCCACAATTCCCGTTTGGCAGGCTCTTCATCCTCAAGCACTTCCACCGGACTGATCGGTCCTTCCAGCACTCTGATAATGTCTCCGGCCGTTATCTCTTCAGGCTGGCCGCCGAGAACGTAACCGCCGTAAGCGCCCCTGATGCTTTTTACGAGTCCGGCGTTTCTGAGCGGCGATACAAGCTGTTCTAAGTAATGCTCCGAAAGGCTGTTTGTTTGGGCAATGGTTTTGAGCGAAGTCGGACCGTCTCCGTGTTTTTTCGCCAATTCAATCATAATGGTGAGCCCGTATCTTCCCTTTGTCGATATTTTCATTATGAACACCCCAGTCAATTCAATTGTTAATTTATACGAGTAAATGGATATGAATAATCTGTTTAGTATCTTATAGACCAACTGTTATTATAACATAACTTATCCTAATTTTCATTGGCTCACGCGGACTGAGATAACCCCCTTTTCTAATCGTTATTTTTCCGTTACCCTGTATATGTAAGGAGAGATGATCATGAAGCCATTGGCGTATCGAATGCGTCCTACCAAAATTGAAGATATTATCGGCCAAGAGCATTTGGTCAAAGAAGATAAAATCATCGGCAGAATGGTGCGTGCCAAGCATTTATCATCCATGATCCTGTACGGCCCTCCGGGAATCGGCAAGACTTCGATAGCCACGGCCATCGCAGGCTCGACAAGCATTGCATTCCGGACACTGAATGCCGTAATTCATAATAAAAAAGACATGGAGATTGTCGTTCAGGAAGCGAAAATGTCCGGGCAGGTCATCTTAATACTTGATGAAGTTCACAGGCTTGATAAGGGAAAACAGGATTTTCTGCTGCCTTATTTAGAAAACGGCATGATTATCTTAATCGGCGCAACGACAGCCAATCCCTACCATGCCATTAACCCGGCCATCAGAAGCCGGACGCAAATATTTGAGCTTGAACCTTTAACGCCTGATTTAATCAAACAGGCGCTGACAAGAGCGCTGACAGATGAACACCGGGGACTCGGTTCTTACCGCGTTGCCGTCGATGACGAAGCGATGGATCATTTCGCCGGCGGCTGCGGCGGAGACGTCCGTTCAGCCTTAAACGCGCTTGAGCTCGCCGTGTTATCAACGAAAAAGTCCGAAGGCGGCACCATCCGCATAACGCTTGAAACCGCGGAAGAATGCCTTCAGAAAAAAAGCTTTTCCCATGATAAAGACGGAGATGCGCATTATGACGTCTTATCCGCGTTCCAGAAATCGATTCGCGGCTCTGACGCAAACGCGGCCCTTCACTATTTGGCCCGTCTTATTGAAGCGGGAGACCTCGAAAGCATATCACGGCGGCTTCTTGTCATCGCCTATGAAGATGTCGGACTTGCAAGCCCGCAGGCTGGGGCGAGGGTGCTGAGCGCCATTCAGACCGCAGAGCGGATCGGCTTTCCTGAAGCGAGAATACCGCTGGCTAACGCGGTCATTGAGCTGTGCCTTTCTCCAAAATCCAACTCCGCCATTTTAGCAGTTGATGAAGCGATCAAGGATATCCGGTCGGGAAAAATCGGAGACGTGCCGAAGCATTTAAAGGATGCGCACTATAAAGGGGCGGAAGAGCTCGGACGCGGAATCGGCTATGAATATCCGCACAACTTTGAGAACGGCTGGGTAGAGCAGCAATACTTGCCCGACCCGCTAAAAAACAAACAATATTATAAGCCGAAACAAACGGGAAAATTCGAAGCCGCTATAAAGCAGGTATATGAAAAATTAATGAAACAGAAAAAATAATCAGGCAAGGACACAACGATGTGTTCTTGTCTTTTTTATACAAAAATCAAATAACAAAATTAAAATCTGTCATTTGTTGTCCTATCAGGAGGCGGTATTTTCATGAATGAAAAGGTAAACAAAAGAGAAATATTAAACGCCGCTGAACGTAAGCCACGGAACAATCTACAGGTACTACCCCAGCAAAACGGCATTAAAAGAAGCCGTAACGGAGCGCTGGCTTAAAGAACAGGTTTCAGCCCCTCTTCAAAGTCTGTGAACAGATTCAGAAAATGAATCACCTGATATGCTGTGTACGTGCTTAAGCTCATTTCACTGAAACAAACGTACGCAAAACAAGATTCGGAAATGTTTGACATGTATGCCGAGGTGACAGCCCGCTCTTCCGGTCTCATCAGCCGGCACGTCAAAACGATCATCGGCAAATCAGAGGCATAATCCAAAAAGGAATGGAAAATGATACGTTCCAGTCTATCGCTGATGACCTTGCCTGCTCTTTTTTTTTGCGACGGCGCGTTTTCATCATCCCGCCCATGCTTATGACGGGAAGATTTTGAGCAAGTATTGAAGCTGATCAGTGAAGGTTTCTTAAAAAAGGGAGGAAAAGAACATACGGCCATTATCACGGGTGCTTCAAGAGGCATTGGAAAAGTCATAGCCGAACAGCTCGCCAGGTTAGGCATAAAAGTCGCAGTAAACTACGCAAACCATTCTGAGCAAGCGGAAGCCGTTGTAATCCGAATGGGTGACAGGCCAGACGATTCGGGTGAACGGCGGATTTATTTAGATAAAAAACAGCCTTACTCACTAAGGACTAAGGCTGTTTTTCTTTTTATTTATCTTTTACTCGTTTGATTTCAATATCCTTTAAGAGTTCCATCACGACATGCCCGCCCATAATCAGGCCGGCCACCGATGGAACGAAAGCGTTGGAAGACGGCGGCATTTGCGCTTTGCGGATTTTCGCTTCATCATTCCCCACTTCTTTTCTGACCTCTTCCCGAATGACGATCGGACTTTCATCAGAAAAAATGACCTGTACGCCTTTTTTAATTCCTTCTTTGCGAAGCCTTGTCCGGACGACTTTGGCAATCGGATCAGTATGCGTTTTGGAAATATCAGCGATTTGAAAGCGTGTCGGGTCTGTCTTGTTTGCCGCTCCCATGCTGGAGATTAACGGAATGTCCCGCTTGAGGCATTCTTTCATTAAATGGATTTTATAATGAATGGTATCTGACGCATCAATGACATAATCGAGAGGATAGTCAAAAAATTGCTCATACGTCTCTTCCGTATAAAACATTTTTAAAGCAATGACATCACAATCGGGGTTTATATCGGCAATCCGCGCTTTCATTAAATCCGTCTTCGGCTGACCCACCGTTGACAAGAGCGCGTGTATTTGACGGTTTACGTTTGTAATGTCAACGTCATCTTTATCGACAAGCAAGATGCGCCCCACCCCTGATCTCGCCAAAGCTTCGGCTGCAAATGAACCGACTCCGCCGACGCCGAGAACGGCCACTGTGCTGTTTTTTAACGTATCCAGCCCTTCTTTTCCAATCGCTAACTCATTACGGGAAAACTGGTGTAACAAGAACCTCACTCCACATTCTGGTTTTATAGAATCACGGCTTAAAGAAGCCGCTGTTTCAGGACATAAAAAATAAAGTCCCAATTGTGCCGTTGCAGCTTTCCTTCGTTTTGAACCCGCTCTCAGCAGGTGGGTGCCCTTTTTTAAATCTTGTAAGTCCTCTTTACCGAATGAAAAGAGGCATGTACGCCATTTAAAAATGCGGGCTCCCAAATCAAAAAAATGTTCGGTCAAAACTAGGTATACAACTAACACATCAGGACTTTATTTAACTTGTCAAAATCATATCACAGCAGATTTTGATTTTCAAGAAACAAACTGCTCATCTTAATTTTTCACTTTACTTTTGACAGAAAGGTGAAGTTCATCAAGCTGGGCGTCGCTCACTTCTCCCGGCGCTTCTGTCAGCAGGCAGCTCGCGCTTGCCGTTTTCGGGAAGGCGATTGTATCTCTTAAATTCGTGCGGCCCGCAAGAAGCATAACCAAACGGTCCAAGCCAAGGGCAATTCCGCCGTGCGGAGGAGCGCCGTATTCAAATGCTTCGAGAAGATACCCGAATTCCTCAACCGCTTGTTCTTTTGTGAAGCCGAGGAGCGCAAACATTTTTTCTTGAATATCCTTTTCGAAAATACGGATCGAGCCGCCGCCGAGTTCGTAGCCGTTTAAGACAAGGTCATAGGCTTGCGCTTTCATGTCCTCAGGCGCTGTTTCAATCAGTTCAAGATCTTCACGCACAGGCATTGTAAACGGATGGTGCGCCGCATAAAAACGGCCTTCTTCCGCGTCATGCTCTAATAGCGGCCAATCAACAACCCATAAGAAGTTGAAGAGGCTTTCGTCGATCAAGCCGCGCTCTTTTCCGAGCTTCAATCGAAGTGCGCCAAGCGATTGGGCGACAATCTCAAACTTGTCAGCGCCAAACAGCAGCAAATCGCCTTCAGAAGCGTCAAGCGCTTCAATCAGCTTCGCCTGCTTCTCTTCATCAAAGAATTTCGCAATTGGGCCTTTAACGCCTTCAGCTTCAACTTTTACCCATGCAAGGCCTTTGGCGCCGTAGTTTCCGGCAAATACGCCGAGCGCATCGATATCTTTTCTGGAATAGTCGCCGGCTGCGCCTTTGACATTGATGGCTTTGACAACGCCGCCGTTTGCAACGGCTGATGAGAACACTTTAAATTCGGTATCCTTCACAATGTCGGATACATCCGTCAGCAGCATGCCGAAGCGTGTATCCGGTTTATCGGAACCGTAACTGTTCATGGCTTTATCGTACGTCATACGCGGAAGCGGAAGTGACACCTCGACGCCCTTCGTTTCAAGCATGACCTTCGCCATCATTTCTTCCGCGAGAGCCATGATGTCTTCTTGGCTCATGAAGGACATTTCGATATCGATTTGCGTAAATTCAGGCTGACGGTCGGCACGCAGGTCTTCGTCACGGAAGCAGCGGGCCACTTGATAATAACGCTCAAAACCTGAAACCATCAGCAGCTGCTTAAAAATTTGCGGTGATTGCGGAAGGGCGTAAAACTCTCCTTCATGCACCCGGCTCGGCACTAAGTAATCACGGGCGCCTTCCGGTGAGCTTTTCGTTAAAATCGGTGTTTCAATATCAAGAAATCCGTTTTCATCCAAGAAATGGCGGATCGCCTTTGTTACCTGATGGCGCATTTGCAGTGTCTGGAACATGGCCGGACGGCGCAAATCCAAATAGCGGTATTTCAAACGGACGTCCTCTGAAACGCCATCCGCCTGATCACTGATCGCAAACGGCGGTGTTTTTGCCGCGCTCAGCACCGTTACCGATTCAGCCTTAATTTCGATTTTGCCTGTTTTCAAGTTTTGATTCACTGTGCCTTCTTCACGGGCAACAACCGTTCCTTCGATATCAAGCACGTATTCATTTCTGATACCTTCCGCAACGGCAAGGGCTTCCGCTGATACGTCAGGATTAAATACCACTTGCACAATGCCCGAACGGTCACGCAAATCAATAAAGATCAAACCGCCGAGATCACGCCGTTTCTGCACCCATCCTTTCAGTTTGACGGATTCGCCAATCGATTTTTCAGTGATATCGCCACAATAAAATGTTCTTCCAAACATAGCGTTCCTCTCCTTCACTACTTTTGATCTGCCTTTAACACTTGTATCAGCTCATCTAAAACCACTTCACGCTGTTCTCCGGTATCCGCATTTTTCAGATTGATTTTGTTTTGGGCAAGTTCGTCTTCCCCTAAAATCGCTATAAAACGCGCGCCCAGGCGGTCAGCTGTTTTGAATTGGCCCTTCATTTTTTTGTTTTCATAATCAATTTCGCTTGAAATGCCGGCTTCTCTCAGTTTGTACACGAGAGAAACGGAATGATCCTTCGCTTTTTCTCCAAGTGTGACGATGTAGCAGTCAATTCCCTGATTGACAGGAAGCTCCGTTTTCTCGGCGTCAATCGCTGCCAGAAGGCGCTCAATGCTCATCGCAAAACCGATACCCGGCGCTTCCGGTCCGCCGATCTGCTCAACAAGCCCGTCATAGCGGCCGCCGCCGGCAAGTGTTGTAATGGCCCCAAACCCTTCTGCATTGCTCATGATTTCAAACGCAGTGTGATTGTAGTAATCAAGCCCTCTGACAAGGTTCGGATCGATCTCAAACGGAATGCCGAGCGCTGTTATATATTGCTGCACCTTTTGAAAATAAGCTGCCGATTCATCATTTAAATAATCAAGAATAGACGGTGCCGTTTTCATAAGCTCATGATCTCTGTCTTTTTTGCAATCGAGAATTCTGAGCGGATTCGTGTGCAGTCGTGACTGGCAGTCTGAACAAAATTCACCGATGCGCGGTTCAAAATGTTTGACGAGCGCTTCACGGTAGGCCTGACGGCTGTTTTGATCACCGAGGCTGTTCAGCACGAGCTTGACATTTTTCAAGCCGGCTTTTCGGTAAATGCTCATCGCAAGCGCGATTACTTCTGCGTCTACGGCCGGATCTTTAGAACCGATGGCTTCAATCCCGAATTGATAGAATTGACGGAAGCGTCCCGTCTGCGGGCGTTCATAACGGAACATCGGCCCGACATAGTAAAGTTTCGTCGGCTGAACCGGATTCGCGAATAATTTATTTTCGTTAAACGCGCGCACCGCAGCAGCCGTGCCTTCAGGGCGAAGCGTCAAGCTTCTGCCTTTTCGGTCTTCAAAGGTATACATTTCTTTTTGCACGATGTCTGTAGATTCACCGACGCCTCTGGCGAACAGTTCCGTATGCTCAAAAATCGGCGTGCGGATTTCTTTATATTGATAAGTACGGCACGTGTCTCTCATAATTTGTTCAACGAACTGCCATCTGTCTGATTCACCCGGCAGTATATCCTGTGTGCCTCTTGGAATGTGATATGCCATTTTACAGGCCTCCTTCATTGTCTTTCTTAAAAACAGGAAATCAAAAAACTCCCGCCCCTACTATACATGTATAGTAGGGACGAGAGTTATACCCGTGGTGCCACCCTAGTTGGAATGCCTCAGCATCCCCGCTCTGGCCCTTAACGCAGGTTCACGTCCGCTGCCTAATGACCGATGCATCATCATGCAAAAGCGTTCAGCAGGAAACCTCCGGAGTGTTGTTTCGAGAAAGATGCAGTGCGGATCCGCTTTCAGCCCGGGACGGTTCCTCTCTTCTCCATGCATTCTGACCTACTCTTCTCCATTATCGGTTCAAATCGTTATAATTTCATATGTACATCAATTTCTATTATAATAATGGGATTGCACTTCTCTGTCAAGTTTTATTCCGTCTGTTTCTCCTTGAGACGGCTTCTTTCGATAAGAGCCCGAACTCTGAAGACGTCTCTTCAAGATAGCCGGTCTGTCCCGCCTCGGCCTGTTCACTGAAGTGCAGATTTGCTTCTGTATCATGTAGCGCGCGACCCATTTTTGGTTGATATTTCATGATTTGCACACCTTTTCGCTGTATTTACGACTAGTATAAACAAATCATTTTATTTTTATTTAACATTCAACAAGGAAATTACGATATTATACAAGAATATATTTTAGTTAGTTCAGAAAGGAGGACAGCCATGAATAAGAAAGCTCTTGCTCTTATTTTATGCAGCGTCATCATCACAGCACTTCTCCCGTCATTTCATACCGTTATTGCCGCAGAAGGAGAAGCCGTCATCGCAACAGACAAGATCAATGTCAGAGGCGGTCCCGGCCTGAGCTATGGAATTATAGCTGAAGTGAAAAAAGGAGAAAGATATCCGATCCTCAAAGAAGAGGGTGACTGGGTGCAGGTTCAGCTGAGCTCCGGTAAAACCGGATGGGTCGTCTCCTGGCTGATATCAAAAACAACCGGGGGGACAAGCAGTGCGTCCGCACAAAGCGGAACAGTCACTTCCACTGACCCTGACCTCCGTATCAGAAAAGGGCCCGGGACTTCGTATGAAGTCATCGGCAAGCTTCCGCAAGGCGCACATGCGTCCGTGCTTGATAAAGACACCGGATGGGTGAAAATTTCTTATCAAGGTACGGCAGGATGGGTTTCTTCCGATTACGTCACAGCGGAAAGCGGCGGACGGGAGACGAAAGAGAATTCATCCCAGCGCGGCTCAAAGAGCGGGACGGTCGGCGTTTCCTCGTTGAATGTCAGAAGCGCAGCGTCACATGGTTCAGCAATTATCACAAAATTATCCCGCGGAACAAAGGTAGCGATTTTGAGCGAAGACCACGGCTGGGTGAATATTGAAGCAAACGGGCAAAAGGGCTGGGCGGCGAGCCACTACATCCTAAGGGAGTCTGATTCATCAGACAGCGCTTCCGGCTCGGGCGGCTCTGACAGCTCAAGCTCCGCGAAAAAAGCGTATATCGTTTACGGCGGGACGAATTTAAGAAGCGCGGCTTCGACCTCTGCTTCCATCGTGGAACGGGCCAATAAGGGCGCATCCTACCCTATTATCGGCTCAAGCGGCAAATGGTATGAAGTCCGGCTTGAAAACGGCCAATCGGCTTATGTGGCCAACTGGGTCGTCCAAACGTCAAAAACCGGGGAGGAATCCGGCGAAGCACCGGCTCCTAAAACCTCAGGCGGAAACGGATCACTCAAAAACAAAACGATTGTCGTTGACCCCGGACACGGCGGAAAAGACAGCGGAACGATCGGCTACTCGGGACAATTCGAAAAAAACTTAACGATTAAAACCGCTAAGCTTTTAGCAGGCAAATTGAGGGCTGCCGGTGCAAATGTGTATGTCACAAGGCAGGACGATACGTTTATCAGCCTGCAGTCACGTGTTTCAACTTCTCATTACCGGAATGCAGATGCCTTCATCAGCATTCACTATGACAGCTATGCTGATACGTCAACCCGGGGCAGCACTGCTTATTATTACAGTCCGTCAAAGGATCGTGAGCTTGCCTCAGACGTTCACTCCGAAGTGGTTAAGCGCTCGTCTATTCCTGACCGCGGCGTATTATTCGGAGACTATTACGTGCTGAGAGAAAACAAGCGGCCTGCCATGCTGTATGAGCTCGGCTATCTCAGCCATCCGCAAGAGGAAACGATTTTACATAGCGGCTCATATCAGGAAAAGGTGACCGACGGAATCGAAAGCGGATTGGAACATTATTTTCAGTAACAAAAAAAGCTGCCGTTTGGCAGCTTTTTTATTGTTTAGAATCCATAATCAATGTGACCGGTCCTGAGTTTGTCAGCTGAACATCCATCATGGCTCCGAATGTTCCGGTTTCGACTTTGATCCCTTTTTCACGAAGAAAGTCGTTCCATTTCTCATAAAGGTGCAGCGCCTGATCCGGTTTGGCCGCATCCATAAAATTCGGGCGGCGCCCTTTTTTCGTTTCACCGTAAAGCGTAAACTGTGAGACTGATAAAAGCTCTCCGCCTATGTCTAAAAGCGATAAATTCATCTTCCCGCTTTCATCGTCAAAAATCCGCAGATTAACAATTTTTTCGGCTAAATAAGCGGCATCTTCCGCTGTATCTTCATGAGTGACACCGACAAGCGCCATAATGCCGGGACCGATCCGGCCGACTTCGGCACCGTCAACTGTCACGCTTGCTTCTGTTACGCGCTGAACAACTAATCTCATTGTAAGCTCCTTTTAATTCATTACCCGGCGTACTGAATAAATGTCTCTGATCTGCTTGATCCGCTCGACCACTTTGTGCAGATGATTGATGTTTTGAATAAAAATCGCCATATGAATCGTTGCCACTTTATTGCGGTCGGATTTGCCGGAAACAGATGATATATTTGTTTTCGTTTCATTTACGGCTTGAAGCACCTCGTTTAACAGCCCGCGGCGGTCATAGCCTAAAATCTCGATTTCAACATTATATTCCTTGCGCTTTTGAACCTGTGATTCATGCTCCCATTCGACCGGAATCAGACGCTCCTGCGCTTCATTGGTTTTCACGTTCGGACAGTCGTCACGGTGAACGGATACACCGCGGCCTTTTGTAATAAAGCCGACAATATGGTCTCCAGGCACCGGGTTGCAGCATTTTGACAAACGGACGAGAAGGTTGTCGATGCCTTTTACGCGGACACCCGCTTCCCGCTTTCTCCCTTGCGGATACTGTTTAGGCTCGGCAGTAACCTCTTGAACGATTTTTTCCTGCTCTTCCTGGTCACGCAGTTTCCGTTCTTTTTCGGTGAGCCTGTTGGCCACCTGCAAAGCAGTGATGCCGTTATAACCGACCGCGGCATACATATCCTCTTCATTTGAGAAATTGAACTTATCGGCAACCTTTTGAAGATTTTCGAGCGTTAAAACATCCTTCACTTCAAAATCAAGGTTTTTGATTTCTTTTTCGACCAGCTCACGGCCCTTTTCGACGTTTTCTTCACGGCGCTGTTTTTTAAAGAACTGGCGGATTTTATGTTTCGCCTGCGATGTCTGGGCGAGTTTGACCCAGTCTTGGCTCGGCCCGTACGAATGCTTGGAAGTCAAAATCTCGACAATGTCTCCCGTTCTCAGCTTATGATCAAGCGTCACCATTTTCCCGTTGACTTTCGCTCCGATCGTTTTATTGCCGATTTCCGAGTGAATTCTGTAGGAAAAGTCGATCGGAACAGAGCCTGACGGAAGCTCTATGACATCGCCTTTTGGCGTAAACACGTATACCATGTCAGAAAACAAATCAATTTTTAATGATTCCATAAATTCTTCCGCATCGGTTGATTCGTTTTGGAATTCCAATATTTCACGGAACCAGGAAAGCTTTTTCTCAAAAGTCGCTTCTTCGTTTGCCGCCTTGCCTTCTTTATATGCCCAGTGAGCCGCAACCCCGTATTCAGCGATTTCATGCATCTCAAATGTTCTGATCTGGACTTCCAGCGGGTCGCCTTTAGGACCTATCACAGTCGTGTGAAGGGATTGATACATGTTTGGCTTAGGCATCGCAATATAATCTTTAAATCTGCCCGGCATCGGCTTCCAGCAAGTGTGAATTATGCCGAGCACCGCGTAGCAGTCTTTAATGCTTCCGACAAGAATACGGACGGCGAGCAGATCATATATTTCATTGAATTGTTTGTTTTGCAGCGCCATCTTGCGATAAATACTGTAAATATGCTTCGGGCGGCCTGAGAAGTCAGCTTTGATATTGACTTCTTCAACACGTTTTTTTACTTCATTGACAACCTCATCCACATAAAGTTCGCGTTCCGCGCGCTTTTTCTTCATGAGGTTTACGATTCTGTAATATTGCTGAGGATTCAAATAACGGAGAGCGGTATCCTCAAGCTCCCATTTGATTTTAGAAATCCCGAGGCGGTGTGCCAAAGGAGCAAAGATTTCAAGTGTTTCATTTGAAATTCTCCGCTGTTTTTCCTGCGGAAGATGCTTTAACGTCCGCATATTATGAAGGCGATCCGCCAGCTTGATCAATATGACTCTTATATCCTGAGCCATAGCGACAAACATTTTGCGGTGATTTTCCGCCTGCTGTTCTTCTTGAGATTTATACTTAATTTTACCGAGCTTCGTTACACCGTCCACAAGCATCGCCACTTCTTCTGAGAATGCTTCCTTCAGGTCATCGAGAGTGACATCCGTATCCTCCACCACATCATGCAAAAATCCGCCCGCAATTGTGGATGGGTCCATTTCAAGATCAACGAGAATACCCGCCACTTGAATCGGATGGATGATGTACGGCTCACCTGATTTGCGATACTGTTCGCGATGCGCGTCTTGTGCATACAGGTAAGCTTTCTCAACAAACGCAATCTGCTCCTCCGGCAGATAGGTGCGCGCTTTATCTATTACTTGCTCGGCAGTCAATACTTGTTCGTTCGCCATGGAATCACCTTTTTTAAATGTAAACTGTATTAGTTTATTATCAAGAAAAAAACGAGAGATGTAAAGGGCAGAAGTTCAAAACACCTAAAGATTCTGTCAGGATGATGAAATAATAGGAAAAAAGCACCCGGTCATGAGTGCTTTTTTCCATTATGCGGTTAATATTTCATTAACGTTAAAATATCGTAATCGTCAAGCTTGTCTCTGCCGTCAAGATAAGAAAGCTCAATTAAAAACGCGATTCCCGCAACGACGCCGCCAAGCTCTTCAACAAGCTTAATCGTCGCCTCGATTGTGCCGCCTGTTGCTAATAAGTCATCGGTAATCAGCACGCGCTGGCCGGGCAAAATGGCGTCTTTATGAATGGTCAGCACGTCTTTTCCGTACTCCAAGCCGTAATCGACTTTAATGACTTCACGCGGAAGTTTTCCTTCTTTACGGACAGGCGCAAAGCCGACTCCGAGCGCATATGCGACAGGACAGCCGATAATAAAGCCCCGTGCTTCCGGTCCGACAACTATATCAATTTCTTTTTCTTTTGCATATTCAACAATTTGGTCAGTCGCATATCGATAGACGTCGCCTTTGTCCATCAATGTCGTAATATCTTTAAATTGCACGCCCTCTTTCGGATAATCGGGCACAATTGTTACGTATTTTTTAAGATCCATCTGTTCTATGTCCTCCTCGTACTTTCATAAGCCTCTGAATCTTGATTCATCAGCTTATTCAGCCATTCCTTCAGCTCTTTGGCCGCGGAATAATTCAGCTTCTGGTCTAATTCCATCAGCTGCTGTTTTACCTGGTAGGTTTGCGAGTCTTCCAGATCGCGTTTTTTCGCGCCGCTCACTACAGACAGCACACCATCTTCTATTTTAACAAAACCTAGATCAAAAAACACCTTTGTCATGAAATTGATTGTGTCAATTGACCAACCTCTGTGTCTTGCAAGATCTGAAACATGCTTCTGCAAGTCAAAAGTGCCTCTTTTCAAGAGAAACGCATAAAACCACTTGAAATCATTTCGCGACGGAAATGAAGACAGGAAATGTTCTTCATGATTGATAAAAATAAAATAAATCCGTTCCGGTTTCTTTCCGTTAAGCAAGCTTTTCAGCCAGTCCGCTGATGGCGGCACATCCAGAAAAACGGCATATTTTCCGTCAAGCTGAAGCGCTTTTGCCTCAGCCTCCGATTTGATTTCATACAGCTCACCGCGCAGCTCTTCTGTCCGGAGCTGCTGATTCGTTTTCCCGTTAAAACTGATCAGCACTCTTTTTTCCTTCGGAAGCGCAGTGACCGTTTCTTCCCATGTCCGCTTGCCTCTAACATCAAAAAGCTGCCATTCCAAAACCGCAGCATCTTTAATCATAAGCTGTGGTTTCTTTCTGTTGTTCCATTCATTAATGGACATTTCACCGACGATGGAAATATTTGATCCGGGCACAAGCCCCGCTTCAAGCTCGCCTTTGTTAAAGCCGACGCAATCAAGCATGGCGGAATCATTTTTTACCGTCATTTTTACGTGGTTTTTATTCGCTCCGATCAGACGGACATCTTCCAGCACCGCATTTTCCACCATCACATGCGGTTTCGGGTTTAGCATTCCAAACGGCGACAGCATATTCATTTCGGTTATGCTCTCGACGGTAATGTCTTCAACACCGCAAACAAGATCAACATCTTGAACGGGGATAAAATCCTCTTCCGTAAGCGTTTCTTCAGCCATTTGATTAAGCCTGTCCCTTAAATCAGGCACATCTTCGGCCTTCAGCGTCATCCCTGCAGCCATCGGATGTCCGCCGAAATGGGGAAGAATATCTCTGCAGTTTGAAAGGCTTGAAAAAAGATTAAAGCCCCTGATGCTCCGCGCAGAGCCTTTTGCAATCCCTTGTTCTTCATCAATGCCCAGAACAACCGCAGGCCTGTAAAAACGCTCTGCAAGCTTGGAAGCGACGATACCGACAACCCCCGGATTCCAGCCGGCTTTTGCCACAACAATCGCCGACAGGCTCCCGCTTTGCTGCTGAACCATTTCAACGGCCTCTTCCGTCATGGTTTTCACCATCTTCTGCCGCTCTTTATTCAGCTGGTCGATATTTGCCGCCAGTTCCTCCGCCTCAAAAGGGTCTTCAGTCATCAGCAGATGAACGGCGGGATCTGCCTGTTCAAGTCTTCCGACGGCATTAAGCCTCGGCGCGACCTGAAAACCGATCGTTTCCTCATCTGCTTGTCCGATATCTCCGCCGGACAGCTTAATTAAAGCCTGCAAGCCCGGACGGTTTGTTGTCCGAAGCCTTTCTATTCCGAGCGAAGCGATTAATCTGTTTTCATCATGAAGCGGCACCAGATCTGCGATCGTGCCGATAGCTGCTAAATCAAGGAGAGCTTCCGGCAAAGAGCCCGTGAGTGCATGGGCAAGCTTAAACGCCACACCGACGCCCGCCAATTCTTTAAACGGGTAGCTGCATCCGGGCTGCTTCGGGTGGACAATCGCATAAACGTCAGGAAGCGCCGGGCCCGGCTCATGGTGGTCGGTGATAATGACGTCTAAGCCCAGCTCTTTCGCGACCTCCGCTTCGTGAACGGCGGCAATGCCCGTATCAACCGTGATAATAAGCGAAAATCCCCGCTCTTTTATGGAGCGGAAGGCATGTTCATTCGGCCCGTAACCTTCTGTAAAACGATCCGGAATATAGAAATCAACATTGGCCGAAAGCTGACGGAGCGTTTTCAGCATCACTGATGTGCTTGTGACCCCATCGGCATCGTAATCTCCATAAATCATAATCGGCTCACCGCGTGAAACCGCCAGCTTAATCCGATCAACCGCTTCCTGCATTCCTTTCAATTCAAACGGATCATAAAAGTCTGCATCCTTTGTATGTAAAAACAGCCTTGCGCTTTCTGCAGTGTCAAAACCTCTCTTCACAAGCAGAGACGCCACAAGAGGTGTTATGTCCAATTGTTCTGTGAGTGATTTGACCTTATCCTGATCTGGCTGCTGGATCTCCCAGCGCATTTTTGACGCTAACATAAATTCACCCCTCAACCACCCTATTATACTAGAGCGGACTGAGGGGTTTCAAATGTTATTCTAATCCTTTTTTCTCTTTCAGCATTTCTTCCGGCTGCGCCGCAGGTTTTTTTTCGTTTGTTTCAGCCGTCAATTCCGGAGCGGATTGGTTTTCTTTCCGCAGCATTTTAATTTCACGTTTCAGTTTCATAATTTGAAAAATCCCGACGGAAAAGACGATGAGCGCCCCCATTAAAACGGAGCCTAAAATGACTAAAATAAGCGGCCATTCAGAAGTTCCGAACAGATAATCAACCTCTACCGCCCTTACGTTAATGACGGCAAAAATGGCGACGATTAAGGTAAATATCAGAGCAAATATAATTGTCCATTGTTTATTCATACGTCAGCCTCCAGACTGTTGATTTCTACATGTTGTTCCCTTATCTTCCTGCTGGTAAACCTGCAATAAGACGTCAGTTTTCCTGAGCAGTAAACTGTTCGCGAATCAGCTTTTTCAATCCGCTTCTTTCACCGGATATCACCAAAGTATCTCCCTCTTCAATCAATGTATCAAAGCCGGGGCTCAGCTGCTTTTGCTGATTTTTCTTCACGATGGCAATGATTTGGACATTGTAATGCTTCTTTATATCCAATTCTCCGATGGTGCGGCGGACAGCCGGCGCTTGAGGCTCCGTTTTAAACCATTCAATAATCAGATCATCGAGCGCAACTTCCACAGATTCCAGCGCTTTCGGTTTATACGTCATTCCGCCTAATATCGCAGAAATCTGCCTTGCCTCTTCGTCATTAAATTCAATAGAGGCCGTACATTCCTCATGATCGTTCTCATCGAAGTAATAGAGCTCTCTTCTGCCGTCATTATGAAGTATAATACTGATTTTATCTTGATTTTTCGTAATGATTTCGACCTTCTGACCGATGCCCGGAAGCTCCGACTCACGAACCTTCATAAGAACCCTCCTACATGTTTTTACAATAGTGATTGACTATGTAAGCGTATGTCATTATAGCAAATGCCGGTTTCAAGTTCAATGAACGTAAAAACAGGCTGCCTTCTAAAGACAGCCTGCTTGCCGTTATTCTTCGATTGATTTTTTCTTCGCAAACTCTTTTCCTTTCCATACAAGCCAAAGCTGTGCGGCAATGTAAAGAGAGGAGTAAACGCCCGTTAACAAACCGATTAATAATGCGATAGAGAAGTTTGTAATGGACGATGAGCCTAAAATGAGCAGTACCACGACAACAATCACAACGGTCAAGACCGTATTGATCGAACGGGTAAAGGTTTGCTGCAAGCTCAAATTCACGATGTGTTTCAATTCGGCAAATGATTTCGGCTTGCGCTTTTTCATATGCTCGCGAACCCTGTCAAATGTAACAATCGTATCATTTATCGAGTAACCGATAATGGTGAGAACCGCGGCAATAAAGGTAACATCAACTTCAAGCCTTGTGACGCTGAAAAACGCAACAATAAAGAAAGCGTCATACAGCAGTGATACGATTGCCGCGATAGCCATTCTGTACTCAAATCGGAACGACACGTAAATAATGATGCCGATAGATGCAATTGCCACCGCGTATAAGGCGTTGCGGGCCAATTCTTTTCCTACCGTCGGCGATACCGTGCTGACATTCGGTTCCGACCCGTATTTATCTTTGAAGTACGTTTTGATTTCAGCAATTTTTTCTTTTGAAGGCTCACCGACAAACCGGGCCGCGGCGACATGATTCTCTTTCCCCGACAGCACTACGTTTTCCGGTTTCATGCCAAGGGAGTCAAAATCATGTTCAACCTGCTGCGCCGTTAAGGAATGATTGCTTTGTACATCAATCCGTGCGCCGCTTGCAAAATCGATTCCCAGATTGAGCTTAAAGATCAGTAAGACGATTATTCCCGCAACAGTAACGGCACTTGAGAAAATAAAGAAGTATTTTCGTTTGCTCGTGAAGTCCCATTTTTGGAACGCCGTATGCGGTTCTGTGTTTTCGTCCGTTTTTTGAATGTCCATAATGTGTTTTTTATTAACGCCGAACCAGCCTTTTTTCCGGTCGAGCCATCTGCTTTCCACGAGAAGGGACAGCAGAAATCTTGAAAGGAAGACAGCCGTAATGAAGCTTGTCAAAATCGACAGGATCAGCATCGTGGCAAACCCTTTTACAGAGCTTGTCCCGAATATGAAGAGCACGACCGCTGCGATGATTGTTGTGATATTCGCATCAAAAATCGTGGCAAATGACCGTCTGTTCCCGGAACGGAAAGCCGATCGGACGGATTTGCCGAGTTTCAGCTCTTCTTTAATCCGTTCATAAGTAATGATGTTGGCGTCAACCGCCATCCCGACACCTAAAATAAGCGCCGCGATACCAGGCAGCGTCAGCACAGCCTGCATCCAGTCAAAGACTTGGAGCGTGATATACACATATACAGAAAGGGTAATGACCGCAATGAGTCCGGGCAGCCGGTAGAAAAACAGCATAAATAAGAAAACGAGTGCAATTCCGATGATTCCTGCTTCTACTGTGTCATGTAATGCCTGCTGTCCGAATTGCGCACCTACTGACGTTGAATATTTTTCAGTCAGTTTAACCGGCAGCGCGCCGGCATTTAAAATATTCGCCAAGTCCTTTGCTTTTTGAACGGTGAATTGGCCTTCAATCGTAACATCCTTTGTATTTAATTCCTGGCTCACATTCGGAGCGGATACATATTTCGGATGCTTTTTGCCGACTTCTTTTTTAAATGAATCGCCTTTATTGTAATCCAGCCAGATGACAAGTTGGTTATTAGGCGCCATTTTCATGACTTTTTTCGTCACTTCTCCGAACTTGTCCGCATCCTTCAGCTTAACGCTGACGATCGGCTCGTTCGTCGTAGGATTGAATGTTTGTTTCGCGCCGTTTTCCACAAGGTCTGAACCGTTCAGAAGCTCCTTATCGTTTGTATCCCTGAAAGAGAGCTGCGCTTCCGTTGACAGGATTTCGCGCGCCCTGTTCTGGTTGGTCACACCCGCAAGCTGAACGCGTATGCGGTTATTCCCTTCGATTTGAATGTTCGGCTCACTGACGCCGAGAACGTTGGCCCGGCGGTTTAATGCCTCCACCGTGCTGACGAGCACATCTTTTGTTATTTTATCGCCTTTTTTGACGGGCTGCACATCGTACAGAACTTCAAACCCGCCGCGCAAATCCAATCCTAATGTAATATTGTTTGCAGCCGGTTTTGTAAAATACCCCAATCCCGTGCCGATTACTAATACAATCAGGAAAAACGCAATCAAGCGTCCTTTTTTCATTATGTATTTCCTCCTTAAACCTATGCCATCAAATCACTATCTCAGTAATTCGTCCAAAGCTTCCTGGCCCTCTTCGCTTTCCAGCCAATTAGACGTCTTAAATGCTTCTACGGTTGCATAGTTCATAAAATCGCCAATTTTCACTGATAAAATACCGCCGGCCAATTCATACAGCGGCAGCTCAGCATTCTTTTTCCATTTTTTATGTATTAAGTATGACCATAAACTTTCGTGCTCAACATCATCGTAGCCGAGGATTTTGAACTCTTCAAGCTTACTGTACAAAAAAGGCCGTAAATGATCTTTATACATTTCGGCGGGATGTTTATCCACTGAACGCACGCTCCTTTTTTCATTTTTCATGAAGACTTGTCATGCTTGGACGACATTGGCGCATATCTTTATTGTATATGATTCCAGGTAGTTTGAGAAGGCAGGGGTTTGAAAATGGCAAAACAGACTTTTTTAAGGGGCACTCTTATTCTCATCGCAGCTGGGATGATTACAAGAATGCTCGGCTTTGTCAACCGGGTGGTTATCGCCCGGTTTATCGGTGAAGAAGGGGTCGGCCTGTACATGATGGCTGCTCCCACCTTTTTCTTGGCCACCACTTTGACCCAATTCGGCCTCCCGGTCGCCATCAGCAAACTTGTCGCTGAAGCCAGCGCCCGGGGAGACCAGCAGAAAACCAAAAATATTTTAGTCATGTCTCTTACCATCACCGGGATATTGAGCCTCATTTTCACGCCGCTGTTTTTATGTTTTGCACCCGTTATGGCAGAAACGATGCTGACAGATAAACGGACGGTATACCCGCTGCTGGCGATTACACCGGTCGTGCCGATTATCGCCATCTCCAGTGTGCTGCGGGGTTATTTTCAAGGAAGGCAGAACATGAATCCGCTGGCGCTTTCTCAAGTGCTTGAGCAAGTCGTGCGCATTTCTCTCGTTGCAGTCTGCACCGCCATTTTCCTGCCGTACGGAATTGAATATGCCGCAGCCGGAGCCATGATTTCTTCTGTCATCGGAGAGCTTGCCTCTCTTATATATCTATTCATTTGTTTCAAGTATAAAAAGACAATCAAAATCAGGAAACATTTTTTCCAGTCCATTGCAAACGGAAAAGAAACCTTTATGCAGCTTATGAGCGTATCGCTGCCGACGACCGGAAGCCGTTTTATCGGAAACTTGTCATGGTTTTTCGAACCGATTGTCGTTGCGCAGAGCTTGGCGATTGCAGGGGTGGCCACCGCTGCGGCAACCAGTCAGTATGGGGAGCTGACCGGATTTGCCATGACACTTTTAACCTTGCCCAGCTTTATTACCTATTCTCTGTCAACTGCGTTAGTTCCTGCGATCAGTGAAGGGATGGAGCAAAAAAAGTTGCAGGTTGTCGAATATCGGCTGGAACAGGCGATGCGGCTCTGTCTTTTAAGCGGGGGAATTTCAGTAGTCATTTTGTTCTCCTTTGCCGATGAGCTGATGTCCGTCATGTATGGATCAACAGGTGCGGCGGTGTTTATTAAAGTCATGGCGCCGTTTTTTCTGCTTTATTATTTTCAGGGGCCCCTTCAAGCTGTGCTGCAGGCGCTCAATTTAGCAGGAGCCGCCATGATGAACAGTTTTATCGGCGCCGTTGTCAAAACCGCACTTATTTTTGTCCTGGCTACCAGGCCTTCGCTCGGCATTATGGGCGCGGCGCTAGCGATTGTAACAGGGATGGTGCTTGTCACCCTTTTGCATGCTGCCACCGTGAGCAAAGTGCTGCCGATCAGCATTAAAATTAAAGAATATGCGCTGTGCTTTGCCGTGATTTTTATATGCGGGTATGTGAGCAGTTTCTTAAAGCAAGCTGTCCGCTTTTCAGGGTCTGAAGCGGTTAATCTAGCAGGCTGGATCGCCATGACCGTTCTTTTATATATCGTGCTGCTGCTTTTATTCCGTCTGATTAAAAGGGAGGAGCTGGGCCGGATTCCTGTCATCGGCCGGCTTGTGACGCGCTGAACCCGGTTTAAGACTCCCCTTTTTCGTCCTTTATGTCAATAAAAAAAACACCGTCTGTAAACGTGCAGAATGCAATCTCAGAAGGATCGCTGCATCCTCTTTTCGCCAAATTTTTTTCGAGCCATTGTTTATCTTTTCCGATTCTGTCTAAATGCTCGTTTTGAATAATCCCGTCGACAATAAGCGGTGTTTCGAGCTGTTTATGCTTATTGTTTTTCTTTTTGACGATAGAAAGTTTTCCTGACGATTCCAAAACGGCGTATGACACGTCGGATATTCTTTCGATATTATTTTCTCTCAGCTGCATGAGTAAATCGTCAAAGTTGTAGCGCTGCGATCTCATCGCCCGTTCGTCAATTTTTCCCTGCTTAATGATAATCGTCGGCTTGCCGTCAAGAAGCTGCCGTATTTTTTGGCTTTTGAGCGAAATATAAGCAAGACTTACTTGAATAATCATTAAAATGACAATCGGCACAATTGTATGCAAGAGGTGATCCTTTACATCTTCAATCGCCAAAACGGCAATTTCGGCAATCATAATGGAAACGACAAGATCCAAAATGCTCAGCTCTCCGATTTCCCGCTTACCCATCAGCCTGAAAATCACGAGAATGATAAAATACAGCACAACCGTACGAATCGTAATAATGAAAATATCTTCCATATCGCACCTCCAACGGTCATAGCTTGTGCCAACCTCTCTGATTTATGTAAGAAATGCGCCGAACGTGATGCTTTTACGTCTAATTCGAACATTCAGAGAATACATTTAGAAAAAGACGAGCCCGGGCCTGGCTGATGGCGCTTTTCAAACATCAGTCCGCTGGGCGGAGAGGAGATAAGGATGGAAGAAACAAAACAAGTGGGAAAAGGCATTTTACACGGCTTAGTCGCTATTTTTGCAGCCATGCTTCTTACGAGTTTGGCCATTTCGCTTTTACTGACCGTCACATCACTGGAAGAGTCTTCTTTCAGCTGGCTGATCACCTCCCTTTCATTTCTTTCTTTATTTGCAGGCGGATTTATTTCAGGCGGAAAAGCAAAAGAGAAAGGCTGGATGATCGGGGCGATAACCGCGGTTTGTTTTTCCTTAATCATTTTGCTGTTTCAGTATTTAGGATTCGGAAAAACGTTTACTTCAGGACAGCTGCTGTTTCATCTCGGATTTTTAGGAGTCAGTATGCTGGGCGGAATTTTCGGGGTGAATTTAAAAGGAAGCAGATCAGCATAAAAAAAGAGCGGAAGCCCCGCTCTTTTTTATTATGTATAAGCTTCGCTGTTACTCAGCAGAAGCTTCTCTGATCGCGCGGCGGTCAAACGTTAAACGAGTGTTTTCACCTGTTTTGATGACGACCTTGCTTTCATCAATTGATTCAACAGTGCCGTGCAATCCTCCGATTGTCACCACTGAATCTCCTTTTTTCAGCTCTTCCTGCATCTGGCGCACAGCCTTTTGCTGCTTTTGCTGCGGACGGATCAGTAAGAAATAAAGAACCGCAAACATTAAGATAATAGGAACGATTGTACCTAATGTACCCATATGTGTCCCTCCTTTCGAAAAGTATGTTTTATTTAGAAGCTTTTCGCATTTGGCTTGTTATAGCCGTAACGCTCAAAGAACTCTTCTCGGAAATCACCCAGACGATCCTCATGAATAGCCTGTCTTACCTGCTCCATTAAGTGTAACAGAAAATGAAGGTTATGGTAAGTTGTTAATCGAATTCCAAACGTTTCATTGCAGCGGATCAAATGTCTGATGTAAGCGCGTGAGTAATTTTTGCATGTATGGCAGCTGCACTCTTCATCAATCGGACGGAAATCCCGCTCATATTTAGCATTTTTCATATTCAGCCGGCCTTCATTAGTAAACACCGTGCCGTTTCGGGCAATACGTGTCGGCAGCACGCAGTCAAACATATCGACTCCGCGGATCGCCCCGTCAATTAAGGCATCCGGCGAACCGACGCCCATTAGGTATCTCGGCTTGTCCTTCGGCAAAAGCGGCGTCGTAAACTCAAGAACCCGGTTCATGACATGCTTCGGTTCGCCGACAGACAATCCGCCTATAGCATAGCCCGGAAAATCAAGGGAAATCAAGTCTTTCGCGCTTTGTGTCCGTAAATCTTCATACTCTCCGCCTTGGACGATACCGAAGAGGCCCTGCTCATCTGAGCGTCCGTGAGCCTTCAGACAGCGTTCCGCCCAGCGGCTTGTCCGCTCCACAGACCGTTTCATATAATCATACTCTGCGGGATACGGCGGGCATTCGTCAAACGCCATCATAATATCAGAGCCGAGCGCATTTTGAATTTCCATCGCTTTCTCCGGAGATAAAAACAGCTTATCTCCGTTTAAGTGATTGCGGAAATGAACGCCTTCTTCTTCGATGTTGCGGAACTTACTTAATGAAAAAACCTGAAAACCGCCGGAATCCGTTAAAATAGCGCGGTCCCAGTTCATGAACTGATGAAGTCCGCCCGCTTCTTTGACGATCTCATGTCCGGGACGGAGCCATAAATGGTAGGTGTTGCTTAAAATAATACCCGCATCCATTGATTTCAGCTCGTCAGGAGACATTGTCTTCACCGTTGCAAGCGTTCCTACAGGCATAAATACCGGTGTCTCAAAGGAGCCATGGGGCGTATGCACTCTGCCCAGACGCGCTCCCGTCTGTTTGCATTCCTTTATAAATTCATAACGTATAGGTTGTTCAGCCACTTGATATGAGGCCTCCTGTCATTCAAATTAGATAATCAGCATGGCGTCGCCAAAGCTGAAGAAACGATATTCCTCTTCTACCGCGTGGCGGTATGCATGAAGAACATGATCTCTGCCGGCAAGCGCAGAAACAAGCATAATCAGCGACGATTTCGGCAGGTGAAAATTTGTGATCATGCCGTCTATCGCTTTAAACTCGTAGCCGGGATAAATGAAAATGGAAGTCCAGCCGCTTGAAGCGGTAAACATGCCGTCATTGTCGCCGGCAATGGTTTCAAGCGTACGCGTAGATGTCGTTCCGACTGACACAATGCGGCCGCCCGCTTTTCTGACCTCATTTAAAGAGGCGGCGGTTTCTTCCGTCATCTCATAAAATTCCGCATGCATATTGTGTTCTTCCACTTCATCCGCGCTGACCGGACGGAATGTCCCCAGCCCGACGTGAAGAGTGATAAATTCTATCCGTACGCCTTTTTGCTTCAGCTCGTCCAGGATTTCTTCCGTAAAATGAAGCCCGGCTGTCGGCGCGGCGGCAGAACCGATTTCCTTTGAGAAAACGGTTTGGTAACGTTCTTTGTCGTCAAGCTGCTCTTTTATATATGGCGGCAGCGGCATTTCACCGAGCGATTCAAGCACTTCATAGAAAATTCCGTCGTAACGGAACTCCACTTTTCTGCCGCCGTGATCAAGCTCTTCTGTGCAAATCGCTTTCAGCCGGCCGTCGCCAAACGTCAGAACCGTGCCTTTTTTCACACGTTTCGCCGGCTTTACAAGCGTTTCCCATCTGTCGTTTTCTTCCTGTTTTAACAAAAGGAGCTCCACTTTCGCCCCCGTATCTTCTTTTGTGCCGAATAATCTGGCAGGCAGAACACGGGTATTGTTCAATACGAGACAATCCCCTTTTTTAAAAAAGCTGACAATCTCTTTAAATGAACTGTCCGTAAGCCCTCCCGTATGTTTATCAAGCACCATCAGCCGTGAAGCGTCACGCTGTTTCAGCGGCACTTGGGCAATTAAGTGATCAGGCAGTTCAAAATCAAATAAATCGACTTTCATCATTTCACCTTTATTCTGTCTTTTGTTATTTCATTCTGCTGAAAAGATTGAGTAAGATTGATAATATCACACTGATTATAATACAAGTAACAACGGGAAAGAAAAATGTTACGTTTCCTTTTTTGACGAAAATATCTCCGGGCATCCTTCCGACAAAATGCCAGACTGCTCCGGCAATAAGCAAAACAGCACCAAGAACCATGAGAATTTTAGGAAATTCAGTCATAGCGGGGCGCCTCCAACCGAAAATGCTCATACACAGCCCGCGTCACGATCCGCCCTCTCGGCGTTCTTTGAAGAAATCCGATTTGCAGAAGGTACGGTTCGTATACGTCCTCTATTGTATGCGGTTCTTCGCCGATTGTCGCGGAAATCGTGTCAAGCCCTACAGGACCTCCGTTGAATTTTTCAATCATACCCATTAAAAGCTTGTGGTCAATATGGTCAAGGCCGAGCGCGTCAACTTGAAGACGCTCAAGCGCATCGTGAGCAATTTCTTCTGTAATGCGGCTGTCGCCTAACACTTGGGCAAAATCTCTGACCCTTCTGAGGAGCCGGTTTGCGACCCGCGGCGTTCCCCTTGAGCGCCTGGCAATTTCTAAAGCAGGCGCTTTTTCTATATCCACTTCAAATACCTCTGCCGTTCTCGAAACGATATCTGTCAGCTCTTCCTGCGTATAATATTCAAGACGCGACAGCACCCCGAACCGATCTCTGAGCGGCGCCGTTAAAAGACCGACCCTCGTCGTTGCGCCTACCAGCGTAAAAGGCGGAAGATCGAGACGGACGGATCTGGCGGAAGGGCCTTTTCCAATAACGATATCGAGGCAGAAATCCTCCATCGCAGGATACAGCACTTCTTCGATTGAGCGGTTCAGTCTGTGAATTTCATCTATAAACAGTACATCACCCGGCTCAAGCGCCGTCAAAATCGCAGCTAAATCGCCGGGTCTTTCAATCGCAGGCCCTGACGTGGTCCGCATCTCTACGCCCATCTCATTGGCCACAATGGATGCAAGCGTTGTTTTCCCGAGCCCGGGCGGCCCGTATAAAAGAACATGATCAAGCGTTTCCTGCCTCATTTTTGCCGCATCGATAAACACGCGCAAATTTTCTTTTACCTTCTGCTGGCCGATGTATTGCGCGAGCCTTTGCGGCCTGAGGCTTTGCTCTATTATTGATTCATGGCTGTCTGCTTCACTTGAAACGAGCCGTTCATCCATGAACATCACCTTACTTTAATAGTTTTTGCAATGCTTTTTTCACATATTGATCTGTGGAAAGCGCCGTTTCCTCTTTTAAGTGAGGAAGCACTTTCTTAATCTCTTTCTCGGCATAACCGAGAACCCTGAGCGCTTCAAGCGCCTCGTCGAGCGCCGTCTCAGCCTCTTGTTTTTCAATGCGTTCTTCATGATTGAACAAGTTGTCGATCATTTCAGGCACTACATCGGCAAGCTTCCCTTTTAAATCCAGAATGATCTGCCGGGCCGTTTTTTTGCCGACGCCGGGAAACTTCACCAAAAAGGCTTCATCTTCCTGTTCAATCGCTTCAATGACCGCCCCCGGATCACCCGAACCGAGTATCGCAAGCGCCCCTTTCGGCCCGATGCCGGTGACGTTTAACAGCTTTGTGAAAAGCGCTTTTTCTTCACGCGTTGAAAAACCGTACAGGGAAAAGGCGTCTTCTTTAATATGATGGTACGTAAAAATGGTTTCTTGATTGCTTACCTTATAGATAAACGGATTCGGTGTGAAGATCTGATAGCCGATTCCGCCGTTTTCAATCACAATGTACTGGGGAGATACGTAATCAATCGTCCCCTTCACGAATTCAATCACACCTATTCACCTCTTTGACTGCTTTTCATTGTACCATAAAAACAGCCAAAGTCTTAAGAAAAGTTAACGTATGTTCGCTTTGCCTCCCTTCTCACGTCAGAAAAAAAAGACATGGGGAACATGTCTTACACAAAAGTCATCCGCTGTATGTCTTAATATGATCGATGACGCTCTCAAATTCTGCTTTTGTCCTGTACGGTATGCCGTTTTCCAAGTGTTTTTGCAAATGACTTTCCAGCCGTTCTAAATCAATCTGAAAGAAGGACTGGATCGGCTCCGCTAAAGAGTCGGGACGGCCGTGAAAAGTGGAAATGACGCCCCCGTCCGTGATGCCGATATATCCGTTGACTTTGCTGAGCGGAGAGATATCATCTACTTGTTTGCGGAACAGCACAAACCCTTTTTTCTGTTCAACAAGCGTCCATCCCGCATAGGCCGCCCAAAAATCCTCCATCGCCAAAACGGTTTCATCCGTATGTTCAATGCCGACATCTCCGTCTAAATAGACCCTTTCCAGCTGCACGTGCACCCGCAGCGGCCCGTAATGCTCGACTTCCGCTCCAAACGCGCGGGACTCCCCTGTAAAAAGGGCTGCGGCTGATAATATAAGCATAAACAAAAGACGTTTCATCAAAAACACCTCTTTATTCAATCAAACTCTTTATGCTAGTTTGACCAAAGATGCGGCGGCTTAACCATTCTTTCCTTTGCATCCGCAAAAAAGCAGCCCTCCCGTCCGAAGGCTGCCTTGCCATGCTATTTGCGCTTACCTGCAATCAGTTTCATTTGCTCGGCTGTCAGCTTGAGGTGATAGCCCCTGACGGTCAGATACGCTTCCCCTGCCCCGCAGCTTTGGTCATACTGGTTTGTTTTTTTCATTCCGGCCCCTCCGTCTCTTTCTTCTTGCTTTCATCTTATCAAGGCGATATGAAGGGCATTTTAAGGAAATGTAAAGAAATGGTGAAGATGGTTTTTTAATAATGAGGGAGAAAATATCCCAAAAAAATTGTGTAAATAGTCATACCGCTCCATAATCCAAATATACGACAAACAAGGGGGAATCTGATTGGCAGAGTTTACAGCAAGCTTAAACGGTATTTTATGGAGCACGCCCGTTATTTATATTTTGTTAGCCGTCGGCCTTATCTTTTCCATTTTGACCCGGTTTTTGCAAGTCCGGCATATAAAAGAGATGGTTCTTCTGATGTTTCAAGGAAAAAGCTCTGAAGCCGGCGTATCGTCATTTCAGGCATTATCTATTGCGCTTTCAGGGCGCGTAGGGACGGGGAATATTGCCGGCGTGGCAACAGCCATAGCATTCGGCGGTCCCGGCGCCGTGTTTTGGATGTGGGTCATCGCCTTTATCGGTTCAGCCAGCGCCTTTGTCGAGTCCACCCTCGCGCAAATTTATAAAGTAAAAGAAAACGGCCAGTACAGGGGCGGTCCTGCTTATTACATAGAAAAAGGAATCGGAATCAAATGGTTTGCCGTATTGTTCGCCTTTGCCGCACTCATTGCCATGGCTGTCCTGATGCCGGGTGTTCAATCCAATTCGATCGCGGAAGGAATAAATAACGCATTTGGCATCAGTCCCATTTTTACGGGCTGCTTCCTCGTGCTGCTGCTCGGTTTTATCATTTTCGGCGGAGTGAAACGGATCGCTCAGGCCGCGCAGATGATCGTTCCGTTCATGGCCTTGGGTTATATCCTTTTGTCACTTGTCATTATATTGATGAATATTACGGAGCTGCCTGCGGTTATCGCACTGATTTTCAAAAGCGCGTTTGCATTGGATTCTGCGTTTGGCGGACTCATCGGAATGGCGATTTCTTGGGGAGTGAAACGGGGAATCTATTCTAATGAAGCAGGGCAGGGAACAGGAGCTCACCCGGCGGCCGCCGCAGAGGTTTCTCACCCGGCCAAGCAAGGTTTGGTTCAGGCTTTTTCGGTTTATATTGATACGCTGTTTGTCTGTTCGGCAACCGCATTTATGATTTTATTTACAGGGATGTTTAATACTCAGGCAGAGAACGGCTCTTATATTGTCAACCATGTCAAAGGAGTCGAAGCAGGCCCCGGTTTTACTCAGGCGGCAATTGATCAAGTTATGCCGGGATTTGGTGCAGGTTTTGTTGCAGTCGCTCTTTTCTTCTTCGCTTTTACGACCATTATGGCTTATTACTACATCGCCGAGACCAATATCGTCTACTTAACACGGGGCGGAAACAACAAATGGGCGATGCTCGGCTTAAAAGCAATCATTCTTATCGCAACGTTTTACGGAGCGGTTAAAACGGCAGATATCGCCTGGGCGCTGGGAGATGCCGGGCTGGGAATCATGGTATGGCTGAATGTCATCGCCATTGTCGTGCTTGCAAAACCGGCTTTGCTTACGTTAAAAGACTATGAAAGACAGAAAAAACAAGGGCTTGACCCTGTGTTTGATCCTAAGGCGCTCGGCATAAAAAACGCTGTTTTTTGGGAAAAGGAGTATGCTGATAAACGGGTGTCTTAATATGTAAACACTGCCGGATGACATCATCCGGCAGTTTGCTTTTAACGGCTGTTTTGATTCATGTCGCGCAGCCTTGTAAATGTTGCATTATCGGTAAACACTTGAATCGTGCGTCCGTCTGCAAATTTTTGCGCTGCCTTTTTAACTTGCTTATCATTATGTTTCGTAAAAGGATGGTTCGTTCTGACAGCGATTACGACTCGGGTATCGGTAACAATAACCTGAGCATCCTGAACGCCGTTTACTTTTTTCACACGGTCTGCAATGTTTGCTGCCGTTCTGATATTTCCGGCATTGTCATAGCCATTGTATGACATCGCAGCCGGGTTGTTAACGTTACGGTTGTTACGGCCGTTATAAGTTCCGTCCGTTGTTAACGGAACGCCGTCATTCGGTGCATATCGATCGGACACATTCGTTGTATTATGACGGCCGTTTCGATTTTCCATCATTTCGGAAATTGGGCCTTGGTGGTCCATTCCGTTCTGACGTCTGCCGATATCATTATCATTTGAATAGTACCCGACAGGACGGGTTGTCTGATTATGATTGTAACGCCCATCATTCATGGCATTGTTTGCTCCGCATGCTGATAAGCTTGCTGTCACGACCAAAAGGCCGGCTATCGTCGTCAATTTTTTACCCAATGGAAAAACCCCCCGTGGATTCATCGCTATCTGAGCGTTTCCGCTCATGTTTAGGATGTGCGGCAAACGGAGGGTTTAAGCTTGTCAGTTATGACCAGCATAAAAAAAGGAACGACATACATCGTCCCGAACGATTAATCCTCTTCTTCTTCCGGCCGGCCGAACATTTGGTTTGCGCTCGGCTGATTCGGCGTGACATTTGGGGCTGCTCCGCCGTAAGGCATATAAGCTCCCATATTCGGATAAGCCTGCACAGGCATATTTGCATAATGGTGATGTCCTCCGTGATGATGGTGATGATGATGTGAATCATGACAGCCGCAATCATCATCCTTATATTTTCCATCCTCATGTCCATGAGGCGCATTCGCATAATGATGTGCTCCGCTTCCCGGATAACCGCCGTAATATGGCATATGAGCGTACGCTGTGCCTCCATAAAATGGTGCAGCCGATGATTTATAGCCGTCATAATGGCCGTGCTCCGCATTCTCAAGAGCCTGATTTTCATATCCGCCGTATCCAGCCGGTGAAACATAGCCCGGATGGAACCCGTATGAATATGGCATCGGATAGCCTCCGCTTATCGGATAAAAAGGATGGCACAATCCTGAACCCGGCAGCACCGGCGTGACCGGAACCGGACATGGGCAGCAAGGCATCGGGTAATGCATATACGGCTCAACCATCGGCATGGCTGGAATATTAGGCATATTCGGTATGTTATAAGCTATATTTTCTTCTTCCAGCTTGCCGGCTTCAGGCGCCTTCGGCATATTAGGCATATTCGGGTAATTCGAGTTTTCCATATTGATCATTGCCTCCTGTTGTGGAAATTTATTCTTGTCAAACTCATTCTCTTTCGGCTCGACAAAATGCGTCACTGGCTCCTCCGGCTTAGGAGGCGACCACGGCTGAAACAGCTGATTGGATGGATAATATTGATTCATATCAGCTTCCGGCAGTACATTTTCATGCTTTTCGGGCATTGGCGGCACATACGGCACTGGCGGCTTTTCTTCTTCCGGCATTGTGTCTTCAATGTCCACAACTGATTTCGGCTTTTCCTTAGCATATGGATGCTCGTGCTTTTGCACTGAAGGCCCGAAGTGTGCCTTAGGTTCTTTTCTGACCGGAACGGCTTCTGAAGGTACTTTTATCTTCATTCCAGGCATGATTAAGTCTGGATTGCTGAGCTGAGTATTCAGTTTTTTTACCTCTTCAAAATCAACTCCGTATTTTTCAGCTATTTTCCAGAGCGAATCGCCTTTTTGAACGATATGAATTTTCAACGTTTTCCCCTCCTATGCACAAAACGTGAACGGTTCATTTGTCATTACAATATGTTTCTTCACAATATATGCCTACGTACAAGGCATGATGATTAAAAATTTTGAAAGGAGGGGAATTTTTTCATATTTACGTATGTTTCAGCATTCTGTTTAACGCCCGCAATGCTTCTTTTTGAACGGCCTTCGGCACTTTGATAACGCCTGTCGGCTCGCCTTTTTCCAGCTGCTCTAACGACCACAGTAAATGAGGAAGGTCAATTCTGTTCATCGTCAGACACGGGCACATATCAGGATTCAGCGATTCAATTTGTTTATCCGGATGCGACTGAATGAGGCGCTGTACAAGGTTCATCTCCGTTCCAATCGCCCATTTGCTGTTCGGTTCAGCCCGTTCTATCGTATCAATGATGTATTTGGTAGAGCCGCTGTCGTCGCTGAGTGAGACCACCTCCCGCGAGCATTCAGGATGAACGATAATGCGAATCTCCGGATCACGCTTACGCAAATGAGAAATATTTTCTTCGGTAAACTTTTCATGGACAGAGCAATGGCCTTTCCACAGAATGACCCTTATCTTTTCCGGGTGTTCCTCAGTGAGCAATTGTTCCTGTATCGGGTCCCATACAGCCATATCCTCCAACGGGATACCGAGATCATAAGCCGTATTTCTGCCCAGATGCTGATCCGGCAAAAATAAGATTCTTTTCTTTTGCTTAAAAGCCCATTCCAGCACTTTCCGGGCATTTGAAGAAGTCACAGTCGCCCCGCCATGCCGCCCGACAAACGCCTTAATTTCCGCAGTAGAATTGACATACGTTAAGGGGATGATGGTGTCTCCGTACAAACGCTGAAGCTCTTCCCATGCTTTATCCGTCTGCTGTATATCTGCCATGTCTGCCATCGAACAGCCCGCGCGCATATCAGGCAAAATAACGGTTTGGTCATCTGCAGTCAGCATATCTGCCGTTTCAGCCATAAAATGTACGCCGCAAAACACAATATATTCCGCTTCTTTATTTTTTTTCGCCACCTGGGCAAGCTGAAGGGAGTCACCCGTCGTATCGGCAAATTGAATGACCTCATCCTTTTGATAGTGATGGCCGGGAATGAACAGACGCTTCCCGAATTTCCGTTTCACTGCAGCGACCCGATCCTCCATTTCCCGAACGGTCAGCTCTTTATAACGGCTCGGCATGAATTCATTTGATTTCGTCATGACATCAAAGATTGACATTTTCCAGTCCCCCCGTTTTTGATACTGCAACATCCATACTGATGTCGGCGCTTTTGACAGAATGAGTCAGAAACCCTAAGGAAATGAACTGAATGCCCGTTCCCTTATAAGCAGGCAATGTCTCAAGCGTAATTCCCCCGGATGCTTCCGTTTTGATATGATCCGGAGTCATTTTCGCAAATTGCCGGACAGTTTCAGGCGGACAATTATCAAACATAATGACATCCGCTCCGGCCTCAATCGCTTCTTGAAGCTGCTGCTCTGATTCAATCTCAACTTCTATCGCAAGCATATGGCCCGCTGTTTTCCGCGCCCGCTCCATAGCCGCCTTTATTGAACCGCTCGCTGCGATATGGTTATCTTTAATCATGATGCCGTCATATAAGCCGAACCGGTGGTTGTGCCCTCCCCCTATTCGAACGGCATATTTTTCAAGCATTCGCAGGCCCGGCGTCGTTTTTCTCGTATCGCAAAGCTTAATGGCCGGATCATTCAGGCGTCTTTTGGCCTCATCGGTCATCGTCGCGATGCCGGACATTCTCTGAATGAGGTTGAGAATGACGCGCTCCCCGGTAAGAAGTGAAGCTGCAGGTCCTTCTAATGAGGCAAGAATGTCTCCTTTTTTCATCCGCTCTCCGTCTTTTTTGATGAAATCGATGCGGATGTCACTGTCTAAAAGCCCGTAACCTTCACGGATAATTGCAGCTCCGGCAAATACTCCGTCAGTTTTGGCGATCATTTCAGCCTTACACCGATGATCTGAAAAGATCGCTTGTGATGTGGCGTCCCCTGATCCGATATCCTCCTGAAAAAAATGAGTCAGCATTTTCTTTAGCTGCAAAACGTCCATTGTTTCCAAATCCCTTCGTTTTTTCTGATGACTGTTTCTGATTTCGAATGAATGATTTGTTTTCCGCGCCACTGTTCCTCCGTTTGCGGAAAATCAGACCGAAAATGTGCCCCCCTGCTTTCTTCCCGCAGCAGTGCAGAGGCTGTCACAAGTTTTGCGGCCTGCCATAAGAAAGAAAGCTCTGCTTGTTCAATTGTGATATTCTTCACATTGATATGATCCACAGATGCTTCAGAAAGCCATTTTTCCATCGCCTGCAATTGTTCCTTTTCTCTGACAATGCCGACTGTATTTGTCATTCCGGCTTGGAGCTCTTGAAGCGGGATATCCGGTACTGAACAGATCATGTCCGGCTCCGCTGATGCTTTTTTAAATCTTCCATTGACCGGCTTTCGAATGATATGTTCAGCCGCTCTTTGCCCGCTCGCCAGCGCCTCCAGCAGTGAATTGCTTGCAAGCCGGTTCGCTCCGTGCAAGCCGGTGCAGGCGGTTTCTCCTATTGCGTATAGGTCAGGCACAGCGGTTTCTCCCCATGTATTGACTTTTACACCGCCCATCAAAAAATGCATCCCCGGGGCTACAGGTATTCCTTCGCTGATATCGACACCTGCTGCTTGACAAATGCCTGTTATGGTCGGAAATCGCTTTTCAAAACCGGAAATTCGGCTGCAGTCCATGCTGATCGGATTATTTCTCATCATCTCTTCGTGAATGACTCTTGAGACAACGTCTCTTGGCGCCAAATCTTCCAGCGGGTGCCTGCCGGCCATAATCCGGCGCCCTGACAGGTCCGTTAAACAACCGCCCTCTCCTCTGACCGCTTCAGATATAAGCCCGTGTGCGGCTCCGTTTTTGATAAGGAGCGTCGGATGAAACTGGGTGAATTCCATATCCGTTATCTCCGCCCCCGCCCGGTAAGCAAGCGCGATTCCGTCTCCCGTTATAGCAGAATCGTTTGTATGATGCTGATAAAGATTGCCGCAGCCGCCGGATGCGAGCACTACATAGTCCGCTCTTCTGTATGAAACCAAGCCCTCTGCATCCCTCACAGCAACCCCGGCACATCTGCCGTGCTCAATCAGCAGATCTACTGCCATTTCTTGTTCAATGATTTGTATTCTGCTGCTAAGCTGCTGAAGCAGAAAATCAACCAAGATTCGTCCGGTGGCGTCTCCTCCGGCATGCAGAATTCTTCGGATTGAATGAGCCCCTTCTTTACCGAGGCTCACTTCTCCGCATGAATCAAGATCAAATGGAAATTGGCTTGCCATCAGCTGATTGATGATTTTTCTCCCGCTCTTCAACAGTTCCCGAACAGCTGTCACATCATTATGGCCGCAGCCCGCGTACAGCGTATCGTTTACATGGGACTCGATGGAGTCTTCTTTTGCGTAAGAAGCGGCAATTCCGCCTTGGGCATAATGTGAATTGCTGTTTTTAACCTTTTTTTTCGTGATGACAGTCACTTGGTATGACGGGGGCAATGAGGAAGCAAATGAAAGTGCGGCCGTCCCCGAACCAATGACAATAATTGTTTTTTCAGACATACATCGGCCTCCTGTTGTTTACACCTGTCTTGACACCTATATTTACACAACGATAAAATAAACTCAAGCATTTTTTATCATGAACGGATAGGAGACTGACTACATGATTTATCTTGACTACGCAGCGTCAGCGCCTGTGTGCGAAGAAGCCCTGCAAGTATTTCAGCGCCTCAGCACGGAGGTATACGGAAATGCGAGCAGCCTTCATGACGCCGGCGGAAAAGCGGCCAATGTGCTCACATACTGCAGAAATTCTTTAGGAGAGCTGATCGGGGGAGAGGCTGACGGCATTTATTTTACAGGCGGCGGAACGGAAGCAAACATACTGGCGGTTCAATCATTGTTAAATGCCCTTCCCGCCGGAAAAAAACATTTTATTACGACCGCCATGGAGCATCATTCCATTCAAAATGCCGCGGCTTTTCTGTGTCATCAGGGGATTGACGTCACTATCATGTATCCCGATCAAAACGGGGTTATTACCGAGGACATATTGGCAGCCCATATCAGGCCTGATACAGGGTTGGTTTCCATTCAGCATGCCAATTCAGAAACAGGCCTCATTCAGCCGGTGCAGCACCTGGCGGCATTTCTCCATAAAAGAGGGATTCTCCTGCATTGCGATTGCGTGCAAACCTTTGGCAAATTGCCGATTCATGCCGATGAGACCGGAATAGACGCCCTTTCCGTTTCGAGCCATAAGGTGTACGGGCCTAAGGGGGCAGGCGCCGTTTATATTCGGCCCGGTGTCAGCTGGAAGCCGGTTTATCCCTATACAGTACATGAAAATGGTTTTCGGGCCGGTACGGTCAATGTGCCGGGAATCGGCGCTTTTACGGCTGCTGCGGAATATGCAGTGAAGAATATGAAAAAAAACCGTCTGCATGCTGAAAGCTTGCAGCATTATTTGTTTGAGCAAGTCCGTCTTCGCAGTTTACCCGTCTCATTCTCTGCTGAGGAGACGGAGGGCGAGTGCCTGCCCCACATTGTCGGGTGTTTTTTTCACTCCTTTGAAGGACAATATGTTATGTTAGAATGTAATCGAAACGATATTTGCATCTCAACGGGCAGCGCTTGTTCCGCCGGGCACCACGGCCCTTCTTCGGCTATGAAGGCATTGAAAAAAACCGAACGGGACGCGCGGCGGTTTATCCGGATTTCATTCGGGAACGAGACCGCATTTGACCAGCTTGATGTGTTATTACATACGTTTACGGCGCTATGGGAGCAAAGGAAAGGAGAATCAGCAATTTGACAGAAGGAACAAAGCTTACGGGGGCAAAAAGACGCGAGACGCTGCTTCATTGGCTGAAAGAAGCCGGCTCACCATTAACAGGGGGGGAATTAGCAAAAAAAGCGAACGTGTCGAGGCAAGTCATCGTGCAGGACATTTCGCTGCTGAAAGCAAAAAATGAGCCGATCATCGCAACCAGCCAAGGCTACTTATACATCAGCCGGACCGCGGGCGGCGAAAAAGACGCAGAACGGATTATCGCCTGCATACACGGACCGGAGCGGACGGAAGAAGAACTTGAACTCATCGTCGACGAAGGTGTCACCATAAAGGACGTAATCATTGAACATCCCGTATACGGCGATTTAACGGCTTCCATACGGGTCAGCACCCGTAAAGAAATGAAACAGTTCATGAATAAAATTAACTCGACAAACGCCGCTCACCTGTCTCAGCTGACCGGTGGCGTGCATCTTCATACTTTGAGCGCACCGACAGAAGAGCGGATTGATCAAGCCTGCCAGGCGCTGGATGACGCAGGAATATTAATCAAGGATTAAAAAAAGCCCTCAAGCAAGAGGGCTTTTTTTACAGACGGTAGGATTGATAAGTTCCGAGAAGCTTGACCCGGCAGCCTAGGGCTTCCAGTTCTTGAACGGCGCCCGGAATGAGCACCTTATCCATCGCCTGTTCAATATCGATGATAAAGAAATAGTTGCCCAGACCGGTTTTTGTCGGGCGCGATTCAATCTTTGACAGGTTTAAGTTTCTCCATGAAAAAGCAGACAGCACCCTGTGCAGGGCGCCTGATTGGTCGTCCTGAGGGAGCGTCACCATCAGCGTCGTTTTCGGTCTTGAAGACAGCTTCGCGTTCACTTCAAATGAGACATCTTTTTCAGGTGAAAGAATGACAAATCTTGTGTGGTTGTCCTGATAATCCTGGATGTCACGCTTGACGATGCGTAATCCGTATGTAGCGGCCGCCATTTCATTTGCAATGACACCGATCGGAAGTTCAGGATGCTCACTGACATATTTAGCCGCCGCACCAGTTGATTTTGCATACTCATAAGGAACAGACGAAAAATGCCGGTGAAGAAATTTATGGCATTGCGCGATCGCGTGAGAATGGGAATAGATTTTCTCAAGGTGTTTCCACTCACTTTCTCTCGAAGGGTGGATGAGCAGATGCTGGTGAATCGGCAGCGTCATTTCCCCCACGATCGATAAAGGCTGTTCGTGAATCAAGTAGTCTATCGTTAAATTAACCGATCCCTCCAGCGCATTCTCTAAAGGAACAAAGGCGAGATCAACTTCCCCTGCAACCGCCGCATCCATGCATGCCGGTATCGTATGGTACGCAGCTTGTGTCATACTGTTTTGAAAGCAAGAACTGACTGCTAGATGTGTAAATGTAGCTTCTGGACCTAAATAACCGACTTTCATGATTTCTTCTCTCCTTACGCACCTGACCCTAAGATTTCAACTTTCTCTATAAAATCAAATTTTCTCAGTTTATTCATTAACGTATGAATGTTTTCTTCCATTGCGGACGTGCTGATTGAGAGCGTTACATTCGCCCTGCCCTGAAGCGGAATCGTCTGGTGAATGGAAAGCACATTGCTTCCAGAGTCAGCTACCGCCTGCAAAAGCTGGGATAACGCGCCTGACCGATCCTCCAAATGAAAGAAAAGTGTGATTATTTGTTCTTTTACCATTGTATAAAAAGGGAAAACAGCATCTCTGTATTTGTAGAAAGCGCTTCTGCTTAAATCCACTTTTTGCACGGCGTCTGCAACTGACTCAGCTTTTTTTCTGTCGAGCAGCTTTTTAACTTCGAGGGTCTTTCGCATCGCATCAGGCAAAACATCTTCACGGACTAAATAAAATGTCTCTTCTTTCATTTGCACCCCTCCCTCTTACATCAGAGAGCCTGCAAAGCAAGCTCTCCTTTTTTTTAATCAATAAATTCAAATTCAAATTCCAAGAGCCTGATGATATCGCCGTCTTTTGCTCCCTGTTCTCTCAGCGCTTCATCAACGCCCATTCCGCGCATCTGTCTGGCAAAGCGCTTGACGGATTCGTCACGGGAGAAGTCAGTCATCTTAAACAGACGTTCAAGACTGTCTCCTGAAAGCACAAATGCACCGTCAGGATCGCGGGTAATGTCAAACGGCATTTCTTCATCTTCCATCGTGTACAAGACGCGGTTTTCCGCCAGTTCTTCCTCATCATACAGCGGGAATTCAGGCGTTGTTTCCAATTGGTTAGCGACTTCAAACAGAAGCTCGCGGAGCCCTTCTCTCGTCACCGCACTGATCGGGAAGACAGGATGGTCATCCTGAAGCTTTTCTTTAAACGCCTTTAAGTTTTCAGCTGCCTCAGGCATGTCCATTTTATTTGCGACTATAATTTGCGGGCGCTCTGTCAGCCGCAGATTATACTCACTGAGCTCCTGATTAATGGTCAGATAATCCTCATACGGATCGCGGCCTTCCATCGCCGACATATCAATCACGTGGACAATGACGCGCGTCCGTTCGATATGACGGAGAAATTGGTGGCCTAACCCGACCCCTTCATGAGCCCCTTCAATCAAACCGGGCAAATCCGCCATGACGAAGCTTCTCGCGTCATCTGTTTCCACCATGCCCAGATTCGGAACAAGCGTTGTAAAATGATAATCCGCGATTTTCGGTTTTGCCGATGATACGACAGACAAAAGCGTAGATTTTCCGACACTCGGGAAACCGACGAGGCCTACGTCTGCAAGTACCTTTAATTCAAGCACGATATAGCGCTCTTTTCCCGGTTCTCCGTGCTCTGACAGCTGCGGTGCCGGATTGGCTGGTGTCGCAAAGCGGGAATTTCCGCGTCCGCCCCGTCCGCCTTTTGCAATGACGGCGCGCTGGCCGTGCTCAGTCAGATCAGCAATGACCTGCTTTGTATCATCATCTGTCACGACTGTGCCGGGCGGAACTTTAATCACCATGTCATCCGCGTTTTTGCCGTGCTGATTTTTAGACATGCCGTGCTCGCCGCGGATGGCTTTGAAATGTCTTTGGTACCGGAAATCCATTAACGTGCGCAGCCCTTCATCGACCTCAAAAACGACGTCGCCGCCTTTTCCTCCGTCGCCGCCCGCAGGCCCGCCTTTCGGCACATATTTTTCACGGCGGAACGCAACCATTCCGTTACCGCCGTCGCCGCCTTTTACATATACTTTCACCTGATCTACAAACATAATATCCTCCGTTCTAAACCGTAAAAAACCGCTAGTTCATCCCAATTTCGGCCACACATTCATGGCCCGTCAGCTCAAATTGCATCACATCAAAGTCCTCACATCGGGATTTGCGAAAATCATCAAAAACGCCTGCATTTGCAATGGTTCCGTGAAAATCGAGATATAAAATAAGCTGTCTGTCAGGGTGATCCGTTTGAAGCGATACGGTCAGATGATTTTCACTTTCATTGCTTACCGCCAGACCGAACAGATGAAACAGTTTTCTCATCAGGTTCGACAGCTTTTGATCATATGCCGATAAATCTTTTATCTCTCCGAGCACTTCGTATTCAAGCCTCATATATTGGGACTTCCAATTAAACGTCAGAAAGTCAAACGCCAAGTGCGGGGTTTTCAGGTTTGAGAGCTTTGATTCATGCTTTGCATCTATGACCATTTCGTCAATGATTTCAACAACACGGTCATACTTCTGCAAGCTTAAGTTTCCTTTAATAAGCTGAAGCTTATTCATCCAATCATGCCGGAAATGACCCATTAAACGGATCAGCTCGTTGGTTAAAGCCGCCTCGCTTATAGGTTCTTCTTGTTTCTTCGATACATCCTTCATTTTCGCACTCCCAATCATTTAATTTCTTTTTAGGAGTCTTGATAAGTGTGTACTATGAATTATAACAGAGAAGGCTTTGTTAGAAAAACACTGTTTTTCCTGGTTCATCATGTTCCTTTTTTGAATCGGCATGCGTTTTGGATGCCAGGCAGAAACATTGTTGTATCACTGCTTGGGGAACATATCCAGTGGGTATGAGAAGCTGGTGTTCTCATTCTAGGCGGGGTTCACTCGCACATCCTCTGCTTTTCATTCTTGATGTTACTCCGCTTACTGCAAAAAAAACTCCAGTCAACGACCGGAGTTTTTTGTGTCATTATTGAGCTACAGGATATACGCTCACTTTTTTGCGGTCACGGCCGAAACGTTCGAATTTAACAGTTCCGTCGATTTTAGCAAAAAGAGTGTCATCTCCTCCGCGGCCCACGTTTTCACCTGGGTAAATTTTCGTTCCGCGTTGACGGTAAAGGATAGATCCGCCTGTAACGAATTGACCGTCTGCACGTTTAGCACCTAAACGTTTAGATTCAGAGTCACGTCCGTTCTTTGTAGAACCTACACCTTTTTTAGAAGCGAAAAACTGAAGATCTAATCTAAGCATGTAACTCACCTCCTATATTTGGTTTGTAGTCAACCGTAAATGGTCATTGTAATCCCGCTCGATTGTCTCAAGAGAAACAATCATGCCTTCAATCAGCAGTTGCGCTTTTTGAAAAGCTTCCTGATCAGCGGCTTCAGGGAATTCAAAATAGAAATAACCCCCGTCCTGGCCTATATCAAGAATCGGTTCGAGAGGAGCCAGCGCGATAACCGCATTGACTGCCCCGAAGACGACAGCTGTGACCGCGGCGCAAACGAGATCCCGTCCATGTTCAGCAAAATCGGCATGCCCCGTCATTTCAAAGGACAAAACGTCCTCTTCTGTGCGGGATCTTCGAATTGTTGCCTGAATCATGCTTACGCGTTGATTTTTTCGATTGTCAATTTAGTATAAGGCTGACGATGACCTTGTTTTTTATGAACATTTTTCTTTGGTTTGTAACGGAAAACTGTGATTTTTTTCGCACGGCCTTGTTTTTCAACTTTAGCTGTAACTGTCGCGCCTGCAACTGTTGGGTTGCCGACTTTCACGCTGTCTCCGCCAACAAACAATACGTCTTCAAACGTCACTGTTTCACCTGCTTCAGCAGCAAGTTTTTCGATGTAAACAGTTTGACCTTCTTCAACTTTGATTTGTTTTCCGCCTGTTTTAATGATTGCGTACATTCTCTGCACCTCCTATTAGACTAAGACTCGCCAGCAGCAGGGGGCTAAAGCGCTCTTAACACCTGTACTGAGCGGTTGTAGCAATGGTGCTACATCCATAACATTAAAAAATATATCAAAACAGAAGACATATGTCAATCTATTTCTAGTAAGGCAGCAGCAGTTCTTCCATAGAGGAATCTGTCCGCTTATCGGCAAAATAAGCGTGCAGCACTTCATTCTCATCAAGCTGGCTGAGTTTCTCGCCGGCTTTTTCAATGATGATCGGGTGCTTGCATCCCCGCTTAAATTCGGCCATCACGTGCTTAACCTTGGTATCAGCCTTGACCGTCAGTGGGAGCAGCATCTCAACATCGCGGTTGTTTCCGTAATATCTCTCCAATAGAAACCGCATCTGAATATAATGCCTTTTCCGATATTCATCCCACAAGGAAGCCGCGAGAAATACGAACAGCACCCAGGCGCTGATCTGCAAGGGAACAGCCAGCACAATCCAGCAGCAGAGCAAAAACGCGAAAGCGGCCGAGGTCTGGACACTGAGGAGGTGCGCTCTTTGAAAAGCCATTTGTTTTGAAAAGTATAAAAACACCATTTTTCCCCCGTCAAGCGGCCAGATCGGCAGCAGGTTGATAAAAAGAATCGACAGGTTATAAAATGTAAACATGTCGAATGTCTGCTGTCCGACTATGCCTGACCCAAAAAGGAGCCAAGCTGCCGCCTGAAGCCATAAATGCTGCAGCGGGCCGGCCAGAATGACCGCAAATTCTTCCTTGAGCGGCCGGTTTCCGTGCTCTTCCACTTCAACCGTCCCGCCGAAGGGAAGCAAAAAAATCCGTTTAATCCGCCACGAAAAAAACACGGCCAGAGCAGCATGCCCCAGCTCATGAACGAATACAACCAGCAAAAGACATAACAGCGCTTTAATGTGCCCTGTCACAAGCCCAAGCCCCATAATAATCCAAAGAAAAGGATGGACGTGAATTTTTAAGATCAGACTCAGCCATTTATTCATCAAATGTGATCACCTGAATCGGATCTATGAACTTGTCTCCTTCTTGCATCGCGAAATAGTATTGGCCTTTATTTTTATCGTCAAGCTTGATGGAACCGATCTTTTTGCCTTTATCGATAAAATCATACAGAGACACGTTAACGTCTTTAAGCTGTCCGTAAATGCTGCAGGTGTTGTCAGCGTGCTGCACCTTAACCGTCAATCCTGTTTTCTTATCTTTATTGACTTCAACGACATAGCCCTCTTTTACACTATCAATTGTATCGCTGGCTGTTTCTACGATTACGCCTTCCCCATTATTCTGAAAGTCCTCCTGGATTTTGCCCGCAGCAGGTACAGCAAGATCCTGGCTGACCGCTACTTGGCCGCTCTTTTTTTTCGTGCCGGGTGTGAGAAAAGCGAGCGGATTTCCGAATGCGGACTCAAACCAGTGGCTCACGGCAGCAAACTGAAATTCTTTTTGAAAAGTTTGCGAGATAGCCGGCTTAATTTGAGCCAAAGGCTGTTTGTCAGTTTTATAGGCAATAGCGGAGATAAGAACAAGACACGCCGCCAGCAGGCATTTTAAAATGATAGAATTGGTGTTAATCAATGGATGCCTTCCGTTGAATTCCGGCGGATGTTCCGTTTCATAGCTCGGAAGGAGCCTATGCTTTTCTTGTTCCTTGACTGCCTGCCAAGCGGGGAGCTTTTGTTTCTTCTGAGCGGTTTGGACGGCAGCAGGGCGTTTTGAACCGGGCTGCTGCTTTCTTCTTTTGGCCAGTCTTTTTCTAATTTCATCAGCTCTGTGACTCATCGCTATCATCCTTTGCAATCGTTGGGTTTGTACATCCTATTCCTTGTCCAATGCAAATATGCGCCTTGCTGATGATAAACAAAAAAAGACCTGATAAGCTGCCGCTTCATCAGATCCTTGTTTTCTATTATTTTATTATGACCGCACGCCGAAAAATGACTTTATTTTCGCCATCATTCCTTTTTGCTGCTCTTCAAGCACCTGTAAAGGAACGGATTCTCCTAAAATACGCCGGGCGATATTGCGGTATGCAATGCTGGCGCGGTTTTTTGAATTCATTGCAATCGGCTCGCCGATATTTGATGCTTTAATCACTTCATCATCGTCAGCGACGATTCCGAGCAGATCAATAGAAAGATGATGAACAACCTCGTCGACATCCATCGTATCACCGTTTTTCACAAGGTGATTTCTGATGCGGTTAACGATAAGCCGCGGCGGTTCAATTTCCTCCTGCTCCAAAAGACCGATAATACGGTCGGCATCCCGCACCGCTGAAATTTCCGGCGTTGTCACAACAATCGCCTTATCAGCTCCGGAAACGGCATTTTTATAGCCTTGTTCAATCCCGGCGGGACAATCAATGATGACATAATCAAATTCCTGCTTGAGCTGCTGCACAAGCAATTTGATTTGCTCAGGAACAACAGCCGTTTTGTCGCTTGTCTGGGCAGCCGGCATCAAATGAAGCAGATCATCAAAACGTTTATCCTTAACAAGCGCCTGATGCATCTTGCATCTGCCTTCAATGACGTCAACTAAGTCATATATAATTCTGTTTTCAAGACCCATTACGACATCAAGGTTGCGCAGTCCGATATCTGTATCTACTAAACAGACGCGTTTCCCTAAAATGGCTAAGGCGGTACCGAGGTTTGCAGATGTTGTTGTTTTTCCTACTCCGCCTTTTCCCGAAGTTATTACGATAGCCTCACCCAATTTCACATTCCTCCCTCAAGCCTTGTTAGATCAGGTCTTAAATGAGCCAAATGTTGAAGGCGTTCAATGACCATATTTCCGTCTGTATCTAAATAAGCACATTCCATGTCGTTCCCTTTTTGAATGTGGTCTGGGGAGCGATTTAATACGTGATTGATCCTTAATTGTGTCGGCAGCATTTCGGAAGCAGCGATCACGGCCCGGCTGTTTCCGTTATAACCGGCGTGGGCAATTCCTTTTAATGAGCCGAGAACAAATATATTCCCTCCGGCCTTAACCGTTCCGCCGGGATTCACATCTCCGATCAAAAGCAAATCTCCCGTCACGTGAAGCACCTGCCCTGAACGGACAATTTTAGAAACCGAAACAATCTCCGCTTCCTCTTTGATGCGCTGTGCTTCTTCTTTGGCGATGACTTCACTGTCAATTGAATGAACGACTAAATCTTTCTTTGACGCGATCAGATCAGTGAGCTGTTCTTCCTGTTCCTGATACAGATAGCGATGTCCGAGTTTAATATGAACACTGATTTTTTGACCTTTGCCATCAGTATATTGTTCAATCGACAGCATACTTTGAAGACCATCGAGAAGCTCATCAAAAGAACACGCATCATCCAGATGCAATGTTAAGCCGTTTTTTGTTCCTTTTATTGTTACATATTGCTGCTTTTTGGTCTTCACAATGTTCACCTCAACAACATACTCTTTTCGTCAAAAAAAGATAAAATCCTTTTTACTCATCTCTTAATTCTTTCTTTAGACTTATATAAAACAGCCTAAAAGGCAGGACTAACACAATTGCGCCTGCAATATTCAGTAAAACGGTCGGTAAAAACCGCTGTATGACAAATTCATTGAACGTCATTGTGCTGCTGTGAATTAAACTCTGAATCCCGTAGACATAAAATTCAAGCACACATACGCCGAGCACCGCCACAAGAATGACCATTAAAGCGTTCGTCTGCAATACTTTAAACGCTTTGGCAGCCAGGTAGCATAGACCGGCAAAACCGAACATATAAACCCCTAAAACACCCGTATACGTGATGTCATAGAGAAGACCGAAAATGAATCCGTAAATGACCGCATGTTTTTGATTGATGTAAGCGGACATAAAAATTAAAACAAGCAAAAGAAAGTGCGGAACAACCTGCTGTTCGTCGGAAACGAAAGGAAAATGCACTAAATCAGTATAGATGCTTTCCCCAGAAAAGACCAGCATTATAATCAAAGGGAGAAGGAAACGTTTCACGATCCTTCCTCCCCTGTATCAGAAGTTGCTACGCTGCGGTTCACCACAATAACATGGTCTAAATCATACAGGTTGGCAGCCGGTTTGACGTACGCGATTTTGGTCAGGCCGTAAGAATCAGATTCAACGTCAGTTACTTCGCCGACTGTCAATCCTTGAGGAAATACACCGCCCGTTCCGGAGGTTTCCACAAGATCGCCCTTTTTCACTTCGCGCTTTTCATCCGGCTCAAGAATGGTCATTTTAAGGGTTTGTTTCTTTTTGTCATACCCTTCAATTAAACCGTAGCCTTTACTGCCTTTTTTACCTGAGATTTTGGTTGCCACTCTGTTGTTGCGGTCAACATCGCTTAACAGCTGAACGGCAGATGTAAAGTTGTTAAGCCCGCTGCTTTTAATTTTCCCGACCAGCGCGCCTTTTTCGTTTGTGACAGCCATGTCTTTGGCCACTTTTTGTTTCGATCCCTTATTAATCATGATTTGCTTGTACCATTGATCAGGGTTTCTCGCGATAACGGTCGCTAAAATCGGTTTATAATCGGTAATCGATTTGACGTGTCCGAGTTCATCAAGCAATTTCTTGTTTTCATCTTTCAATTCTTGGAGCTTTGCTTCATATTGCGTCTGTCCGTCCAGTTTTTCTCTTAAACGTTCATTTTCTTTATATGTGTTTTTCAGGTCTTCTATGTCCCCGAAGAACCCTGCAAAATATTCGGCAGGCGTGTGAAAAATATTTTGAAATACTCCCGTCGTATCACCGATCAGCTTTTCAGGCCAGGTGGTATTACGGCCGTTCTTCAGCGAGAATCCAATCATAGCCACCAATATGATAATACACAGAAGTAATAGCATTAACCGTTTATTCGGCATCGTGTTACACCTCTTCTATTTAACTCCTGATTATCTTGTTTTCCCTTTGAAAAGATGGATGTGCTCCAGTGCTTTTCCAGTACCGATCGCAACACAATCAAGCGGATCTTCAGCGATAAGAACCGGCATTTTCGTTTCGTCACTGATGACTTTGTCAAGGTTTCGAAGCAGCGCGCCTCCCCCTGTTAACACAATGCCTCTGTCCATAATATCAGCGGCAAGCTCAGGCGGTGTTTTTTCAAGCGTGCTCTTCACTGCGTCAACGATAGAAAGAACGGTGTCACGCAGTGCATTTGCAATTTCGGTTCCCGTAATTTCGATTGTTTTCGGCAGGCCTGTCAGCAGATCGCGGCCGCGAATTTCCATTGTTGCATTTTCTTCGCCCGTTTCCGCCGAACCGATCTCCATTTTGATAGCTTCTGCCGTACGGTCCCCGATCATCAGGTTATATGTTTTTCTGATATAGCTGATGATCGAATCATCCATTTCGTCACCGGCCACGCGAATGGATTGAGATGTAACAATGCCGCCTAATGAGATAATTGCGACTTCCGTTGTTCCGCCTCCGATATCAACGACCATACTGCCCGTCGGCTCCCAAACAGGAAGGTTTGCACCGATGGCAGCCGCAAACGGTTCTTCAATCGGGTAAGCGTCACGTGCACCGGCTTGTCTTGTCGCGTCGATGACAGCGCGTTCTTCAACCGCCGTAATACCTGACGGCACACAAACCATAACGTATGGCTTTCTCGCAAATAAGCCTTTATTTTTCACAGCTTGATTAATATAGTATTTCATCATTGTCGCAGTTGTTTCATAATCAGCGATTACGCCGTCTTTCATCGGACGGAGGGCCACCACGTTACCCGGTGTGCGCCCAATCATGTTTTTAGCGTCGTTACCGACAGCCACGATTGATTTCGTATCCGTTTGCAGCGCAACAACAGACGGCTCTCTTACAACAATTCCTTTACCTTTTACAAACACAAGCGTATTCGCAGTTCCCAGATCTATACCAAGGTCTCTTGTACCAATTCCGAACATATGTATGTATCTTCCTTTCTTAAAGCAAAAATACCCTAAAGGGAAAAACTCATAAAATCTATTATATCTTAAATTAACGAAAAAAAAAGTGTTGCAAATATCCTTTTTCCTTTAAACTCACAAATTTTTTATCACCAATGACCAAATGATCCAACAGCTCGATGCCGATTAAATTTCCGCACTCAAAAAGCCGTCTTGTTACCTCAATATCTTCCCTGCTTGGTGTAGGATCTCCTGAAGGATGATTGTGAACGCAAATGAAGGACGCGGCGGATCGTTTGAAAGCTTCTTTAAACACCTCCCGCGGGTGGACAATAGATGAATTCAGACTTCCTATAAAAACGGTGCGTTTATGAATGACTTGATTTTTGGTATTTAAATATAAACAGACAAAATGCTCTTGGGATAAAAAGCGCATATCTTCCATCACAAAATTTGCCCCGTCTTCCGGTGAGCGGATGACGTAATGTTCCTCAGCGGATGTCTTATGAATGCGGCTCCCCAGCTCAATTGCGGCCAGTATTTGAACGGCTTTCACAGTGCCGATTCCGGGAATGCTCGACAGCTCTTGGGCGGAGGCGCCTTTTAACAGGCGCAGGCCGTCAAACGTGCGGAGCAGCCGATGAGAGAGGTTCATTACAGATTCATGCTTTGTCCCCGTTCTTAATAGGATTGCGAGCAATTCATTGTTTGACAGATTTTCGGCTCCGCAGTGCAGAAGCCGTTCTCTCGGTTTTTCTTTTTCTGGGAAATCTCTGAGTTTTAACGGCAGATCGCAGATGATCAAGCCCTCCTTATTCCCCTTCCCCGTTTGAACATCAAGCTTTTATATTAAATTCTTTCAGGGCTCTCATTGTTTTTGAAACAGGAAGCCCGACGACAGAATGGAAATCTCCGTCTACCTTTTTCACTAAAAGCGCGCCTTTTCCTTGGATGCCGTATGCACCTGCTTTATCCATCGGTTCTTTCGTTTCGATGTAATTCTGTATTTCGTCTTCACTGAGCGGCCAAAAGGTCACTTCCGTCGTTTCAGAGAACGTTTTTTTCCGGTCTCGCGCCTGGATGCTGACCGCTGTAATGACTTGATGGCTTCGGCCGGAAAGCCTCCGCAGCATATCTGCCGCCTCTTTTTTGTCACGCGGTTTGCCGAGGCACTCACCGTCTATACAAACCATCGTGTCAGCTCCGATAACGACTGCATCGGGATTTTCACCGGCTACAGCCCCGGCTTTTTGCTCAGCCAACCATTGGACGTTTTCTTCCGGTGAAAGGTTTCGATTTAATTTTTCATCTACATGGCTCACAATAATGCTGTAAGGTATCTGAAGAAGATTAAGGAGTTCTTTTCTTCGCGGAGATTGTGAGGCGAGTATTAAGCGTTTTGTCATGATTGTCATCCTTTCAGGGTTTGCTTAAGAAAAAAAGATACCTGTCTATCCTACCAAATCAAACCCGCATCTACAATTTCAGAAAAATAACTTTTTCATGACAAAATAAAAAATCCCGCCTAGATGACGGGAGCAGAAATATTATTTTACAACGCTCAACAGTTCCTGCTGAGCCTTCCATCCTGACTCGGGACTTGGCGTTTCAAGTTCCTTCAGCGCTTGAAGCAGAGCCTCTTTTTCCTTTTTGTCCGCCGCGTCTGCGCTGTTTACCGCTTTTGTGATTTTGGCCACATCGGCTTTTGCTACTTCTTTACCGATGATCGCTTTGGCGGACAGTTCGGATGCTTGTTTAAAGGAATCCTCCATATCGGATTCGACCGCAAAGGAAAGCTCTTTTCCTCCCCAAGCCTCAAAATCATTGTCTATCAATGTCTGCCCCAATTGCTGTGATAGGCTTTTTTCTGCCGAGAGACCGGCGATCACATAGGTGTATCCGTCGTCTTTTGATAGAGAGACTGCTGAATATCCTTTTTCAGTCAGCTGGTCAACTAAGGTCTTGGCTCCTTTTTCCGATGAAAATTTTCCCGCTTGCACCGCATATGTCTTATAATTTCCCTCTGCCTGTCCCGAATTGCTTGTGTCACCCGTTTCTTGTTTGTCAGCTGCTGAGTCTCCCGCTTTTACCGTCTGCCCTTGTGAGCCTTTGTCAACTGCTGCCGGAGCGGACGCCTCTTTACTGCCGGACATATTTAAGGCGACAAGGCCGAGGCCGGTTCCTAAAACTGCGGCAACGGCAATCGTTGTGACCGCTCTTTTAACGGGAGAGGATGGGTTCTTCTTTTTTGAGTACATATGGCCTCCCGCGTTTTTCTTTTGGTATGGCGGAACGACTTTCGGGTCATCCTCAAAAACGTCCTTTTCCCCCTCGTCATCCCAGTTAAAATCATCTTCCTTAGGGTCTTCATGAGAGGCTGCAGTCTCCTGCTCTGCCTTTTTCGTTTCCTCCCAATTCGAAAATGTGACTGTTTTTTCTTCTCCGGCTTTCATTTCCTCTTCTCCATACATAGTTTCTTCTTTTCCGTTAATAGTCACTTTAAGGGCATTATTTTTTGCTTTGCTGTTCTTTTTGCTTTTCCTTTTTTTCACCGTCTCTTCCCCCTCGCTTTCGTCTTGGCCGTACCATGAACTGATCATGTTTCACACTTTAGCATAGGCGAAAAAAAAAAGAACAAGACTTTTGTCGTCTTGTCCAAAAAACGTTCGCCAAATTTTTCAGCGTCAGCCCGAGGCCAGATGGATGTAGAACGAAAACAGCTTCTCGCCGTATAAATAACTCACGATACTGCCTGCTGCGATGGCCGGCGCAAAGGGGAAAGGCTGCTTTTTTGCCAGCCTTCCGCCAAGCTGAGCACACGCCCCGTATACGGCTCCGATGATAACGGACAGAAAAAATGCAATGAGGACGAGCTTTACGCCAAGCGCAAGCCCGATAACCCCGAACAGTTTTACATCTCCTCCGCCGATCCCGCCTTTACTGGCAAACATGATAACGGCAAGCAGAAGAAAACCGCAAACTGCCCCGGCAAGCCCTGCATACCATGAACCAAGCGGTGAGAAAAATCGTCCGGCAATGAAAAATGGGAGAAAAAACAGCAGAACCTTGTCAGGAATCAGCATATAATGCAGATCCGTCACAGTGACAATCATCAAAAGAGAAAGAAACAGAAGAGCGACAAACAGTTCTGCCGTCAAACCAAAGCGGATACCGGCAGCCGTAAACAAACAAGCCGTCCACCATTCAACCGCGGGATACATCAGTGACAGCTTTCGCCGGCAGCTTTTGCACCTTCCTCTCTGCACGGCATAAGAAAAAACAGGAATCAATTCAGCCCAAGAAAGCGGGGAGCGGCAAAAAGAGCAGGCTGAGCGCGGGTAAACAATCGAGATCCGCAGCGGGATGCGGCACCCTGCCGTATAAAAAAAAGAACCGAGGATTAAACCGAGGGAAAATAGAATGAAAAGCATCATCTTGACCACACCTTTTCTATCAATCTGGCTCAGATTGTAGCATAGAGAAACGCAAGGCCCCAAATGCACAAAAATGGCTTTTGCATTTAAAAAGCCCGGCAAAACCGTAATTTGTCCTGCCGGGCTTTTTACGGCTATGAGATAAGCCGTTTTCTCATTTCTGAAATAAAATACAGTGATCCGGTAATGATGATGATGTCATCTGCTCCGTCTTTTTGTTCTATCCATTTTTTTACGCTGTCCGGGTCTTCATCAAAGCTTTTATTCGCCAGACTGCTTGCGTCATAAAGGTCTTTCGCGCTTGAAGCACGCGGGAAGTCAAACGACGTAAAGTGAATAGAGTCTGCAGCCGTTTCAAGCTTCTTGATCATTTCCTGGTACGGTTTGTCTTTTAATGCGCTGAAGACGACATGAATTGTATTGCCGGCAAAGCGCTGCTTGACGGTTTCGGCCAGTTTTTCTATTCCTTCTTCGTTATGAGCGCCGTCCGCATACACAAGAGGACGTTCTTGAAGCCGTTCAAATCGGCCGGGCCATGCAGCTTTTTTCAGCCCGTTCCGCAATGCTTCTTCCGGAATGACGGCATATGTTAACCGGTTCAGCCATTCAGCCGCCAAAATCGCCAATGCCGCGTTCTGCCTTTGATGAATGCCGATCAATGAGGTTTGAATATTTTCATAGCGTTTCACATCGGTTTCTAACGAAAAGGATTCGCCGGACGAAAGCGCTGCTTCGTTAAAAAGACGGCACGTTTCATATAATGACTGATACGGGGCCTGCTTTTCTTCGGCCTCGGCTTCGATGACGCCAAGCGCCTCCGGCTGATTGACGCCTGTAATGATCGGAATGCCTTCTTTTATAATACCCGCCTTTTCCCCAGCAATCGCCTCAATGGTATGGCCTAAAATCGCCATATGGTCATGCCCGATGCTTGTAATAACGGTCAGCAGCGGTTCAACGATATTGGTTGAATCGTATTTTCCGCCAAGCCCCGCTTCGAAAATGACAAAATCAATGCCGCTTTGTTTTGCAAAATATAAAAATGCACAGGCCGTGATGATTTCAAATTCTGTCACCGTTCCGGCATCCGTCTCATCCAGTTCATCTACAAAAGGTTTAATTTCGTTAACAAGCTGTCTCCATTCCTCATCAGAAATCGGCGTGCCGTTGACGCTGATACGTTCATTAAACGTAATGATATACGGAGATGTAAACGTGCCGACCGTATAGCCGGCTTCTTGAAGCACAGAACGGATAAATGAGACGGTTGACCCTTTTCCGTTTGTGCCCGCCACATGAATGGCGCGGATTTTCTTCTCGGGGCGCCCCAATTTTTCCATCAGCCTTTCCATACGGAGAAGGCCCGGCTTTACGCCGAATTTGAGCCGGCCGTGAATCCAGCTGATCGCTTCTTTGTACGTATTAAACAATGAAATCCCCTCTTTTATACAACAAGGCGGTTTCTTAGGAAACCGCCCCGTTCGTTATTCAGCCTTTCAGCTCTGCCATCCGCAGCCGGACAGCCTCGCGTTTTGCCGTGTAGTCTTTTTCTTTCTCACGTTCTTCCTCAATGACATGTTCAGGAGCCTTTTTGATGAATCCTTCGTTGCCGAGTTTTTTCTGAACGCGTTCGACTTCTTTTGTCAGCTTGTCGAATTCTTTTTGTAAACGGGCGATTTCTTCATCAATATTAATGAGCCCTTCAAGCGGCAAAATCACTTCCGCTCCGGTTACGACTGCTGTCATCGCTTTATCGGCCGCATTGATACCGGTTCCGATTTTCAGCATGCTCGGGTTTGTGAAGCGCTCAACGTAAGAGCGGTTCTTCTCAAGGCGCTCAGCGATGTCCTCTGTAGATGTTTTAATATAAAGCTTAACCTGCTTGCTCATCGGCGTATTGACTTCGCTGCGGATATTGCGGACTGAACGGATTAATTCAACAAGCAGTTTCATATCTGCCGCGGCTTCTGTATCCGTATGTTCCGGCACCGCAACAGGCCAAGAACTGGTTGTAATCGATTCGCCCTCATGAGGAAGGTGCTGCCAAATTTCCTCCGTCAAGAACGGCATGAACGGGTGAAGCAGACGCATCGTCTGATCAAGCACGTATGCCAAGACAGAGCGGGTGGTTTTCTTCGCAGCTTCATCTTCCCCGTAAAGCGGAAGCTTCGCCATTTCAATATACCAGTCGCACACATCATCCCAGATGAAGTTGTACAAATGGCGTCCGACTTCACCGAATTCATAACGGTCAGCAAGCTGAGTCACGTTTTCAATCGTTTCGTTCAGTCTTGTCAGAATCCACTTATCGGCAACTGATTTTTCTCCGGAGAGATCTAGCTCATCATAGGTCATGCCGTCCATGTTCATTAATGCAAAACGGGATGCGTTCCAAATTTTATTTGCAAAGTTCCATGTAGACTCCACTTTTTCGTAGCTGAAACGGAGATCCTGCCCCGGAGAGCTTCCGGTAGCTAAGAAATAACGGAGGGAATCTGCTCCGTACTGGTCGATGACATCCATCGGATCAACGCCGTTGCCAAGCGATTTACTCATTTTTCTGCCTTGTTCGTCACGGATTAAGCCGTGAATCAGCACGTCTTTAAACGGACGCTCGCCCGTAAATTCAAGGCCTTGGAAAATCATGCGGGATACCCAGAAGAAAATAATGTCATACCCTGTTACAAGCACATCGGTTGAGTAATAACGCGTAAAGTCTTCTGCGTTTTCGTCAGGCCAGCCCATAGTGGAAAACGGCCAAAGCGCGGAGCTGAACCACGTATCAAGCACGTCTGCATCCTGCTCCCAGTTTTCGCTGTCTTCCGGCGCCTCAAGACCGACATACACTTCCCCTGTTTCTTTATGATACCAGGCCGGGATGCGATGGCCCCACCATAATTGACGGGAAATACACCAATCGCGGATGTTCTCCATCCAGTGTAAGTATGTTTTTTCGAAACGATCCGGAACAAAGTTGACTTTCTCTTCTTTTGTCTGAAGCTCAACCGCCGCATCGGCAAGCGGCTGCATTTTAACAAACCATTGCGTGGACAGATACGGCTCAACGACCGCGCCGCTTCTCTCACTGTGGCCGACAGAGTGCATATGCTCTTCAATTTTAAAGAGAACGCCTGATTCCTGCAGGTCTTTGACGAGTTTTTTGCGGCACTCAAACCGGTCCATTCCGTTATATGCTAACGCATTTTCATTCATTGTTCCGTCTTCATTCATGACGAGAATCCGTTCTAAATTGTGGCGGTTGCCGAGTTCAAAGTCATTCGGGTCGTGGGCAGGCGTGATTTTAACAGCTCCTGAACCGAACTCCATATCGACATAATCATCGCCGACGATCGGAATTTCACGGTTTGTGATCGGCAGAATAACGGTTTTGCCAATCAAATGCTTATAGCGCTCATCTTCCGGATGAACCGCAACCGCCGTGTCGCCGAGCATCGTTTCCGGGCGGGTGGTCGCAATTTCAATTGAGCCTGAACCGTCCGCTAACGGATAGCGCAAATGATAAAATGCGCCCTGCACATCCTTATAGATAACTTCAATATCGGATAATGCCGTTTTTGTCGCCGGATCCCAGTTGATGATATATTCGCCTCTGTAAATCAAGCCTTTTTCGTACAGCTTGACGAATACTTCACGCACTGCCTTGTTCAGTCCTTCATCCAGAGTGAAGCGTTCGCGTGAGTAATCGAGTCCGAGACCCATTTTGGCCCATTGGCTGCGGATGAAGTCAGCGTACTCTTCTTTCCACTTCCATGTTTCTTCAAGAAATTTCTCGCGGCCTAAGTCATACCGGCTTGTGCCCTGTTCGCGGAGCTTTGCCTCAACCTTTGCCTGAGTGGCGATACCGGCATGGTCCATGCCCGGAAGCCACAGCACGTCATAGCCCTGCATACGCTTCATTCGCGTCACGATATCTTGCAGCGTCGTATCCCACGCATGGCCGAGGTGCAGTCTGCCTGTCACGTTTGGCGGCGGAATGACGACAGAGTACGGCTGTTTCGTCTGATCACCGCCGGCTTCGAAATATTTTCCTTTCAGCCAAAAATCGTAGCGGCCTTTTTCAATGGCTGCCGGATCATATTTTGTCGGCATTGTTTGTTCGTTTGTATCCATCATAACCCTCCAGCATGTTTAGAAATGGCTGAGCAACTAAAAAAGAGCCTTCATCCCTGTAAAGGACGAAAAGCTCTTTCGCGGTACCACCTTTTTTCATGAACAGAAAGTGTTCATGCACTTAAACGGATAACGGGTGCGGCCCGAATTTCTCTACTTAGTATTTCAAGAAATTATGCTCCCGGGCGACCTTCCAATGAGACGTCATAAGAAGCCTTTCAGCATAATAGCTTCTCTCTCTTCATGCGTCTTTCTTGTACTCTTCCCGTTCTCAGCAGGTGTATTTATCAGCTCATGATCTTGTTTATTTATGTTCTTTATTATAGTAAAAGTGTTTTTGATTCGTCAATCATCTTTTCCAAAAACCATTGCCGCCATACATAAATAGGCATGCACCCCGCCCTTTTTCTTCACATATGATCAAGTAAAGGCGACTTTTAGGAGGATGTGCCGTGAGGAAAAAATTCAATTCTTATTCGCTGCCGCCGTGGGCCAGACAGGTCCGCCTCGTATCCGCGCAAGTCATTATACCCATCACGATTTTTCAAGGTATCAGAACGATTTTCTTTCCGACGACCTTTGATGTCCTGCTGCTTGCCATTCTGCTGTTTTTAGCGTGCGCTTTACATTTGGAATGGATATAAAAAACGAGTCCGTCATGAAGTGGACTCGTTTTCAGCCTTCATTTTTTTCTCTTGCTCAATTTGATACACCTTCGAGAGAAAAGGTTCAATATTTTTCATTTGCCAATACGCCCTTAACAATTGAGTGCATTCGTCTTTTTCTGTGCCCCTTTGATCGGTTTGATACCGGTTGAGCACTTTGTACACGCCGGCCGGATAAGCCATGTAGCTGAGAAACAGGCTGATTTCCGCTTCGCGAAGGGAAAAGGCTTTGTGATACGTATAAAACCACTCCAGACACTCCGGGCAGGCTTTCGGATAGCTTCTGAACAATCTGGAGTAAAAGCCAAGCAGATCGTTTTGAGGAGGCCCCAGAGAGGCTTTTTCGAAATTCGTGAAAAAGCCGGCCCCCACATCATTATAAAGAAAGTGGCGGCTTGATAAGCTGCCGTGATTGATCACCGCTCTTGTCGTTTCTTTGTCCTTCGCTGCTTCATACCACTCTTCCAGCCGGTCGAGAGCAAAGTTCACAGCGGAAATCGTTTCTGCAAGATACGTAACAGCCTGCAGCTCAAAAGGAGAAAGGTACCACTCGTTTTCGGCCCTGTCGGCAAACTGCTCGTAGACAAGCTTGTCATTTTCCCAATCTCTTTTCGTCATTTCATAAAAGCTGCTGATTTCCTCCGGTCTGATTTGGATATCCCGTACGGTCGCGGAGTGGAGCCTTGCGATTTCTTTAAAAAGATAAACGTGTTTTTGATCCCGCTCTTCTTCCTCATCATATTGCAGCCAAGGCATTAAATAATAGGAATCCTCCGCCCGGCTCCCCGAAAAAAACTCGCCCGCACGCGTGCGGTAGACCGGAACGAATGAACGATATCCTTTCTCCTCGATTTCGACCATATGATCCGTGAATTGCCTGCTGCGGGCCGGCTCCAGCTGTTTCAAAGCAAAAATGCCGTGATTTGTGTAGACTTTCCACACACGCGGGCTGACAGGCTCGATATATTCAGCCTCCAGCCCGTATTCCTGAAGCACTGATTGGACTGCTTCCATTCCATTCACCACATTTTTAAGGCCTCTTGCTGCTTACGCATGGCTGTTATTGTATTCCGGTATATATAGAATCTGTCCTTCTTCCAGCTCATCATCAAACGATAAAGCATTCATTCTGATCAGCTGCTGGGAAGTGATGTCATAACGCTCACACACGCGTTCTATCGTATCCTGCTGCTGGACGATACAAATTTTCATTCTTGAAAACTTTTCGTCTTCCCTAGTAAATAATTTTGTCAAATAATGAGAATTTTCATGTTCCTTCTGCTCTGTTTCCGCTTCCGGCTCTTCTCTTTGAACCGCTTGAGGCTCCGGCTCTTCAGGTTCAGATGGTATCTTTGAAAACTGGAAAGACAAATCAAGAGGCGGCTCCTCTTTTTGTTCCTCCTCAGACGGAGCCATCTTCCTTACTTCAATTTCAAAGCCTTCATCAGTCTGCTCCTCTTCCTCCAGCAGCTTTGGAGCGCTGTAAAACTCCTGCTCTTCCTGTTCAGGGAGAAAGGCGCGATAAGCGGGCGCCAGTTCATCTTCCGGCTCATCAGCAGCCTCCTCGGCGCTTTCTTCAGCCTCTGTGTCAGCTTCCTCCGCCTGATGACGGAGAAGCAGTTCAGGTTCAGGCTCTTCCTCTTGAAGGACGGGTAATTCCTCTTTTTCAGCTTCATCTTCTTGGGGCCTCAAAGAAATATCAAGGGGAGGCGGCTCAAGATATTCTTCCCGCTGCTCCGGTGTTTCTGCTGGTTCCGCCTCAGAATTCGAATCGTCCCTCTCGGCCGTCACAACTGGCGGTTCTTCAGCTTCATCCGGCTCTTTTTCATGAAGAACAGGAGCAGGGGGAGGCGGCTCAGTAAATGAGACAGGTTCGTCTTCCTGTTCTCTGAGGAAAGGAGCTTCCTCTTCTTCCTTCGCTTCTTCATGCTCCTCGGTTTCAACTTCAACCGCGGCATCCTCAGGCTTCTCTGACAGCTGCTCCGGCACATGGCGTATCATTAATTCAGGTTCGTTTTCCTCTTCTTCCGCTCCATGTTCAGCAAGGTGTTCAGCCTCTTCTCTTGCAAATTCAGGAGCCACATACAAAGGCACCTCCGGCTCTTTCGGTTCTGTTTCATCTAGCAGTCCTTCAATCGCTAAATCGGCCTGAATGGTTAAAATCCGTGAATCCGTTAATTGATAATCAAACGCATCGATAAAAACAAAGACGTCATTTAAGTGGCTTACTTTATTTTTCGGAATCGTGATGTCCACCGGGAAACAATGAAGGAGTTCAGCCGTGCCGTCCTCCCTCGCTTTCACTTCATCTACAAACCTTAATTCTGCTGCCTGCTCTTCAAAATGTCCGTTGTGATCTATGTTGTACTCGCCAGTAAGTTCTAATGATCCTTTAATTGAGACGTAATTATTTACTTCCTGTACCCTGATGTCAGGATCTAATGAAATCGAAAGTAACTCAGAAACTTCCTGTCCTTTTTGGAAACAGATTGATTCTTCAACAGAAAATTGCAAACGGTGATTATGCGGCAAGTTCATATCCTCCTTTCATCTAATCCTTAAAATTAGATGTCACTAAAGGTGTATGCCGCAGATCGTGGAAATATGATAAGGGGCTTATTGAAAAAAAGCCGATACAAGGCAGGCTTGCATCGGCTTTTGGAGATTAACGGCTAATGCTTGAAAATACTTTTTCAGCCGCTCGAATGGTTTGTTCAATATCCTCCATTGTATGTGCAGTGGAGAGGAATAATCCTTCAAATTGAGATGGCGGAAGGAATACGCCTTCGTTCGCCATCCCTTTATAATACTTAGCGAACAGCTCTAAATCGGATGATTTGGCTGCTTCATAGTTAATAACAGGTTCGTTTGTGAAAAAGAAGCCGATCATTGAACCCGCACGGTTAAAGGTATGCGGAATGCCGTTTGCTTCAGCGGCTTTTGAAATGCCTTCTTCAAGCAAATCTCCTTTTTTCACGAACTCTTTATATGAATCAGGCGTAAGCTGCTTCAACGTCTCAAGGCCCGCCGTCATCGCAAGCGGATTTCCTGATAACGTTCCGGCCTGATAGATCGGGCCGCTCGGAGCGATTCTCTCCATAATTTCTGCTTTACCGCCGTACGCACCGACTGGAAGACCGCCCCCGATTACTTTGCCGAGGCATGTTAAGTCAGGCGTCACGCCGAAATATCCTTGAGCGCAGTTATAGTCAACACGGAAACCGGTCATGACCTCATCGAAGATTAACAGTGTGCCGTTTTGTTCAGTAATGTCGCGAAGCCCTTGTAAAAATCCTTCCTGCGGCGGAACAACACCCATGTTTCCGGCTACCGGCTCAACGATTACACCGGCAATATCTTCGCCGAACTCCTGGAACGCAAGCTTAACGCTTTCCAAATCGTTGTACGGCACGGTGATCGTATTCATTGCGATCCCTTCCGGCACTCCCGGACTGTCAGGAAGCCCAAGTGTCGCAACGCCAGACCCTGCTTTGATCAGCAGCGAATCGCCGTGGCCATGATAACAGCCTTCGAATTTCAAAATTTTGTTTCGGCCGGTATATCCCCGTGCCAGACGCAAAGCGCTCATTGTCGCTTCTGTGCCTGAGCTGACCATCCGTACGATTTCCACAGAAGGAACACGGTCAATGACCAATTTGGCAAGCTCGTTTTCTGCTTCTGTAGAAGCGCCGAAACTCGTTCCGTATTCCGCTACTTTTTTCAGGCTTTCAACGACACGGTCATTTGTATGGCCCAAAATAAGCGGCCCCCAGCTCAGCACATAATCAATATATTCATTGCCGTCAATATCAAAAATTCTCGATCCTTTGCCGCGCTGCATAAAAATCGGGTCCATATCAACTGATTTAAAAGCGCGTACAGGGCTGTTCACCCCGCCCGGCATCAGTTTTTGCGCTTCCTTAAAAGCGGCTTTTGATTTTTCATAGCTTCTCATCTGCCTCAGCTCCCGTCAAATGAAATAGTTACTCAGCAAGCCATTTTGCTGCGTCTTTCGCATGGTACGTCATAATCAAATCAGCACCTGCGCGTTTCATGCTCGTTAAAATTTCCAACACCATTTCTTTTTCTTTAATCCAGCCGTTTTGCGCCGCAGCTTTTACCATCGAATACTCTCCGCTCACATTATAAGCGACAAGCGGCAGATGATGGCGGTTTTTCACATCCCGCATAATATCTAAGTAAGACATCGACGGTTTGACGATTAAAAAGTCAGCGCCTTCGGCAACATCAGATTCCGCTTCCCGAAGCGCTTCTAAGCGGTTGGACGGGTCCATCTGATACGTTTTCCGGTCACCGAATTGCGGCGTGCTGTCCGCAGCGTCACGGAACGGACCGTAAAATTCACTGGAATACTTTACGGCATAAGACATAATCGGAATATTAGCGAAACCCTCTTTGTCAAGCGCTTCTCTGATAACCGCGACAAATCCGTCCATCATATTTGAAGGAGCGATGATGTCGGCGCCCGCCTTAGCCTGGCTCACTGCTGTCTGCGCCAGCAATTCCAGTGATTCGTCATTTAAAATTTCTCCGTCTTTTACAACCCCGCAATGGCCGTGATCCGTATATTCACACAAACACGTATCAGCGATAACAATCATCTCAGGATAATGCTTTTTAATTTCAGCTATGCCTTTTTGCACGATGCCGTGATCATGAAAAGCCTGAGTTCCGCAAGCGTCTTTTTCTTCAGGCACACCGAAAACAATAACAGATTTAATGCCGAGCGATACAAGTTCAGCCATTTCATCCTTCAGTAAATCGAGTGATACATTGTAAACACCCGGCATGGAAGGAACCTCTTTTTTTCCTTTGAGCCCTTCAACGACAAACAGCGGGTAAATAAAATCGGACGGATGCAAACGTGTTTCTTTTACCAATTCTCTCATCGTTGCGTTCGCGCGCAAACGGCGGTGTCTGTTAAATGTTTGATTCATCATCATCTTTCCTTTCTCGACATGCTGCACATGACGTCCAGCATTCCTTCTATCGTATATGTCTTAGGCACATAGGACGAAATTCCGTATCCCATCAGCGCCTTCTCTGTCAGAGGGCCGATGCTGATATATACCGTCCCGTGATTCTCCCACACTTTTTCTCCGTCTCCCACCGCATGCATAAAGGTATGCACGGCCGATGAACTTGTAAACGTAATATAATCAAAATGAGAGCGGGATGCAGCCTGTCTCAGCTCAGCCATGCCTTTTTCATCCTGAATGGTATTGTATAACACCCATTCCCTGATCTGATAGCCAAGAGGCTCGAGCTCCGTCTTTATGACATCCCGTGATAAATTGCCTTTTATGACTGTAATGGGTTCCGTTACAGCCGCGTGCTGCTTTAAGGTATCGGCCAAACATTCGGCCACGTACTCATCAGGCATCACATCTGCCGTGACTCCGCGTTTCTTCAAGGCGCGGGCCGTTTTCTCACCGACTGCGGCAATCTTTTTCAGGTCCGGAGCAGTTACTCCGTTCTCGGCAAGATAGGAAAAAAAGAACCGGACGCCGTTTACGCTTGTGAAGACAAGCCAGCCCGGCTCAGAAAGGTCTTCCCGAAGACTGTCCGCACATTCGCCGGGGAGCGCTTCCTGAAAAGTAATCAGCGAGGCTGAAACAGCCGTTCCGCCGAGTGCCTCCACTTTTTTTCGGAACGGAGCCGCCTGCTTTTTATTACGGGTGACAAGCACGGTCTTTCCTTTTAAAGGAAGGTCATTCACCATCCTGATCCAGCTCCTGTTTCACACGATCGATTAATGCTTTAGCTCCTTTGTCCGCCATTATCGCTGCACAGCGTTTCCCGATCTCTTCCGGATCGTGTCCGGCTGTTTTTTCTTTAAAAATCGTTTTTCCGTCAGGAGATGCCACAAGCCCGACCAATTCAACCTCATCCTGGTCATTTATTGTCGCATAACCGGCGATCGGCACTTGGCAGCCGCCCTCCATCGCATTCAAAAAGGCCCGTTCGGCTGATACAGTGCGTGTTGTATACTCATCGGTAAATTGCGAGAACAGCTTCAGCAGCTCTTCATCCGACTCCCTGCATTCAATCGCAAGAGCGCCTTGCCCGACTGCGGGAAGACAGCGTTCCGGTTCGAGGAACTCCGTCACGACATCATCTTTCCAGCCCATTCTGGAAAGCCCTGCGGCAGCTAAAATAATAGCATCGTAGTCCTCTGTCTCAAGCTTTTGAAGTCTCGTATCTATATTACCTCTGATCCACTTAATTGTAAGGTCAGGACGCTCAACAAGCAGCTGTGCGCTTCTTCTTAAGCTGCTCGTGCCGATGATTCCGCCTTTTTTGATATCATCCAGCTTTTGATGCCCCTTTGAAATCAGCGCATCACGCGGATCCTCCCGTTTCGGTATACAGCCGATGGTAAGGCCCTCAGGCAAAAGAGCGGGCATGTCCTTCATACTGTGAACCGCCATATCAATCTCCTTATTTAACAGCGCCTGTTCGATTTCTTTCACAAACAACCCTTTACCGCCCACTTTTGACAGCGTGACATCGAGAATGCGGTCGCCTTTCGTGACAATCTCTTTAATCTCAAATGTATAGGAAGGATTCAATTCCTTCAGTTTGTTAATCACCCATTTTGTTTGGGTCATAGCCAGTTTGCTCCGTCTGGAACCTACCTTAATCATTCTCATTTTCTTTCCTCCCGAATCTGTTTGGGAACTTGATGTTAGCTGAACCAATGGAATTGCGACAGGCTTCCGAGCAGGAAGTAATTAATCATCAGCACGAGAAAACAAGCTGAATTCCACAGCGCCGCCACTTTTCCCTGCAGTTCCTTAATCAATCTGATATATAGATAGTAGCTGTATAAAAGCAGCACAATAAATGAACCGAGCACCTTTGAGTCAAACCAATACAGTGTTTCCAGCGACACATACGCCCAAATCACGCCTAAAATCAGGCTTAACAGCAACATCGGAACCCCGATCACATTCAGAACGTAAGCCATATAATCAAGTTTTGACAAATCTTCAATTCTCAACAGCCATTTTCCCCATTTTTTCTTCTTTAATAAGTAATATTGAAACTGGTAAAGCAGCGAAAAGACAAAGGAAAGGGAAAAAGCTCCGTATGAAAGAATCGCCATGGTAATATGGATTACCAAAAGTTCTGACACAAGCTGGCCCGAAAAGGCAGCTGAATGCTGATCCGTCGGTGAAAACGTATGGATCGCTATCATCGAGAAGCCGATTACGTTCGTAAAAAACACGATAAAGTCAACGCGCAGAATCTGCGTGACAACAAGTGAGAGTGTGACAAGCACCCACGCATAAAAATAAAGGGCTTCTGTAATATTTAAGACCGGAAATCTGCCCGTCTGCCACATAAAATAGGAAAGATAAACGGTTTGCAGAGTCCAGACAATAGAAAGCAACCAGAAGGCCATTTTCCCAGCCTTCCGGTTGTGTTGAAGAAAATCTATAAAATAAAAAAGGACGCTTACTGCATAGATAACAATTGTGCCTTCATTAAGCCTTGCCATTGCTGTATCAATCATACAGCCCTCACTCACTTACAAGTGGGCCAAAGCCCGCTTTTGTTTCTGCCTTTTGAAACGAATGAACCGCCTGGCGGTTATCGAGGCTTTTGTCCAACTGGCGCCCGGCCGCTTCTTCGATATCAAAGATCTGCATAAACAGCTTCAATTTTTCCTCAGAATCAGCCTCGGCCGCAATCTCTTTCGCTTTCAGAATCGGGTCGCGGAGCATTTGATTAATGATGCTTTTCGTATGTTTACTTAACAGCTTTTTCTCTCTCACAGTCAGATGCGGGAGCTTGCGTTCGATGCTCTGCATCGTATCTGACTGGATAGCGAGCGCCTTTTCCCGCAGCGCTGAGATGACCGGTACGACGCCGAGCGTATTCAGCCATTGCTTAAACTCAACAATTGCTGCTTCAATAAACAGCTCGACTTTCTCAGCTGTTTCACGGCGTTCTTTTAAGTTTGCTTCGACAATTCCTTCAAGGTCATCAATATCGTACAAGAAAACACCTTCAAGATCGTTCAACGCCGGATCCAGGTCTCTCGGCACGGCGATATCAACCATGAATAACGGACGGCCCTTCCGCTTTCTGCCGGCCTTTTCCATCATATCTTTAGACACGACAAAATCACTTGCACCTGTTGAGCTGATTAGTATATCGGCTTCAGCGAGTGCATGTTCAAGCTGATTTAAGCTGCGCGCTTCTCCGGAAAAACGGTCCGCAAGCTCTTTTGCTTTCACGAATGTTCTGTTGATGACCGTTACCTTGCCGATTCCCTGGCCGTGCAGATTTTCTGCGGCAAGCTCTCCCATTTTTCCCGCGCCGAGAATTAAAATGTGCTTGCTGGACAGAGAACCGAAGATTTTTTTCGCAAGCTCAACGGCAGCGTAACTGACGGAAACGGCATTTGCGCCGATATCCGTTTCAGCGTGCGTGCGTTTGCCTACGGTCACCGCCTGTTTAAACAGCTCATTAAATATCGTGCCGATTGTTTTTTCATTCTGCGCAGTTTTAAAGCTGGAACGGACCTGGCCGAGTATTTGCGTTTCTCCGATCACCATGGAATCCAAACCGCATGCCACACGGAATAAATGCTCAATCGCCGCATCGCTCTCATAGAATTTCAAAAACGGCGACAGCTCTTCTTTCGGCAAAGAAAACCATTCAGATAAAAATGTCTTTATATAATAACGGCCGGTATGAAGCTGATCCACCACCGCGTATATTTCAGTGCGGTTGCAGGTGGAGACGATAATGTTCTCCAAAACGCTTTTTTCTTCTTTTAAACGGAGCATCGCTTCTGCAAGCTCATCCGGCTGAAAACTTATTTTTTCGCGTATTTCAATAGGGGCGGATTTATAATCTACTCCCACAACAAGTATATGCACTTTTTCATGCACCCCCACGACTTCGTATTAATTTATAATCATTCTAATTTATAATGATTATAACATAGTTTCTTTCTGAAATTGTGAACAGATTTCAAACATGTTGTGCTATAGTATAAAAAGCTTCATTTCCTACTGTATTTATCATACTAAAAATCCTTTACAGCGGGTAGGTGATAGAATGAGAAAAAAATCAATTTTATTTCCAGGGCTTCTGCTTGCCGCGTCATTATTCGCATGGCTTCAAAGCGGACAGGTCCAATTGTTCCCGAATCAAGACGAATGGCCGGTGCTTCTTATACTGCTTGGCCTCACCATGCTCTATCAGGGCAAAAAAGAAGCTGCACCGCCCCATGTCCTTATTGGTATGCTTCTCTTCGGGATAGGTTTACACTTTTTCGTTAAGCCTGAAGTTCCATGGTGGCCCGGAGATTTTGAAATGCTGATCTTCGTATTCGGATTTTCATTATTTGCAGCAGCCAGAAAAGAGTATGTATACGAAGCTGTTTCAATGATTTGTTTTTCCCTCTTTTTGTACTTCTTTAAACAAATAACGGCCTGGCTTGAGTCCGTACATATTCCAACAGAGTATTTCAAAACATACTGGCCGTATGTTTTTATCGGAATCAGCCTTCTTCTATTGTTTATCAGACGGAACAAAACTATACGATAAAACCCAAAACGCGGCGCGTTTTGGGTTTTTCATTTAACGGCTGATCGCTTTTTTAATAGCTCCCCAAGCCTCTTCTTTTCCTTTTTTCGTTTCAGAGGAGAATAGAATCAGCTCATCTTCAGGATCCATATCAAGCGTTTGCTTGACGACCTTTAAGTGCTTGTCCCATTTCCCTTTTGGAATTTTGTCTGCCTTTGTCGCGATGACAATGACCGGAATTCCGTAATACTTCAAGAATTCATACATGTTCACGTCATCCGCCGACGGGGCGTGCCTGAGATCGACAATCTGGACGCAGGCTTTCAGCTCTTCGCGGGTTGTCATATAGGTTTCGATCATTCTTCCCCATGCTTCCCGCTCACTTTTTGAAACTTTTGCAAATCCGTAGCCCGGAACATCGACGAAATGCAGGTCATCATTAATGATATAGAAGTTTAAGGTTTGTGTTTTCCCCGGCTTCGACGATGTTCTGGCAAGATTTTTCCGATTGATTAACGAGTTGATAAAAGATGACTTTCCTACATTTGATCTTCCGGCCAGCGCGATTTCCGGGAGTCCCCCTACAGGGTACTGCTCGGGTTTGACCGCGCTGATCACGATTTCTGATTTTGTAACTTTCATTTCTTCTCTCCTACTAAGGAATATTCCAAAACGTCATCAAGATGCGAAACGAATATAAACTTCAGCCCGTCTCTGACGCTTTCCGGAATATCCTCTATATCTTTTTCATTATCTTTAGGCGCAATAATAGTGGTCAGGCCGGCCCTGTGCGCGCCAAGCGCCTTTTCTTTCAGGCCGCCGATCGGAAGCACGCGCCCGCGCAATGTGATTTCACCCGTCATGCCGACCTCGCGTGACACCGGGCGCCCCGTTAATGCGGAAACGAGCGCCGTAGCCATTGTGATTCCGGCGGAAGGACCGTCTTTTGGCACCGCTCCTTCAGGGACGTGAATATGAATATCATGTTTTTCATGGAAATTCGGATCAATTCCGAGCTCCTCGGCTTTCGAACGGACATAACTGAACGCAGCCTGCGCTGATTCCCTCATCACATCTCCGAGCTTCCCGGTCAGGATCAGCTTTCCTTTCCCCGGAGACAATGAGACTTCAATTGACAGCGTGTCACCGCCGACTGTTGTATATGCAAGACCCGTTACAACACCGACCTGATCTTCCGTTTCCGCCTGTCCGTATCTGAAAATCCGCTTTCCGATATAGTCAGCCAGATTTTTTTCTGTGACGGTAATCCGTTTTCTTTCTTTGGCGACAATGGCTTTTGCGGCCTTCCGGCAAATCGCGGCAATCTGGCGTTCAAGCGTTCTGACGCCGGCTTCTCTCGTATAATAGCGGATGATATCTATAATTGCTTGATCCCGAATCTGCAGGTTTCCCTTTGTCAGACCATGCTCTTTGATCTGTTTCGGGAGCAGGTGGTCTTTTACAATTTCCAGCTTTTCAGTCTCAGTATAGCCGGATATGTTGATGATCTCCATTCTGTCTCTGAGAGGGCCCGGAATGGTGGCTAAGTTATTCGCTGTAGCGATAAAAAGCACCTTTGACAAGTCAAACGTCTCTTCAATATAGTGATCGCTGAATGTGCTGTTTTGCTCGGGGTCGAGTACTTCAAGCATTGCCGAAGACGGGTCTCCCCTAAAATCAGAAGACATTTTATCGATTTCATCAAGGAGAAAGACCGGATTCTGTTTGCCGGCTTTTTTCATCCCTTGAATGATGCGTCCCGGCATGGCTCCGACATATGTTCTCCGATGACCGCGGATTTCAGATTCATCACGGACACCGCCAAGTGAAATCCTTACAAAACGGCGGCCCATGCTCGTACTGATCGATTTTGCCAATGATGTTTTTCCGACCCCGGGAGGTCCTGCCAAACAAAGAATCGGTCCCTTCAGCGTTTTCGTCAGCTGCTTAACCGCTAAATACTCAAGGATCCGTTCTTTTACTTTTTCTAAGCCGTGATGCTCCTTGTCTAAAATCTCACCCGCTTTTTTAATATCGAGCTTATCCTCTGTTTCATCCGACCACGGCAGGGCGATAAGCCAGTCAATATAATTGCGGATAACGGAGCTTTCAGCGGAACTGGACGGAACTTTTTCATAGCGGTTTAATTCCTTAAGGGCCGTTTCTTTGACGCGTTCGGGCATGCCTGCCTCTTCAATCTTTTCCGAAAGCGTCTGAACCTCTCCCGTTTTCCCTTCTTTATCGCCGAGCTCCTTTTGAATGGCTTTCATCTGTTCGCGCAAGTAATATTCTTTTTGTGTTCGCTCCATCGAACGTTTAACGCGCTGACCGATTTTTTTCTCTATTTCCAGCACTTCTTTTTCATTATTGATGGAACGGATGACCTTATTTAAACGCTCTTTGATATCAGCCGTTTCTAAAATATCCTGCTTGTCCTTTAATTTGAGCGGCAGGTGGGAAGCGACGATATCTGCCATCCTGCCAGGCTCTTCAATATCAGTTACAGCCGCGTATGTTTCAGCGGAGATTTTTTTAGAAATTTTTATGTACTGGTCAAAGTGGTCCAGCAGCGTACGCATTAGCGCTTCGTCTTCCACGTCTTTAGAATCGTCCTCATGCATCAGCTGTATATCCACCGAAGTATAGTCTTCGAGCTCATTGTATTCGAGAATCTGCGCACGCTGAATCCCTTCCACCAACACCCGGATCGTACCGTTTGGAAGCTTCAGCATCTGTTTAATTTTAGTATAAGTGCCGACAGTGAAAATGTCCTCTTCACCCGGTTCATCTATCGAAATATCCTGCTGAGTGGCTAAAAAAATCATATGATCATGCATCATTGCCTGTTCAAGAGCCTGAACCGACTTATCACGGCCCACATCTAAATGCAAAACCATCGTCGGATATACCAATAAACCTCTTAAAGGGAGGAGCGGGATGCTGCGTTTTATATCTTCTGCCATTGACTGACACCTCCGTGACTTTAGTATGAACCATTATAATACAACTTTTTCATCGTTGTACAATTCCGGGATTGGAAATCACCGAATTACGCGCCTTACAATAAAACAGTCTCTTCGTAGTATACCCTTTCTTTCTGTTTCGAAAAAGGAAAAGATGTCCTTCATAAAAAAACCCCATTATAAAATGGGGTTAGACGGATTCTTTATTAATCTGAATGTCAAATGGTTTTTGTTCTGAAGGCGGATCGACTAATATGACGTCAAGCACCTCTTGGAACGTTTTGACCGCTTTAATGGTGATGCCGTCAATTCGTTTTAAAATCGATTGCTGGTTTTCATATGGGATAATAACCGTTTTCGCTCCGGCCTGCTTCGCCGCCTTGATTTTAGGTATGACGCCGCCAATCGGTTTTACAAGTCCCGTCAAACTGATTTCTCCCGTCATGGCCACAGTATGGTCAATAGGAATGCGGTGAATGGCGGAAAAAATCCCCGCGGCCATCGCTATGCCCGCTGACGGGCCGTCAATCGGGCCTCCGCCGGGAAAGTTAACATGAATGTCATAGTCTGATGGTTTAATTCCCATTGTGCGAAGAACCGTTAAAACATTTTCCACCGATCCCTTCGCCATACTTTTGCGGCGGATCGACTTAGACTGGCTGCCGATGCTCTCTTCCTCTGCGATTCCCGTGATATTCAGGCTGCCTTTGTCCTGCGCAGGCGTGACATTCACTTCGATTTCAAGCAAAGCGCCGCTGTTCGGTCCGTAAACGGCAAGCCCGTTTACAATTCCGACTTGCGGTTTATCAGCGATTTTCTGCTCATTTTTAGGCGTGAGCTGACTCGAATGGACGACCCACTCAATATCTTCTATTGTAATCTCTTTTCTGTCCTCAGTGACCGCCATTCCTGCGGCAATCTGAATCATATTGACGGCTTCACGGCCGTTTCTCGTATACGTTGTCAAAACACTGAGGGCTTCATCAGAAATGTCTTTCTGAATTTTGTCCGCCGCTTTTTTCGCTACGGCTTTTAACTCATCCTTTTCAAGCTCGCGGAAAAACACTTCAAGGCAGCGCGAACGGATGGCCGGCGGGATTTCATCCGGCATTCTCGTTGTCGCCCCGATCAACCGGAAATCCGCGGGAAGCCCGTTTTGAAAAATGTCATGAATATGATTCGGAATTTGTGTATTTTCCTCACTGTAATACGCGCTGTCTAAAAATACTTTCCGGTCTTCAAGCACCTTCAGCATTTTGTTCATCTGAATGGGATGAAGTTCACCGATTTCATCGATAAACAGCACACCGCCGTGCGCATGTGTCACAGCCCCTTGCTTCGGCTGCGGAATACCGGCCTGGCCCATTGCGCCCGCTCCCTGATAAATCGGGTCATGCACGGAACCGATAAGCGGATCGGCAATTCCCCGTTCATCAAAACGCGCCGTTGTCGCATCAAGCTCTACAAAAACAGCCTGCTCTTGAAATGGCGACTGTTTATGTTTTTTCGCCTCTTCTAACACCAGCCTGGCAGCAGCCGTTTTTCCGACCCCCGGCGGCCCGTAAACGATGACGTGCTGCGGATTCGGGCCGCACAGCGCGGCTTTTAACGCTTTAATTCCGTCCTCCTGGCCGACAATATCCTGAAAGCTTTTCGGGCGCACTTTTTCTGATAAAGGCTCTGATAAACTGATTGCCCGCATTTTCCGCAGCTGCTCCATTTCCTTTTTTGATTCTTTATCTATTGTCACTTTTTGTGTACGTTGATTTTTGAGCAGATTCCAAAAATATAATCCGATGACAATCCCAAAAAACAGCTGTACGAATAATGCGATCCCTGTCCAACTCATGCTGGTCCCTCCTGAAAAAACGATTTATGTATCCAATTCATTCCTCTGCCGATAGTATCGCCCAGTGAAGCCCGGAATAAACATTTTCAGAAGGTCCCGAACAAGAAAAAAAACCTCCTGAATCGAATGATTCAGGAGGTTTTCATGATGTTACGCTGATGTTTTATCTTGGCCGACTACAGTACCGTCCTTTAAAACAAGGCGAGGTGCTTCTCCGTCTGCCACTGTCGCTCCGGTAATAACGCATTTTTCAATATCGTCACGGGACGGCAGGTCAAACATGACGTCAAGCATGATACCTTCAATGATAGAACGCAGGCCGCGGGCGCCTGTTTTTCGCTCGATCGCTTTTTTCGCGATTTCAGACAATGCCTCTTCTTCAAATTCAAGCTCGACATCATCAAGTTCTAACATTTTTGTATACTGTTTGACGAGTGCATTTTTAGGCTTAGTCAAAATTTCGACCAATGCCGTTTCGTCAAGCTGCTCAAGGCTTGCAATAACAGGAAGACGACCGATAAATTCAGGGATCAGCCCGAAACGGAGTAAATCTTCCGGCAAAACTTTAGAAAGCAGCTCTTCTTTTTCTAAGTCGGCTGCTTTATTGTCAGAACCGAACCCGATCACTTTTTGTCCCAAACGGCGTTTAATAATTTGTTCGATGCCGTCAAAGGCACCGCCGCAAATGAACAAAATGTTAGTCGTGTCGATCTGAATGAATTCCTGATGAGGATGTTTGCGTCCTCCTTGCGGCGGTACGCTCGCAACTGTTCCTTCAAGAATTTTCAGAAGCGCCTGCTGGACGCCTTCACCTGATACGTCACGTGTAATAGACGGATTTTCAGATTTTCGCGCCACTTTATCAATTTCATCGATATAAATGATGCCTTTTTCCGCTTTTTCCACGTCATAGTCTGCTGCCTGAATAAGTTTCAGGAGAATGTTCTCCACATCCTCACCCACATAACCGGCCTCAGTTAAAGATGTAGCGTCTGCGATTGCAAACGGCACGTTCAAAATACGCGCAAGCGTTTGGGCAAGAAGCGTTTTTCCGCTTCCCGTCGGTCCGATCAATGAAATATTACTTTTAGAAAGCTCGACATCATCCACTTTACTGTTGGAGTTGATGCGTTTGTAATGGTTGTAGACCGCAACCGCAAGTGATTTCTTCGCCTGATCCTGTCCGATGACATATTCATTCAGGATCTCACGGATTTCCTGCGGCTTCGGAACGTCTTTAAATTCGACTTCTTCTTCAGTACCGAGCTCTTCCTCTACGATCTCTGTGCAGAGCTCGATGCATTCGTCGCATATATATACGCCCGGTCCTGCAACCAGCTTACGAACTTGATCTTGAGTTTTTCCGCAGAACGAGCATTTTAATTGTCCTTTTTCCTCGTTGAATTTAAACATTCTTTCACCCCTTAATCTTGTCTCACTTTTTCTTTTACCTGAAGGGCAAAAGAAAACGGTTCTTGAAACGATCGAGTATGTATTGCATTTTACCATACTTTCCAATAAGACGGTAACAATGTGTTTCGCGCTTGCACATTCTATATGTATGACAAAAAACAGCCCGGCAATGACTATCTTGCCCCAAGAAAAAGAGTTATATCATAATTGTACAAAACAAGGCACGAATTACTCGCGCCCTGTTTTATTATGTCTATTATTAAGAACCATATTAACGGTTTTCTACAAGAAAATCAATTGCTTTTCGAACTTTTAAATCTTCTTTCATCGCGTCAGTTGAGCCGATGGCTTGTTTGATGTTTTCAACAGGCATGTTGTATGCTTCAGCCATTTTAGTAAGCTCAGCTTCAACTTCTTCGTCTGTTACTTCAAGATTTTCAGCTTGAGCAATCGCTTCAAGAGTCAGGTTTGATTTTACGCGTTTCGCAGCATCTTCTTTCATTTGCTCTTTTAACGCGTTTTCGTCTTGTCCTGAGAATTGAGTGTAAAGCTCAAGGTTCATGCCTTGCATTTGCAGACGCTGTTCGAATTCTTTCAGCATGCGGTCAAGCTCAGTGTCGATCATCGCTTGAGGCACGTCAGCTTCAGCATTTTCAGATGCTTTCAGAACAAGCTCTTCGCGCAATTTAGCGTCAGCTTCGTTTTCTTTAGCTTCTTCAAGGCGTTTTTTTGTTTTCTCCGTTAATTCAGCAAGCGTTTCAACTTCTTCGTCAATGTCTTTTGCGAATTCGTCGTTAAGTTCAGGAAGCTCTTTCGCTTTGATTTCATGAATTTTCACTTTGAAAACGGCTGGTTTTCCAGCAAGCTCTTCAGCATGGTACTCTTCAGGGAATGTTACTTCAACATCCTTTTCAGCGCCAGCTTTAAGTCCTGTAAGCTGCTCTTCGAAGCCAGGGATGAATGAACCGGAACCTACTTCAAGTGAGTAGTTTTCCGCTTTTCCGCCTTCAAATGCTTCTCCGTCTACGAAACCTTCAAAATCAAGAACGACTGTGTCGCCGTTTTCAACAGCGCCTTCTTCTTTCACGACAAGCTCAGCCTGACGCTCCTGAAGCGCTTTTAGTTCGTTTTGAACGTCTTCGTCAGTTACGGCTGTGTCATCTTTTTCGATTCCTAAGCCTTTGTAATCGCCAAGCTTCACTTCAGGTTTCACTGTCACTTTCGCAGTGAAGATTAAGCTTTCGCCTTTTTCGATTTTTTCAACATCGATTTCAGGACGGTCTACAGGCTCAATACCCGCTTCTTCAATCGCTTTAGGGTATTCTACAGGAAGTAAAATATCCAGAGCATCTTGGTAAAGAGCTTCAACGCCGAAACGCTGTTCGAATAAACCGCGAGGAATTTTTCCTTTACGGAATCCAGGAATAGAGACTTGCTTAACTACTTTTTTAAATGCATCATCAAGAGCTGTTTTGAACGTTTCCGCATCAACTTCAACCGTTAAAACGCCTTCGTTGCCTTCTTGTTTTTCCCATTTTACAGACATGTGTTTCCCTCCAAAAATCTATTCAGGTTGTGTCGGTCTTCCATTCTAAAGCAATCCGCGGCTTTGTCAAAGAAAAAACCGCTTTGATCAGAATCATTATGTATACATTTTATAATGAACTGGCAGCCTGTCCAACCGTATTTCTCATTTCAGTTAAACCGCTATACATAAATACAACCACTATATTATAACATAACGCCTATCGCTTTCAACTATATGGCGTGATTTACAAATAAGAAATTTCTTCAATATCCTTAATCATCGTGCATGCTTCCTCCAGTTCTCGGCTGCTGAACTCGTACATCATGTGGAGTTCTTCCATCTCAATGTCAATGCCGTGCATCTCATAACCTACCTTATGGAGGGCGGCCGCCCATAAATCAGCGTTCAGCAGCTTGGGCTGGAACGGATGCAGCACATACAGATGTCTTCTCCACAGCTCTTCAACGGCGGCATATAATGTAGGATTTTCATTGCCGAGGGTTTCATCAAGCACCCGGAGAACGCGATGTAAAATCGGCGCGGCATCAGGCTGAACCGTCTCACTCGGAATGGCAGTCATCGAATCGCCGAACTTTGTGATATGAACCGGTTTACTGTAGTCATGCTCGGCCATGAGAGTCAAAATCATCGTTTTTATAAGCGGGTGTGCACCCGGGTCTTGAAGAATCGTTTTTAACAGGCCCGTATATTTCGCGATATTGCGGTCTTTGAGGGAATGAATCAGATTCATTTGCTCAGCGGGGCTTTCCAGCACTTTTTCCGCATTGAGGACATCCTCATATTCTTCTTCCGCCCATGCCTCATCCTGCTGGGCGGGGTCCGTCATTTTCCGGCTGAATTCAAGCAGACGGTAAAATTGCTCCGCGCTTTCGGCAGGCAGCTGGTTTTCTTCCAGCACGGCTTCGATAGTGCTTTTGACTTCTTCATACTTTTTCAGCTGAATTAAGATGGTCATGTATACTTGCAGCACGGTAAAATAATGGCCGTACCCTTCATTCAGCATCTTTTCGCAAACTTGTTTTGCTTCTTCCAATTCCCCAAGCTCCAAAAAACAAATCGCCATTCCTAAATGCACGTCGGATTCTGTATCGTCGTGGCTCATCGCCTCTGAAAAGAACTCAAGGGCCTCTTGATACTTTTTGTCCTTCATGGCGGCCATTCCTTTATCCACCAAACGTTCCTTCAGACGGGGGAAAGGAATTATATTTGCTTTTCTTTTGTCATGCGTCATACCTATATTTCCTTTCAGGCGCTTATTTTGTTCAAGTGTATCAACACACGTAAGGAAACACAAGAAAGGATGGCACGTCAGGCAAAAAAAGCTGCCGAACAAATGTCGGACAGCTTTTTTCAGGCTTGAAGCCAAGAGCTTCTTTTTGATTCAAATTGCTGAATGTCATCCTCCAGCAAAAGCGTTAATGAAATTTCGTCATAACCGTTAACAAGCATTTCCTTCCAATGCGGATCGACGTCAAAAGAAATCTCCCGCCCCTCGCTGTCGCGAATGAGCTGGTTTTCAAGATCGACCGTCATCTCCAGTGACTGATTCTCATACTGGCCTGCAAGCTCTTTCCAGCTTTCATACGGCATACGAATCGGAAGCATACCGTTTTTGAAGCAGTTTTGATGGAATATATCAGCAAATGACGGCGCGATAATAATTTTGAACCCGTAATCGTCAAGTGCCCAAGGAGCGTGTTCCCGGGATGAGCCGCATCCGAAATTCTCTCCGGCAATTAAAATAGAAGCTAATTCGTATGCCGGCTGGTTTAATTCGAATTCAGGGTTAGGCTCGCCGTTTTCAAGGTATCTCCAGTCAAAGAACGCGAAGCGCCCGTATCCGGTTCTTTCAATTCTTTTCAAAAATTGTTTCGGAATAATCTGATCCGTATCGACGTTAATCCGGTTTAAGACGGCCGCTTTTCCTGTATGTGTTTTTAAAGGTTCCATCTTTTAGCGCACTCCTTACACAACTGTTTTTTCTTGATAAAACTTTCTCACATCGACGAAATGTCCGTGAATAGCGGCCATTGCAGCCATAGCCGGACTGACAAGATGTGTTCTCGCGCCTTTTCCTTGTCTGCCTTCGAAGTTGCGGTTAGAGGTGGAGGCGCATCGTTCTCCCTCAGGGACGACATCATTGTTCATGCTCAGACACATGCTGCAGCCTGATTCTCTCCATTCAAAACCTGCATCCAGGAAAACGCGGTGAAGCCCTTCTTCCTCAGCCTGCTGCTTGACGCTTTGGGAGCCGGGTACCACAATGGCTCTGACGCTTTCAGCGACTTTCTGCCCTTTGATCATTTCCGCCGCCTGGCGAAGGTCTGTCATACGAGAATTTGTACAAGACCCGATAAAGACATGTTCAACTTTAATGTCTTCAATTTTTTGATTCGGTTCAATCCCCATGTACTCGTACGCGCGAATGGCCTCTTTTTGATCATCTTCTGACTGAATGCTGTCAGGCGCCGGAATCTCGGCATCGACAGGCAGAACCATGCCGGGGTTAATACCCCACGTCACCATAGGAGAGATCTCGCTGCCGTCCAATACGATGGAATGATCATAAACAGCCCCCGGATCAGTTCTTAATGCTTTCCATTCTGCCGCGGCTTTTTCAAACTCTTCGCCTTTTGGCGTGTATTTGCGGTTTTTACAATATTCGATCGTTGTATCATCAGGAGCAATCAATCCTGCCCTTGCACCCGCTTCAATTGACATGTTGCAGACCGTCATGCGTTCATCCATTGACATGTTTCTGAATACTTCCCCAGTGTATTCAATCACATATCCCGTACCGAATCTCACCCCGTATTTGCCGATGACTGACAAAATAACGTCCTTTGCGGTCACTCCCTTTTGAAGCGTACCGTCAACGCGGACCTCAAGCGTTTTCGGCCGCTGCTGCCAAAGTGTCTGAGTAGAAAGGACATGCTCAACTTCACTTGTGCCGATCCCGAATGCAAGCGCGCCGAATGCACCGTGAGTCGATGTATGGCTGTCTCCGCAAACGATGGTTTTTCCGGGAAGTGTCAGACCCAGCTCAGGCCCGACAACGTGGACGATTCCCTGATCCGCGCTGTGCAGATCCGCAAGGCGGACGCCAAACTCCTCACAATTTCGTTCAAGCGCTGTCACTTGGCGTTTTGCGACTTCATCTTTAATGTCAAAACGGTTGACCGTCGGAATGTTATGGTCCATCGTCGCAAACGTATTTTGCGGACGTCTGACCTTTCTCCCCTTTTGCCTTAACCCTTCAAATGCCTGAGGAGATGTCACCTCATGGATTAAGTGCAGATCAATATAGAGAAGGTCGGGTTTTCCCTCACCGCTTTTTACTACATGCCGATCCCAAATCTTTTCGATGATTGTTCGAGGCATCATCTTTATTTCCTCCCTCTACCTATGAACTAAGACCGCTTCCTTAAAGCCGTCACACTATCGATTTTATATGCGCGCAGGCTAATGCCGCTTTTACTTCTTCAGTGATCTCACGAGTGCCTGAATATTCAGCGCCTCTCGCTATATCTCGTGTCCGCTTGCCGTCTGCAAGCACCTTGCTGACTGCCTGTTCTACAGCCCGGGCTTCGTCTTCAAGACCGAATGATGTTCTCAAAAGCATCGCCGCCGATAAAATCGCCGCAAACGGATTGGCCATTCCTTTACCCGCGATATCAGGCGCCGAGCCATGCACGGGTTCAAACAAGTGAAGCCCTGAGCTTGATAAGCTGGCTGACGGCAGCATGCCGAGCGAGCCTGTAAGCATGGATGCTTCATCGCTCAAAATATCACCGAACATATTCTCTGTCACAATTACATCAAACTGATTCGGAGCATAGATCAGCTGCATCGCGGCATTATCAACGAGCATATGTTCAAGCGTCACATCAGGAAATTCTTTCGCGATCTCATTTGCTGTTTCGCGCCAGAGCCTGCTTGATGAAAGTACGTTGGCTTTATCAACTGACGTCACCTTTCCTTTTCTGCCGGCTGCCATTTTAAAAGCCTCTCTGACAACGCGTTCGATCTCTTCCTTTTTATAAAAAAGCGTATCGACTGCTTCCTGCTCTCCCGCTTCATTGACATACTGTCTGCTCGGCTGTCCGAAATAGAGGCCGCCCGTCAATTCGCGGACGATCACAAAATCGACGCCATTAATGTATTCTTTTTTCAATGGAGATGCTTCAGAAAGGCTTTCAAATACTGTCACGGGACGCAAATTTGCAAACAAGCCAAGTTTTTTTCTGATCCCGAGCAGCCCTTTTTCAGGTCTGAGTTCGGGAGGGTTTTGGTCCCATTTCGGTCCGCCGACCGCCCCGAGTAAGATCGCGTCAGATTTTTCACAAAGGGCAACCGTTTCCTCAGGGAGCGGGTTTTGATGTGCGTCAATCGCCGCTCCTCCAATCAGCCCGTTTTCAAATTCAAATTCATGTCCGAATTGTTCGGCGACACTTTTCAGCACATCTGCGGCTGATTCCGCCACTTCCGGTCCGATCCCGTCACCAGGAAGCAAAGCTATCCGTTTCTTCAAATGAACCGTTCTCCTTTCGATTACGAGCCGACCGCAGCCTGTCTCTTTAATCCGTCTATATTACATTCAAAGACCAATTGCCGGTTAACAGCATTCAGATAGGCTTTCGCAGAGGCTTCCAGCACATCCTGCGCAATGCCCCGCCCTGACGATTCCTTTCCGTTTACGGTCACTCTCACGTATACTTGGGCTAATGCGTCTTCGCCTTTTCGATTAGATTGAATGCGGTAGTCCATAAGCTCAATATCTTTATCGATGCCGCGGCAGAGCGTATTATAAACGGCTTCTACACTTCCGGCTCCCGTTGCGGCTTCTTGAATCAGCTGCTCATTCTCTTGATTTTTCAGAGAAACAGTGGCCGTCGGCACCTGTGAAGTGCCGTAATGCACTTGCAGAGACAAAAATTCATAGCCGACCTTTTTGTCTGTCACTTTTTCTTCTAAAATAAGAGAAATCAAATCATCATCAGTGATTTCTTTTTTCTTCTCAGTCAACTCTTTAAACATCGTAAAAAATTTGTTGATTTCCTCAGCATCAAACTGGAATCCCAGCATGTTCAGGCGGTCTTTGAACGCATGGCGCCCGGAATGTTTGCCGAGAACAAGCGCATCTGCAGTTACGCCGACAAGCTCAGGTGAGATAATTTCATATGTTGATTTTTCTTTCAGAAAGCCGTCCTGGTGAATACCGGATTCATGTGCAAAAGCATTATCTCCAACGATTGCTTTATTGCGGGGAACAGCCATACCCGTCAGTTTGCTGACAAGATCACTCGTCCGCTTCAACTCGTGAAGCGTGAGAGATGAATCAGCTTGAAAAACATCATTTCTGACATGTAGCGCCACGGCGATTTCTTCAAGCGCCGCGTTTCCGGCTCTTTCACCGATTCCGTTTATGGCGCATTCAATTTGGCCGGCTCCGTTTTCAATCGCAGCCAGTGAGTTAGCCACCGCCATCCCGAGATCGTCGTGGCAATGAGCTGACAGCTTTGCCTGATCGATATTCGGTACGTTTTCCTTCATATATTTAAAGATGTTTCCGTATTCCGCAGGTGTCAGGTACCCGACTGTGTCAGGCAGGTTGATTACACTTGCGCCGGCATCAATGACTTTTTCCACTATTTCCGCCAAGAATGGAAGCTCGGTCCGGCAGGCGTCCTCCGCCGACCATTGGACAATCGGGAAGCGTTCTTTCGCATACCTCACCATCTCAGCCGCTCTATCCGCAACCTCTTCACGCGTCATTTTTAATTTGTGCTTCAGGTGGATGTCAGAGGTCGCGATAAAGACGTGAATCCGCGGACTGACACCGTCTTTCAGCGCTTCCCAGGCTGCGTCGATATCACCTTTCACAGAGCGGGCAAGCCCTGTTACGGAACAATTTTTAATCGTTCTTGCAATTTCCTGCACGGCTAAAAAATCTCCTCGGGATGAAGCGGGAAATCCCGCTTCAATAATGTCCACCCCGAGTCTTTCAAGCTGCTTGGCTATGGTCAGCTTCTCCCGGGCATTCAGGTTAACCCCGGGAGACTGTTCACCGTCACGAAGCGTCGTGTCGAAAAAATTAATTTTGCGCAACGGAGACCACCGCTTCCTTCTTTTTGCCTTGTTTGACAAACGGCATCATTTCACGAAGTTTTTTGCCGACCACTTCAATTTGATGTTCGTTTTCACTAGTATTGATTGCGTTGAAACGCGGACGGTTTACTTGGTTTTCTACGATCCATTCTTTTGCGAATGTGCCGTTTTGAATGTCAGTTAATACTTGTTTCATAGATTCTTTTACTTTCGCATCGACTACGCGCGGTCCTGATACGAAATCTCCCCACTGAGCCGTATCAGAGATTGAGTATCTCATGCCCGCCAATCCTTCTTCGTACATCAGGTCTACGATTAATTTTAATTCGTGCAGACACTCAAAGTATGCGAGTTCAGGCTGATAGCCGGCTTCTGTCAATGTTTCAAAACCTGCTTTGACAAGTGACGTTAATCCTCCGCAAAGAACAGCCTGCTCACCGAATAGATCTGTTTCTGTTTCTTCTTTAAATGTTGTTTCTAAAACACCTGCGCGCGCTCCGCCGATTCCTTTCGCGTAAGCAAGAGCGGTATCTTTCGCTTCGCCGGAGACATCTTGATAGATGGCAAACAATGCCGGCACCCCTGCGCCTTGCTCGTATGTTCTTCTGACAAGATGGCCCGGTCCTTTAGGCGCTACCAGGAATACGTCTACGTCGGCAGGAGGTACGATCTGATGGAAATGAACGTTAAATCCGTGCGCGAAGACCAATGATTTTCCGGCAGTCAGTTCATCTTTAATTTCAGCTTCATATACTTTTTGCTGCTGTTCGTCAGGAAGAAGAACCATAATGATGTCTGCTTGTGCAGCCGCTTCTCTTACTGAGAATACTTTGTGTCCGTCTTCTTGGGCCTGCGTAAAAGATTTCCCTTGTCTGACGCCGACAACTACGTCAATTCCGCTTTCTTTTAAGTTGAGCGCATGTGCATGCCCTTGTGAACCGTAACCGATAATTGCTACTTTTTTGCCTGCCAATACGTTCTCTTTGATATCACCGTTATAATATACTTTTACCATTTTAATCTCTCCCTTGTTTGTGTTATACAATTGAAATTGTTTTATTGGATGACGCCTTTTGCTGGGTTCCCCTCGCAAAAGCCGTTGTGCCTGTTCTCGCGATTTCTTTAATTCCATAAGGCTTGAGGAGCTCAATGAGCGCTTCAATTTTGCTAGATTCGCCGGTGACCTGCACGACGATGCTGTCTCTTGAAACATCAACGACGGAGGCTCTGAACGGTTCAATGATTCCATTGATTTCCGTCCTTGCCGACGGGGCTGAAACGACTTTAATTAAAGCCAGTTCCCGCTGTACGATAGATTGGTTTGTAATATCAGTCACTTTCAGCACATCAATTTGTTTGTTAAGCTGCTTTGTCAGCTGTTCAACATCATTTTCGCCTTCCACATGGACGACAAATGTAATCCTTGAAACACCGCTGGTTTCTGTGTGGCCGACAGTGATGCTTTCGATATTATAGTGTCTTTTTGTAAACAGGCCGGTGATCCGGTTTAAAACCCCGGAGCGGTTTACCACTGTTAATGTAATAATGCGTTTCAAGGTTTCACCCCCACCATTTCATGAAGTCCTTTGCCGGGCGCAATCATCGGAAATACTTTTTCCTCCCTTGCGACCCGAACGTCAATAACAACCGGCTCTTTTGATGTCAGCGCTTCTCGCAGCTGTTCATTCGCTTCCTCTTCTGCCGAAATTCTGATGCCTTTAATGCCGTAGGCTTCTGACAATTTCACAAAGTCAGGCTGCGCTGAGAATTTCGATTCAGAATAGCGCTCTTCGTAAAAAATTTCCTGCCACTGCCTTACCATACCCAGACATTCGTTGTTTAAGATGACCACTTTCACCGGAAGATTCAGCTGCCTGATGACATCTAATTCCTGCAGCGTCATTTGGAATCCGCCGTCCCCTAAGACAGCGACAACCGTAGCGTTTTTATCGGCCAGCTGCGCTCCGATGGCTGCCGGAAGACCGAAGCCCATCGTGCCGAGGCCTCCTGATGTGACCCACTTATCGGCCTTTTGGAAAGGATAAAATTGAGCGGCCCACATTTGGTGCTGACCGACGTCTGTTACTACAATCGCCTCACCGTTTGTGAATTGGTGAATATACTCAATCAGTTTTTGAGGTTTAAAGCCCTCTTCTCTGTTCTCTGTATACCAAAGCGGATATTCTTCCTTCCACTCCGTCAGCTGCTGCTTCCATTCATCCGTTTGCCCTTGTTTTCCGTTTTGCTTCATTAATTCCTGAAGAACGATTTTACTGTCGCCGACTACCGGAATTTGCGTTTCGATAATTTTCCCGATTTCCGCGGGATCAATATCGATATGAGCCACTTTGGCAGACTTTGCGAAGTGCTTCAGATTTCCGGTAACGCGATCATCAAAGCGTGCGCCGATGCTGATGAGAAGATCACAGTGATAAAGCGCCATATTGGCTGTATATGTGCCGTGCATTCCAGCCATTCCCAAAAAGAGCGGATGGTCGGCAGGGAAGCCGCCAAGACCGAGAAGTGTATGAGCTACAGGAATTTGCTGCTGCTCGGCATAATTTTTTAAATCTTCTGAAGCTTTACCGTGCAAAACGCCCGCACCGGCTAAAATGACCGGTTTTTTCGCACTGCTGACAGCCTCTACGAGCTTGCGGATCTGCAGGTAGTTAGGCTCTTTTACCGGCTGGTATCCCGGCAGATTCACCTTGTGATCATATCTGAATTCACCTTCAAAGGACGCTACATCCTTTGGAATATCTATTAATACAGGACCCGGTCTGCCCGTCGTTGCTATATGAAAAGCCTCTTTGATGACGCGCGGAAGATCTTCCGGATGGCGAACCTGATAGCTGTGCTTCGTAATCGGCATTGTAATCCCTAAAATATCAGCTTCTTGAAAGGCGTCACTGCCGATCACCGAAGTGGCCACCTGCCCGGTAAATACAACGAGCGGCAGAGAATCAATCATCGCATCCGCAAGCCCCGTCACTAAGTTTGTCGCGCCTGGCCCCGAAGTGGCGATAACGACTCCGGGTTTGCCCGATACCCTCGCATAGCCTTCAGCGGCATGAATCGCGCCTTGCTCGTGGCGGGGAAGAATGTGAACCATTCCTGAGTGATACAGCTTATCGTAAATCGGAAGAACGGCCCCTCCCGGATACCCGAAAATCATCTCGACATTTTCTTTCTTTAAAGACTCAATCAGCATTAATGCCCCGTTCATTGTCTTTGTACATTCGGCAGACAAGGCATCCGCCTGTACATTTGTTCCCATTTCATTTCCTCCTTTTCAACGTCTTAAAATGAATTCAAAATCCCGCGTCAGCTGACGCAAACAAAAAAGCCTTCTCACCCACATTCAGCCAAGCATTTCATGCAATAGCCAAAAGGGGCGAAAAAGCTTTACTTTCCGCGGTACCACCCTTGTTTACGGTCTTTTACTGACCGTCTCATGGATAATTTCTATCCGTTTTGATAACGAGTAAACATAACAGTTCACTCGGCCGGGTCCTACTCTTTACATTTCAGACCGGCACTCTGAGGCGAGTTCACTTTGATTTGTTTTGCCGGTTCTCAGCGTTCCCGGCTCTCTGTGAAAAACTTCAGCAAAGCTACTTATCCTCATCTGCGCTTTTTATTATTGCAGCTCTCTTCATTCGAAAAGACCCTTCAACCATTTGTTTTTTCAGTGTTTTATAAGTTTTCTCTTTAGCGTGAATCATTTGTTTATTTTTGTTTGAACTCATATTACGCCCGTTTGAAGACAGTGTCAACAGCATTTTTATAATTATTAGACAATTTAGATTAATCAATCTATTTTGTATACGCTTTCATTGTTGATTTAAAAGGATCTCTAAACATTAAAAGTTTTTATAATTTTTTTGTTAATCTCCTAAGATTACTCGAAAATTTTCCGCCTTCATACGAACTTGTCATATTTTATTACGCATTTCCACAAAGTCTGCCGCGGGACTTGTAAGATAATCCGTTCGAATGATACAGGCTCTTTACGGAGATATAAGCATACACTGTTCTTATCTTGTGAAGAAATGAGTGATGTAATGAATAAGATGTTATCAGGCATGCAAGGTCTGCCTCCCGGATTTCCGCCTTTACCAGTCCTGCCGCCCCAGGCTTATTATCCTTCACCGCCGATGCAGACATATCCTTATCACCACGTATCTCCTTACCAGCATGGAGGATACCCCGCACACGGCTACGGACAGCAGCCGACGCAAAGCACGCCGGGATATAGCGGGCAGCAATACACCCCTTATCCGGCATTGACTGATATTGCGGGAACCGCCAGCACCGGGTCACATCCGGGCGCCATCGGAGCAGGCAGCTTTAGCGGCGGACATTCCGGAGGCTTCAGCGCGCCGGGCGGATTCAGATAACGGAAAAAATAAACAAAACCAATCAGCGTCATCTCAAATGTCATTGAGGCGGCGCTTCTTTCTGCTGCATCAATAAAGAAAGGTCATCTAAGAATTTTAAAGTAAATCTCCTAAACCAATACTTTCAACCTGATAAAAATTTAAATATATTCCTTTTCGTTATAAATTACATACCAATAGAACTGTAAATATATATTCATCTCTATAATTTTTTTGTAAAAAAAACTGTTTTTATATAAAAATATGGTTTAATAGTAACTATATTTCTTTTATAGGAGGTTTCCATTATAATATGTGGGGTTTATTAAGTTTATTGGGGTTCTTAGCATTTATTATTTACATTATTCTTGCTATTATCGCCCTCGTCAAAAAAAATGGTACAGCAAAGAAAAAGATGATAATTGCCGGTATTTCCTTTCTTGTGTTTATCATCGCTGTTATTAATATTCCTTCAGCTAAAACAGAAACTGCAAGCACTTCTGGTCAAGCAATAGAAAAAACAGCAAATAAAGAGAGTAACGGAAAGCAAAAAGAGGAAAACACTCAGAAGCAAACATCAAGTGATCACAACAAATACGCTGATTTAACAAAGTCCTATATGCCAGTGGTTACAGAAAGCAACATGACCTTGCCAGATCAAACTTATGATTTCATTGTTAAAAATTACAAACTGTTTCCTGCAAAGTCAAAAGCAGATATCAGTGAAGCAAAAAAAATAACAGATTCAACAATTCAATATAAGCAGTTAAATAAAAATCCTGCACCATTTTTCCAGAAGATGGCATCATTCTCTGGAACTGTTTCAACAATTGAAGAAACAGTACAAGATGGTGAAACTGTAACGTTAATTGATATTAATGACGATGATATGCAATCCTATGAAATATTACTTTTAAAACCGGCAAAAAATATACTCGAAGACGATGTTATCCGCTTTTGGGGAGTTCCAGCCGGAGCATCTTCCTACTCAAATGTCCAAGGCGGCTCAACAAACTTCCAATTCTTTGTAGGTTCTCATGTAGAAAATCTCCAATAATTAGTACATAAAACTCAATCTCTGCTTAGAGATTGAGCTTTTTTTATTATTTACATCTAAGAAACAACTAATAGAAGTGTATCAAATTAACTTTCAGGTGCTGAAAATAAAAAAACCTCAAACCTTATGCAAGGGTTTGAGGTTTTTTCATACGTCCCAGGAGAGATTCGAACTCCCGACCGACGGCTTAGAAGGCCGTTGCTCTATCCAGCTGAGCTACTGGGACATGAAAATAATACAATTCCGTTACTTATTTTATCATGATTTTCATGAATGTACAACAGTAAAAGAAGGGTTAATCGATAAAAAAGGCCAGCGCTATCAGTTTTCACTCTGATTTCACCAGCTCTTTTTTCGTACGTCCCAGGAGAGATTCGAACTCCCGACCGACGGCTTAGAAGGCCGTTGCTCT